>NZ_OEQB01000002.1 GCF_900240295.1 Megasphaera vaginalis (ex Bordigoni et al. 2020)
TTTTTTTTTTTTTTTTTTTTTTTTTTTTTTTTTTTTTTTTTTTTTTTTTTTTTTTTTTTTTTTTTTTTTTTTTTTTTTTTTTTTTTTTTTTTTTTTTTTTTTTTTTTTTTTTTTTTTTTTTTTTTTTATTTTTTTTTTTTTTTTTTTTTTTTTTTTTTTTTTTTTTTTTTTTTTTTTTTTTCTTTTTTTTTTTTTTTTTTTTTTTTTTTTTTTTTTTTTAATGATACGGCGACCACCGAGATCTACACTCTTTCCCTACACGACGCTCTTCCGATCTGCCGAAACGATCACGTTTTACCCTCCTGGCATTCCCGTTTTGGCGCGTGGCGAAATGGTTACGGCGGCGGTGCTGGATTATTTGCGGTGCAAGCTGGCGGCAGGTTACGAGGCGCACGGAGCGGCTGACGGCACGCTGCGGACCTTACTCGTTATTGACGATATCCATGAAAAATGAAGAAGGAAAAACCATGACACGACATTTATTTATTATTGAAGGCGGCGACGGCAGCGGCAAAGCGACGCAGACGAAATTGCTTGCCGCTCGTTTGCGCCGTGACGGATTTCGCGTGAAAAGCGTTTCTTTTCCGGACTATGACAGCGAGTCGAGCGCTCTGGTCAGGATGTATCTCCGCGGCGATTTCGGAACGGCGGCGGATGCCGTCAATCCCTATGCGGCTTCGGCCTTTTATGCCGTAGACCGCTTCGCGTCTTATCAGACTGGCTGGAAAGATTTTCTTGCCGGCGGCGGCATCGTTTTAGCCGATCGGTATACGACGAGCAATATGCTGTATCAGATGATCAAGATTGACGATCAGGCGGAACGGAAGGCGTATTTACAATGGCTTTGGGATTTTGAGTTTACGAAAATGGCGTTGCCTGTACCGGAAAAGGTTTTTCTGCTGGATGTGCCTCTCGCCGTGACGGAGCGTCTCATGGCGCGGCGACAGGGCAAGACGGGCGGTGCTACCGGCGATATTCATGAGCGGGACAGGGCCTTTTTGCGCAAATGTCATGACGCCTATGGCGAACTGGCGGCGCAGTATGGCTGGCAGACCGTCACCTGTACCGCCGGCGGCGAGATGAAGACGGCGGAAGCGATTCATGACGAACTTTACTGTGCCGTAATAAGTGTCCTGGCCTGACGGTCGGGCTGTCGGGGACGGCAGCCGCCGTTTGCCTCGGCGTCCCGCCTTGGGGTGCCGGAGAAGGCTTGACAGGGGATGCGGATTTCTGCTATCATGAACGAGCGTTCTTGGCATCGGCGTTGCGAAGAATTGTAAAAAACAAGTCAAAAACATATTGACAATTGAGGATGGCACATGATAAAATACTTGTTGTCATGCGGAAGTAGCTCAGTGGTAGAGCACCACCTTGCCAAGGTGGGGGTCGCGAGTTCGAGCCTCGTTTTCCGCTCCATATATTCCTCAATAGCTCAGTTGGTAGAGCAATCGGCTGTTAACCGATTTGTCGTAGGTTCGAGTCCTACTTGAGGAGCCATCCAGGGGTATCGCCAAGCGGTAAGGCAACGGACTCTGACTCCGTCATCGTTGGTTCGAATCCAGCTACCCCTGCCAAATTTATGATCCACTAGCTCAGTTGGCAGAGCACCTGACTTTTAATCAGGGTGTCCCGAGTTCGAATCTCGGGTGGATCACCATAATTTCTGAATACGGCCCCTTGGTCAAGTGGTTAAGACACCGCCCTTTCACGGCGAGAACGTGGGTTCAAATCCCGCAGGGGTCACCATTACACGGGCGATTAGCTCAGCTGGGAGAGCGCCTGCCTTACAAGCAGGATGTCAGCAGTTCGATCCTGTTATCGCCCACCAGCAAAAAAGCACATCATGAGATGTGCTTTTTTTGTTTTTTCGTCAGATCCGCTTGTCTTTGCGCAATCGAGGAAAAATCTCCCCCCTTTCGCGGGAACGGCAGGCGGAATTTTTTTGCCCTTTTGCGGCTTCTGTCAGTAGGGAGATGATATATCTTTTAAAAAGACAGGTGTATAATAGAAAATAACAGATATTGCCGTACACGACTGCTGCAGAGGAGAATGATGCTGATGATGACAGATGCCGCCACCGTTACCGACCTTTCGATCATGCTTGAACGAGGCTTATATACGCCGCGATTTCTGCGCCTTGCCCAAATGGATGCGGCAGAGATGGAGCAGTTGCTCGCTCAAGTCGACAATACAGTTCTGGCACGGACCGTCCTCGACTGTACGGATGAAAACGGCCGCTTTTTGCCGCAGGCCGTTTTGGACGGCGTACGTCCTTTGCTGCCGGTTTTGCAGGATGAACCGGCCTGCGGTTGGCTGAAATATTGTTATTATTATGTCCTGACACAAATCTATCCGGAGAATGCCGGTTCCTGGCGCGATGCCGATATTGCCGAAATCATCGGCCGTGATCAGCATTATCGGCGCGGTCGCTGTCTGTTTATGCAGCTTTTGCGCGCCCTCTTCCGGTATGAACGGCAGACGCTGCCGTTTGATCCGACGTGGGAGCTCGCCTTCCTTGCGCCGGAGGAGATAGAAGATAACGGCGATGATAAAGAGTATCTGCGTCTCCGCGAACTGAGCACGGAGTTGTATGCCTATGAATTCATGCGCCTCGGAATTGCCCTCACGCCGTTCCATACGCTCGGCCATATCGGCGGCGTTCATTACGTCGCGGTGTATGCGGCGCGTCAATTGCGGCGCGCCGGCGTCGGCGTCGATGTCGGGCTTGTTTCCGGCGCTGCCGCCTGCCACGATATCGGGAAGTACGGTTGCCGGAAATGTGAAGAGCGGCGTGTGCCGTACCTGCATTATTACTATACCGACCTTTGCTGCCGGCGCGTCGGTTTGCCGACAATCGGCCATATTGCGGCCAATCATTCTGTGTGGGATTTGGAATTGGAGAATCTGCCGGTTGAAGCGTTGTTGTTGATTTACGCCGATTTTCGGGTCAAAAGCACGCGCGCTGACGACGGCCGGGAGATCATCCATTTTTACTCGCTTGCCGAAGCGTTTGATGTGATCCTGGGAAAATTGGATAATGTTGACGAAAAGAAGCGGAGTCGGTATCAGAAAGTCTATGCAAAGCTGGCGGATTTCGAAGCGTACATGACGGAATGGGGCGTCGTCACGGAATTGCCGGCAGATTTTGCGGCCTCGCCGGCGGAAACGAGGCCGCGCCGGCAGCGGGATGCGGCGCTCTTGGACGGGACGGACGTCGTGGACGCGCTGAAGTACGCCGCCATCGGACACAATATCAGACTCATGCGCCTCTTTCGAGATGAAAATGCCTTTACGGGACTGATTGAAGCCGTCCGCAGCGAGCGAAACTGGAAAAATGTTCGTACCTACATCAGTATATTTGAAGAATACTCGACGTATATGACGGAGCAGCAGAAGCTTTTGACGCTGCAGTATCTTTACGAAGCCTTGGCCTATAAGGAAATCGATATCCGCATGCAGGCGGCCAGACTCATGGGGACCCTTGTCGCCGGTTTTAATGAGACGTACTCGAAGGAATTGCCGGAAGGCGTCTCACTGCCGCCGAAAGAAGTGACCGGCCTTTCGCTCTTCGCCCATTACGTCTCGCTTATTACCAAACCCGGCTGGCGCTTTACGGCACAGCATAAGAGTTGGATATCCTACTGTTTGGGGAGTTTTGTCCGCGCCGTGCTGGAGTCTTGCGACGACAAAGAGCGGCTTGCCTATATGCGGCTTCTGCAGCCGTATTATACGCGTACGAATTATCGCGCCGAGCTTTACATCGTGTTGTTGACGGCGTTGATGGAGATGGACAGCGCTTTTTTTGATGAAGAGTTCTTACCTGTCATTGCCGCTTTTATCGCCGCCGCCGCTGCCGGTGAAGAACTCAGCCTGCGCGTGGCCGCCTTGCGCTGCGGCACGCATATTTTCGATCGGCAAGAGCGGGACGATTACCGGCAGCGTCTGCTCCGCGTCCTGGATCTGCCGCAGGACGATGAAGATTTGGGGGAACGGGAAGGCTCGCTTTTTCTCGACAATCTGAAAACAGGTACACATTGGATTATCAAAGTTTCGAACATGGAGACCATGATCCGTCACCTGGAACGGAGCGATAAGGCTGCGGTCATGCATTTGGGAACGCATCTGGCCAATGTTCTGAAGGTCAGTGACAACCCCTTTGTTCGCCGCACTGCCGGAGAAGCGTTGCTGCAGGTGGCGGAGAAAATGACGTATACGCAGCGCAATGAAATCGTCGTCGAATTGTTCAACGGTCTGGAGCTCGGCGATCTCCGCATCTCCAAATACGTTCCCGAATATTTGGGGGAAATTATTTTACGGCTGTTGCCCCAGGAATTTGACGAATGCATTCTTTCGATGGAACAGCAGCTGCTTACGGCCAATACACAAGTTGCGGCATCGATGGTCCATACGATCGGCGTTATTCTCGGCAGTTTCGATACCTTTGCCGGCAGGCAGCGGGAGACGTATGCCGGCGAACACGAAAAAAGGCAGCGGCGGCTGCTGTATCTGATGATCAAGGCCTATGCCCATTACGATACGGAACTCAGCCGAGATGCGTTCCGCTATATTGGCCGCTTTATCTTCAACAACCCGAAGCTGGCGGCGGAACGCGTTGATTTTCTGTTCATTCATTCGTATAAAAAGCTTCTCGTCACGTTGACGGAAAATCGGGAAGGACCGTTGGACTTTTACAGCAATGCCGCCGTATTGAACCATATTTACCGTTATATCGGGTCGCACCAATTCCGGTGCGGCGATTTCGAGCTGCCGAAACGGCAAAAGGTCTGTCTTTATCCCGGCACCTTCGATCCCTTCAGTCTCGGCCACAAGGCCGTGGCTGAAAAAATCCGCGATCTTGGCTTCGAGGTCTATTTGGCCCTTGATGAATTTTCCTGGTCCAAGCATACGCAGCCCCGGCTCATGCGACGGAAGATCATGGACATGTCCACTGCCGATCAGGAGGACATGTACCTCTTTCCCGACGACATTCCCATCAATCTGACGAATGCCGCCGATATGCGGCGTTTAAAAGAGTTGTTCAGAGGAAAGGACGTATATCTGGCCGTCGGGACCGACGTGATCGAAAATGCTTCGGCGTATAAGGCA
Organism: Megasphaera vaginalis (ex Bordigoni et al. 2020); assembly: GCF_900240295.1. Classification (NCBI taxonomy): domain Bacteria; kingdom Bacillati; phylum Bacillota; class Negativicutes; order Veillonellales; family Veillonellaceae; genus Megasphaera; species Megasphaera vaginalis (ex Bordigoni et al. 2020). Next base: position 5,107 of record NZ_OEQB01000002.1, read on the forward strand.
AGGCCGACGCTCGATTCGGTCCATATGATGAATCATATCGCCTTTGCCAGAGAGACGAGAGAAAGTCGTTACAGTACGGGGAAAAAAGAAAATTATCCCATTCAGGGGAAGGTTATTACGCTGTTGCTCGATAAATTCTACGAAGATATCAGCTCGACGCGGATTCGTGAAAATATTGACCTGAATCGGGATATATCGAATTTAATCGACGCAGTGGCGCAGAATTTTATTTATGAGAATAACCTTTATCTGCGCGAGCCGGCGTACAAGCATGTCGTCGAAGCCAAGGACATGGGTATCGGCTCATTCAAACAGCGCGGCAGAGAAAGTCTCTGGCCGTTGCGGGAGACGTTGCTGGCTGACGGATATGATACGTCGCTGGTTGAAAATTATATTGAAAGCGACGCCGTGCGGACACTTTATATCGACAGCGCCGGCCAATCTAAGGAAATGGTGGCTTACGCCGCCGTGCACCGCATCGGAGCGCGCAGCCTGTTGACGGAATTCGGCGATCCGACATTGACCGCCCACATTCGCGATACGGCCGACGGCAGTATCGCCGCTATCGGCTTCCTTTATGCCCGCGAGGACGGCGCGATTGCCAATATGGGCGAGATCATCATTACGGAGATTATGACGGAACTGATTGCCAGAGATTTCGCCTATGCCGTCTACCATCCCGTCGACGGCGCCGGGTACCAGCCGGCGATCATTACGGCTCTCCGCAAGCAGGGTTTCGTCAATATCGCTCCTGCCGGCGCGGCGATGCCCGTCTATGCGGTCAGCCTGAAGGCGCCGGTCGTGTTGTTCCGTGACGTCGAAACGGTTATCAAGGCGCCTTTCAACAAGAACCCGCGTGTTTTGCAGGCGCTGGACAGGGCGCATCACAATCTGCTCGCCGTCATGCGCCGCCTTTATCCGGGCAAGCTTATCCTGTCCTTCAACACGAGTATCGTTCACAACAAGATTATCAAGAAGGCCGTCGAGTTGAACGGCGTTTCGCCGGTACGCGACAATGAACGGCGTTACGGGCCGTACATGTCCGTGCCGTTCGGCAAGACGCTGAGCAGTGTGCTGATTCCGAATACGGTGACGAAAGCCTTGCATATCGAAAAATATTTCAACCGTTACGTCAAAGGGTTCACGATTGCCGAATCGCATCAATATTCTTCCGTTGATAATCAGCTGCGGACAATTAAATCCTTTAACCGTCCCGTCATCCTGATCGACGACTTGCTGCATAAGGGATATCGTATGCAGATGCTGACGCCGGTGCTGGAGCGTAATCAGATTGAAGTCAAGACCGTTCTCGTCGGCGTCATTACAGGTCGTGCCGTCGATATGATGGCGGCCAGAAAGCTCAACGCCGATGCGGCGTATTTTCTGCCGACATTGGAGATATGGTTCAATGAACGGGATTGCTATCCGTTTTTGGGCGGTGACAGCATTGACAATGCCGGCGATTACAGCAGCTATGGCCGCAATCCTTCGATCAATTTGGTGTTGCCTTATGTCAAACCGGGTTTCATCGGTCACGGCGATGACGATGCGGCATTTGCCTATTCCCTGACCTGTCTCGAAAATGCCCGCGCCATTATGGAAACCCTGCAAGAGGAATATCAGAAAAATTATGAAAAGAAACTGACCTTGAAGCGTCTCGGCGAAGTGCTGACAGCCGTGCGGATCCCCGATATTGACGTCGGCGTCCGCTTTGATGAAAATATGGCGCCGACACGTTTTATTGAAAACGACCTGGAACGGTTGAAACGACTGCGCTGGGGCAGCAGCCGCGCGCAACGGAGCGGCATCCGAACGCCGGGGAAGGAAGAGGTGTAAAAGGTGAGCAAGTATATTCATGATTTGCCGGCAGCCGCCGGCATTGAGGCGCAGCAATGGCAGCCTCACATCAGACAAAGGCATAAAAAAATGCGCGCACATATTTTGGCTCTCGGCGATGTCGGCATGACTATGCTGTTGGGGTTGCGGTTGTTGGGCGGCGATGTCATTTCATCCATCGGGATCTGCGACTTGGATGAAAAGAATCTGGCCCGTTTGGAAATGGAAATCAATCAGGTTCGCTATCCGTTTGGAGAGGTCAGTCTGCCGCCCGTCGATATTGTGACGGAAAAAGAGCTCTTCGCTTGTGATGTGTTTATCTTCTGCGCCAGCAAAGGAGTGCCGCCTGTCGGCGCCGGCGGCGATGTGCGCATGGCTCAGCTTGAAGCAAACAGAGAGCTGATCGGGCACTTTGCCGCGTTGGCTGCCGCCGCGTCCTACGACGGCCTGGTTTGCGTCGTTTCCGATCCCGTCGATCCTCTTTGCGCCGCTTTCCTCGACGCGTCACAACTGTCGCCGACACAGATTCAGGGATACGGTCTCGGCGTCATGCATGCGCGGGCGTGCTATTATGCTGAACGGGAGCGGGAGTTCGGCGCCTATCTTACGGACGGCAGGGCTTTCGGCCCCCATGGGCGGGATCTCGTTCTGGTCAACAGTTTGGAACACTATGACGACGTCTTGTCGCGCCGGCTGACGGAACTCGTCGTCGCGGCCAATGTAGCTGTCCGCGATCTGGGCTATAAGCCGTATATCGCGCCGGCGCTTTCGTCGGCGGCCATTTCCATCGTACTGACGCTGCGCGGCGCCTGGCATTATGGTTCCGTTTATCTCGGCAATGAGCGGGAAGGGGCCTTCTTCGGACTGAAAAACCGGCTGACGTCCGACGGTTTCCGCTATGAAGATATAGCGGCGGCGGAACCGCTCTTCGCAAGGCTGCAGCAGGCCTATGCGCAGTTGTGCGAATTTCGCTGAGCGGCGTTTTCGGCAGGAAGGAGGCTTTTCCATGCTTTACGTCGTCAAACCGGCAGGGCCGGTTTCCGACCGTCTTGACACCGTTCTCGCCTATGCGCTGGCCGGTACGGAGTACTGCGTCGTTACGACTGTTGCCGAATTAACGGCATATTGCCGACGCGGCAGTGTAAAAAAAATTCTCTTTGCCGTTTCGTTAGGGTATGGCGGCATCAATCTTGCTTACGCCGAATTGGCGGCATACCTGGCTTTGGAAAAGGATGTGTTGCAACATACCTGCGGCGGCGTTCTGATAGACGGCGACAGTGAATTGTTTACGAAAAAAGTCGGCCGCGAACTGATCTTTCTGGCCAATCGGGCAGGTTGCCTGTTCCCCGGCAAGCCGCTGGTGGAGGCGACGGGAACGCTGGCGAATTTTGCCGTCCAGGCGGCTCTTCAAGGCGTCGACACGCTGCAGGCCTATAAGTTGAGCGCGCGCCGCCTCGTGCGCAAGGTGACGGCGTTTTCGCCGGCGCCGGTCAGCGCGGAGAACGTACTGGCCCTTCATGCCAGTAGCCGCAGCACGTCCAATACGCTGCTGCTGTGGGAAATGGTGCGGCGGCATCTGTCTTCCGAGATCGCCGTCAACGAGATTTCGCTGCGCAACGGCGCCGTCGTGGATTGTCGCGGGTGCAGCTATGAAACGTGTCTTCACTTCGGCGAGAAAGGTGACTGCTTCTATGGCGGGCTCATTGTCGATACCGTTTATCCTGCCGTCAAAACCTGCGACGTCATGGTTCTGATTTGCCCGAATTACAATGATTCCGTCAGCGCTAACATGATGGCCTTCTTTAACCGCTTGACGGCATTGTTCCGCAAGGATTCCGAAACCTTTGCCGGCAAACGGGTTTATGGCATTATCGTTTCCGGTTACAGCGGCGGCGATCTGGTTGCAGAGCAGATATTGGGCGCCATGAACTGTAATAAGAATTTCATTTTGCCGCCTCGTTTTTCGTTGACGGAAACGGCCAATGATCCGCAACAGATTTTGTCCTGTCCGGGCATTGAAGAGCGGGCGAAAATCTTTGCGGCGCAGATCATGAACGGGCAGGCATAAGCCGCAGTCGTTCTCCGGTATTTGTTTTCCCGTATTCGGTGTCGCGCGTGGCGGCTTCGTCCTCGGCAGAGCCGCTCCCGCTTCAAGTAAAAGGGACAGCTTGGTAATTCTTATGGAAACACAGGAAGGTAAGTATACAAAATAATCGGCTTCACCCTATTTTCTTCCGTTCCTCTTTGTATTATAATAAAAACCGTGTGAAAGGAAATTTTTGTATCCCTATTATTGACAAGGAGTGTATTTCAATGAGATTTACCGAAGACTTAAAAGCTCGTGTAACGAAGGCGCAGAAGAAGATCGTTCTTCCGGAAACGAACAGCCGTCGTGTGCTGAAGGCTGCCGAACGCGTATTAGCTGACGGCTTTGCCCGAATCATTCTCGTCGGCAAGCTGGATCAGATCAAAAAAGACGCATCCAAGTTCCAGATTGATTTGACCGGTGTGGAAGTAATTGATCCGGAAACGTATTATCGCATGGATGAATTGTGCGAATATTTCGCCAAACGCCGTGAAAAGAAGGGCATGACCGTAGAAAAAGCGCGTGAGATCATGATTGCCAATCGTACGATGTTCGGCGCCGGTCTCGTTGCTCTCGGCGAAGCGGAAGGCGTCGTATCCGGGGCGGCTACGACTTCTGCCGACGTTATCCGGGCCGGTCTTCAGGTTATCGGACCGCGTAAGGGCAACAAGACTGTTTCCAGCGCGTTCATTCTCCTGACCAATACACCGCAGTACGGTGATAACGGCATCCTCGTCCTTGGCGACTGCGGCGTTATCCCGAATCCGACGGCGGAACAGCTTGCTGATATTGCCTGCATCTGCGTATCCCGTGCGCGTCGTACGGTGCAGATGCTGAATCCGAAAGTCGCCTTCCTCTCGTACTCCACGAAAGGCAGCGGCAACGGCGATTCGGTGGATAACGTGCGCCGCGCCGTAGAAATTTTGAAGGAACGCAACGTCGACTTTGAATTTGACGGCGAACTGCAGGCCGATGCCGCTTTGGTTCCTGAAGTCGGCGAACATAAGGCTCCCGGCTCCAAAGTTGCGGGCCATGCCAATGTCCTCATTTTCCCGAACCTCGATGCGGCGAACATCGGCTATAAAATGGTACAGCGTTTTGCCAATGCGACTGCTCTCGGCCCCTTGGTTCAAGGTCTGGCCAAGCCGATTCTCGACCTTTCCCGCGGCTGCTCATCTGAAGATGTCGCTGACGTTGTTGCCGTATGCTGCTCCGACGCGATTACGGCCGATATCTATGAAAAAGAGTTTGCTGAATCGCAACAGACTCAGCAATCGCAGCAACCTCAATTATAAGCAGGCACTAAAAAACCACGCAGCCTTTCGTTTGCGTGGTTTTTTTTCGGATCCGCCTCTGCCCTTTAACGGCCGGGCCGCCGGCGTATATTGCCGATAACCATATGCGGACTGAGGCTGCGGTAAGCCATGAATGTGAAGAAGAGGAAACCGAAGAGGAAAGCGACGGCATATTCCATCGTCAGCGGTTCCCGAAGCATGTAGAAATAGGCGCAGATAAGGGTCAGCAGGAGACTGGCGTAAAGCGAGACGATAACGCACCAGGTGCGCTGACCGCGGTCGCGGAGCCGGAGAAAGTCCTTCCATTTTACGTAGGCCGTCAGCGTCGACAGCAGCAGCGCGACGGCGGCGACGGCGGAGAGAATCGGCGAGATTGCCGTGTAGAGGGAAATGAGAAGTAAGAGCATAAGCGCGAAGGTGACGAGAAAAATCCCTTCCTGCAGGCGCAGATCCTTTTTCAGTTCCGCGTCGGCAGGCGGTCTCCGTCTTCGTTCGGAACGTTCCATCATGAAGTCAGACTCCTTTCAAAACACAATACATTCTTTCGTTATTATACCACAAAGAGGAGCAGCCGTTCCTAGAGGAGGTATGGATTATGCATGCAGTGAAGCACTATGATGTTATCATTATCGGCGCCGGTCCGGCCGGGATTTTTACGGCCTTGGAATTGGCCGGCAAAGGCCTTCGGATATTGATTGTCGAAAAAGGGCAAGATATCCGCAGCCGTATTGAGACGAGCCGCAATACGAATGCGCTGCCGAAGGATAAGGTGCGTAACGTCGTCTGCGGTTGGGGCGGCGCCGGGGCTTTCAGCGACGGCAAATTGACTTTGACGACGGAATTCGGCGGCAACCTGACGGACTATATGTCGGCAGGTGAGCTGCGCGAAAAGATTGCCTACGTAGACGAGGTCTATTGCCGTTTCGGCGGCGCCGAGCGCAAGGTGTACGGCGGCGGCAATGAGGAAAATATCCGCCAGATTCAGCGTAAGGCCGCAGCCGCTGATCTGCGCTTTATTCCGGCCCGCATCCGTCATTTGGGAACCGACGTGAACGGTCTCATCTTGACGAACATGCGCGACTTCCTCGAAGGGAAGGTCGATATTATGGCCGATACGGCAGTGGAACAGATTGTGGTGGAACACGGCGCCGTCGTCGGCGTCATCATCGCCGGACAGCTTTATCGCTGCCGTTATCTCGTCAGCGCGCCTGGACGGGAAGGGTCGGAATGGTTTGTCAAGGAAGCCGCCCGGATGGGATTGCAGTTGACAAGCAATGCCGTGGATATCGGCGTGCGCGTCGAAATGCCGGCGGAAATCTTGGAGACCATTACGCAAGTCGTCTATGAATCGAAGCTGATCTATTTCAGTCGTTCTTTCGACGATCGGATACGGACGTTCTGCATGAATCCGTACGGCTTTGTCGTGACCGAAAACAATGACGGCCTGCTGACGGTAAACGGACACAGTTATGCCAACCGCCGCAGTGAAAATACAAATTTCGCCATCCTCGTGTCGAAGAAATTTACGGATCCTTTTCACGAGCCGATCAAATACGGGAAATATATTGCCAATTTGGCGAATATCCTGGGCGGCGGCGTTATCGTTCAGCGTCTCGGCGATCTTCTCGACGGTCGCCGTTCGACGGAAGAACGGATCCGCCGCGGTCTCGTGCGCCCGACATTGCAGGAGGCGACGCCGGGCGACTTGTCGCTGGTTCTGCCGTACCGTCATTTGCAGGACATTAAGGAAATGCTGGAAGCGCTCGACGCCATTGCACCGGGAGCCAATTCGCGGCATACGCTCCTTTACGGCGTAGAAGTAAAATTTTATTCGAACCGTATCGAATTGAACGACAAGCTGGAAACGAAGATTCCCGATTTCTTCGCTATCGGCGACGGCGCCGGCATTACGCGCGGTCTCGTTCAGGCGTCAGCGGCGGGAGTCACCGTAGGCAGAGAGATTTTGCGGCGCGCCGCGCAAGAAAAATAATGAAGAACAGCACGGAATAGTGTATAATAAAGCGGTACCGGTTTTGTAACTTATGACAAAGGAGAGATCCAACGTGATTGAACGTTATACGAAAGAAGAAATGGGCAAGCTCTGGACGGAATACAATGAATGGGATACGCTGAAAAAGGTGGAAATTCTGGCCAGCGAGGCTCAGGCTTCATTGGGGAACATACCGCAGGAAGCTGCTGCCGCTATCAGAGAAAGGGCCGCCTTTTCCGTTGAACGGATTCATGAGATCGAAGCGGAAACACATCATGATATTGCCGCTTTCGTATCCACGTTGTCCGAAAATATTGGAGATGCGGGAAAATATGTACATCTCGGCCTGACGTCGACTGACGTCAAGGATACGGCGATGGGATATATGTTGAAAGAAGCAGCGGATATCCTGCTCAAAGATCTGGAAGAATTTCGGCAGGTCCTGCGCCGCCGCGCCGTGGAATTCAAATACACGCCCTGCATCGGCAGGACGCACGGAATTCACGCCGAAGCGACCACTTTCGGGCTGAAGCTCTGCAATTGGCTGGCTGAAACGGAACGGAATATTGAGCGTATGGAGCACGCCAAAAAAACGATCGCCGTCGGTAAAATTTCCGGTGCCGTCGGTACGTACGCCGACGTCGATCCCTTTGTCGAAGCCTACGTCTGTGAACGGCTGGGCATTGCGCCTTCGCCGATCTCTTCGCAGACGCTGCAACGCGACCGCCACGCCGAATTTGTCTCTACGTTGGCCGTAATCGCCAGCTCTATCGATAAATTTGCTACGGAGATCCGTCATCTGCAACGTACGGAAGTGCGTGAAGCGGAAGAATATTTCAGTCCGAAACAAAAGGGCTCTTCCATCATGCCGCACAAACGGAATCCGATTACTTGTGAACGAATGTGCGGTTTAGCCCGCGTTATCCGCGGCAATGCGCAGGCTGCGCTGGAAGACGTAGCGCTCTGGCATGAACGCGATATTTCCCACTCTTCCGTAGAGCGGGTTATCCTGCCGGACAGCACCATTGCGCTGGACTATATGCTGCAAACCTTTACGCGCGTCGTTGACCGCCTGATCGTCTATCCGGAAAAAATGCTGGCAGACTTGAATCTTACAGGCGGCTTGATCTACAGTCCGATTCTCCTCAATACGCTCGTCGAAAAAGGCGCTGTTCGCGAACAGGCCTACCGCTGGGTACAGCGCAATGCCATGAAGCGTTGGCTTGACGGAGAAGACTTCCTGGAAAACCTGAAAGGCGATGAAGATATAGCGAAATTCATGACCAATGAAGACATTGAGGCGACCTTCGACGTCGGCAAAATGCTCAGTCATGTCGATACGATCTTTGCCCGCTTCGGGTTATAAGAAAAAAAGGACAGATGAAAAGCAGTACCGTTATGAGGCGAGTGCCTTGGGCGGTACTGCTTTTTTGAAAAGGAGGCGCCGGTGTGGGAAAAACTATTTTACCGGCAGACTGCCTGTTTTCGAGAGAATAAAAAATCCCTTCGGAGCCAAGTTGTTGACCTGACCCCAAAGGGATTTTGCTGACGTCGCTTCCGTCCAATAAGAAAAACTTATTTGGAGTACAATTCGACGATAAGTGTTTCGTTGATTTCGATCGGCAGTTCACTGCGTTCAGGAATACGTGTCAGTGTGCCTTCGAAGCCGTCGAAGTTCTTTTCAATGTAAGGAACATCGAAACTCTTCAATTCCTGGAAGGATTTTTTATACATTTCGTTTGCGCGGGAATCTTCTTTCAACGATACGACCGAGCCGACAGCCACATTGGCCGAAGGAATATCGCAGCGTTTGCCGTTGACCAGAATATGACCGTGGTTGACCATCTGACGCGCCTGACGAATGGAATTGGCGAAGCCGATACGATAAACGATATTATCCAGACGGCATTCCAGCAACTTGAGCATGTTTTCGCCCGTAATGCCTTCTTGCTTTCTGGCTTTGTCATAATAACGGACAAACTGACGTTCGAGCAAGTTATAATATGCTCTGAGCTTCTGTTTTTCCAATAACTGTGTACCGTATTCGGACATCTTTTTTTGCCGTTGATCCTTCTTGACCCGTTTTAATGCCTTCGGATGTCCATAGACGTTTACTCCGAAACGGCGACATTCCTTAAATCGGGGTTCTCTCCTCGTTGCCATTTTTCACATCACCTCATTAGTTTAATTTGATTATACATAATGCAACGTAAAAATTATAGCGTTTTGGCGGCTAAAAGTCAATGATGGGGAAGGGGAACGTTGCTTTCCGAGGGAGCGGAGGAAAAAGAGGGCAGCAGGGAGCGGAAGCGGCGTGCGCACGGGATCAAATGGGGATGAAAGGGCGCTTCTGGTAACGATTTTGCGTGTATCGCAAAATCGTTACCGTCTTGAAATGATTCATTTTGAAAAAATTTTAATCTGTTTCTAATCAAAATTGCATTTACATTTACGGAATATTTGGTATGATATGGGTGTAGAAAGAATCATCTACGACATGTTGAAGATATAAGTTGTTCATATACCCCTCGAACACCCCTATCTTATATCTGTCAACCCTATGGTATCGTCTTCCCCCGATGATATCTTAGTAAAAGAAACCGGCAGAAATGCCGGTTTCTTTTTTTTGTTATTCATAAAATGGTATAAAATATACAAGAAAAATCCAGCCCTTCATAACGGGCCGATTTTTAACAATTACTGTAAAAGTATAGTTTTACAGTAATTTGAGAATCGATCGCATTAAACAAAACCTTGATAACCATGCCGATCTTTGCGATTTTTTGACGTTGACATTTTCAATATTTCGTGACATAATGTTGGTGACGATGGGGAAGAAAATCCTTCGTGTTATATTGATTTTGGAGGTGAATAAAATGCATGTAGTTTCTGATGAATGTGTAAAATGCGGCGCTTGCGCTGACGTATGTCCGGTTAGCTGCATTACTGAAGGCGAAACGAAGTATGTTGTAGGCGATGCTTGCATCGACTGCGGCGCTTGCGAATCCGTTTGCCCGACCGGCGCTATTGCAGCTGAATAATAGCAGTTTAACCGTCAATGCAGGTGCATTGGCGGTTTTTCTGTTTATCTGGCGGATATGTAAAAGGATTCTTGACAGAACAGAAAATATATACTATACTAGCTAGGTAATCGCCACTATAGCTCAGCTGGCAGAGCATCTCATTCGTAATGAGAGGGTCGTAGGTTCAAATCCTATTAGTGGCTCCAATCAAGAACTAAGCTCCCGATTCTTCGGGAGCTTTTATTATTTTTGCAAGACAGGAGCGTTTATAAACATGAGGAATAATGAAGATTGAAGCGTTTTCGTAGTGCGCTGTGAAGAATGAGAGGGTGTTAGGACCATAAGGTGCGGTACGACATAATAACAGTCCTGCCGGTAGTGGGAATCCTCGGTTGCGATAAGAGGCCTTTTATGTCCGTTTATATGAGTGACCAAAGAGGAGGTGCGATATTGTCGATTTCGTTGTAATACAAACCGCGATAAAAGACATCCTCCGGTATAATCAAGGCATAGCAAAGGAATCCTATGAAGAGATAGGCAGTTCGTACATCAAGAAGGAGGAAGGCTTTATGATTACCAAAGAACATACGTTGGCGCAGATCGTCAAAGAGTATCCGCAGACAATCCCGTATTTTAATGATCTTCATTTCGATTATTGCTGTGGCGGCGGCATTCCGCTCGCAGAAGCCGTTAAAGATACGGATCTGAATGTTGATACGGTTGTGAAGGAAGTGAATTTATTGCCGAGCATGAGAATAAGCCGGCGTTGGAAGTCGATTCCATCGATCGTTTTAAGCAACAGTCCGTTGCCGCTATGTTGACCGAGCTGGAGGCGACACATCATGTTACGGAAAGACGATTGATGGCGGCCGTTGAGGAAGGCTTAAATAAGATTCTTCTTGTCCATTATCCGCACCACGGCGAAGCTTTGACGCGGCTGCATCATACGTATGCGGCGTTGAAGGCGGAATTGGAGGAACATTTTGCCAAGGAAGAAAAGCTGGTCTTTCCTTTGATGCGCGAACATACTCATCCGGATGCAGCGACGTTGGCCTATGTGCAGCGTTTGGAAGAAGAACACGCTGGAGCTGGCGATTTGATTAAGGACATACAGCAGATGACGGATCAGCTGACCCCGCCGGCCGATGCCTGTCCGACGTTCAAACAGACGTACCGGCTGTTGGGAGAGCTCTTTGACGATGTTTTTGTCCATATTTTTAAGGAAAACGCCATCGTCTTTCCGGAGTATGCGGAACAGTAAGAAATGACTGCCGGTGGAGAAGCAGATCGCACTGCGACCGGTTCCGATGCAGATACGGGGATAAAAAATAATCGATTGACAATGAGACACGTCTATGCCGGTTATCGGCATGGGCGTGTTTTTGGCAGAAGACGCGGAGCGGCGAATGATAACGGAAGAAGCGGTGTTCTTTGCCGAATTACGGGACAAACCAAGATGCTGTTGACCATAGGTTGTTCTGTTGATATAATTATAAAAACAGATACGAACAAAAATAAACATAGCTATTTCAGAAAGAGGAGGAAACGATGCTGCAAGCCGAGCGACACCAGTATATATTGGAAAAGTTATACCGGCATAAGGCCGTTGAAGTGAATGAGCTGGCGACGGAATTGGGCGTTACGCCGATGACGATCCGTCGTGATCTGCAGGCGCTGGAGGAAGGGGGCCGCGTGAAAAAAAGCCACGGCGGTGCCGTTTTGTCGGAATCGATCGCCAGGGAAGCGACATACAGGAACCGCAAACTGTCCCATGTGGAGGAAAAGCGGGCCATTGCCAAGGAAGCGCTGAACCTGATCGAACCGTCTATGAGCGTTTATCTCGATGCCGGTACGACAAATTACGAGCTGGCTATCTTGATGCAGGAACGACATTGGGAAGATGTCACGGTGGTTACCAATGATCTGTCGATCGGTAAGCTGCTCCTGCCCGTTGCCGGCATACAGGTCATTTTTATCGGCGGCATGTTGGATGCGGAATCGGAATCGACATGCAGCTTTTTTGCCAGCCAGATGATGAGCGCAATGCATGTCGATCTAGCTGTTTTAGGTACGCAGGCGATTACCGATGACGGCCGCGTCATGAGCGCGAAAGCCGAAAAAGTTGGTCTCAAGCGAGCTTGTCTGAAAGGGGCCGATAGGACCGTGCTTCTGGCAGATGCGTCGAAATTCGGTAAAAATAAGCTGTATTATCTGTTTGACTTGACCGCTGTCGATATGCTGATTACGGATTATGAAATAAAAGGTTCGCTGGCAACGCTCGTCGACGGCAGCGGGATCGTTTATAAACGGGTAAAGGTAGGAGAAAGATAAGATGAGAGACTTCGTTGTCATTGCCGATGATTTTACCGGCGCTAACGATACGGGCGTGCAGATCCGTGCGAAGGGGATTCCGATCGACGTCGTGTTGGAACCGCAAGATCTTACCGCATCTGACCGATCTGTCGTCATTGATACGGAAAGTCGCGTCGTTACCGCGGCGGAAGCGTATCGTCGTGTGCGGGATGCCTTCTTGAAGGTGCAGGCATGCGGCGGCTGCCGGCATGTCTATAAAAAGGTGGATTCGACGCTGCGCGGCCATTTGCGGGAAGAAATACAAGCGCTTATTGCCGTGTATGAACCGGAAATCATCGTGTTTGCGCCGGCGTTTCCCGATCAGGGCAGAACGGTCAGAGAGGGACGCCTTTGCGTTCACGGTACGCCGCTCTTGGACACGGAACTGGTGACAGATCCGCGCAATCCCGTCAGAGAAGATAAGGTAGCGTCCATTTTGGCGGAAATCACGGGACGGCCCGTTCGGCATCGTAGCGGTGACGCCTTGCGAAATGAAAAAGAACCGTTGGATGGGGCGGCGTTTTCCTTTGATACCGAAACAAACGAAGACTTGGCAGCTATTGCCGGCTTCTTTTTGAAAACGGGGAAGCGCGTTCTTTGGATCGGTTCGGCCGGTTTGGCTGCCGCTTTGTTGCATGCGGCAAAGCCGGCGAGACCGGCCTTGGCCGTTATCGGCAGCGTCAGTACAAAGACGATGGAGCAGATCGCCTATTGCAAGGCGCGCGGCGTCGTTTCGATAAAACTGCCGGCGGCGGCGCTACATTGCGGCGAGGAGACGGCGGCGACGTATCTCGATGCCGCCGTGGCGGCGTTGCGCGCCGGCACCGACGTGATCATTACGGCGGCGGAAACGCGGCGGGATTATGAATCGTTTGCGGCGTACGGACGGGAAAACGGCCTTACCAATGATGACCTGGCGGCATTCACGAAAACTTTGCTGAGCGAGGCGGCGCAGGTCATTTTGGAAAAAGTCGCCGTCAGAGGCGCATTTTTGACCGGCGGCGATACGGCTATTGCCGTTATTCGCCGCTTACAGGCTACCGGGTCCCGTATAGAGAAAGAAATCCGTTCCGGCTTCGTGCAGGGGCGGCTGATCGGCGGTATCATGGAAAACCTGTTGATCGTTACGAAAGCCGGCGCTTTCGGTTCGGAAACGGATATATATGATTGTATGAAAAAAATGGATTAACGAACAGACTGATAAAAAAGGTTCACTACCCTCTCAAGGTAGTGAACCTTTTTTTATTTGAACCGGTGGTAAAATGACAAAGATGCATTACAAGATGTAATCAAAAACGAAAAACAGTCGAAAATTATGCATATATAGCATGATTGTTATGAATATTTGTATTGACCTATATAAAATCAACTTATATAATAATACAAAAAGAAACATTATAAAACATAAAAGAAAAATTATAAGTTTTTTTATGTTTAAACGCAAGACCGGTTCAAGCCGTCAATTTGGTAAGACAGCAGCGTATCGAATACTTTACATAAAAAGATGGAACATTGCGATTGTAAAGTATAGTAGGCCACAGGGACGTTATTTTAACTGGGACTGATGGTCATTTTGTTCCTCTTACCAAATGTGATGATACAACACATGAATTCAGTTGAAAGGGATGTGAACCAAGTGGATGAGATGAACAGAACCAATGCCAGATGGAGAATTTTCTTCATGTTAGCCGTTATTTGCACGATTAATTATATCGATCGCGCAGTTATATCGGTCTGTATGCCACAGATACAGGAAGAACTTCATTTTGCGCCGGAAGTTGTCGGGGCTATTCTCAGTGCTTTTTTCTGGGGTTATGCCTTGATGCAGATTCCCTGCGGTTGGCTGTGCGACCGATTCAAACCGGGAAAAATTTTATTAATAGGCGGACTGTGCTGGGGTGTTTTCCAGATTGTCACGGGCCTTATCAGCAGCAGCAAGATATTCATGTTTGTCAGGGCGTTGTTAGGCGTATCGGAGGCGCCCATCTATCCGGCAGGAGCCAAGTTACAGTCAATCTGGCTGCCGGTCACGGAGCGTTCTCGCGGCAGCGCTTTAGTTGATGTCGGATCCTCCTTGGGGAATGCCTTTGGGGCGCCGTTGGTGGCTTTATTCGTCTTATGGTTGGACGGCTGGCGCGGCGCGTTGGTTGCCATCGGTATTTTGACTGCTGTTATCGTCGTGCTGTGCGGCCGGAAGCTGATGACGACGCCTGATACCAATAAAAATGTCAATCAAGCCGAGCGTGAATACATTAAGAACGCCTTGGAAGAAGAGTGGAAAGCCAATCAACAGGATAGTCGGCTTGCGAAGGCTAACGTCGGCCTCAAAGCCTATTTTGCGAATAAGAGTTTTTGGGGTATGTGTTTTGGCTTTACTTGTGGAAATTGCATCGCTTATGGATTGATGACCTGGGGGCCGATGTACTTGGCAACGGTGCATCACCTCGATATTAAAGGCTTGGGCGGAGCGCTGTTCATTATTTACGGCGTCAGCGTTCTGGGCGGTTTGCTTGGCGGTACGATTACAGATACGCTGAAACGGAAATTCGGCAAAGAAAAATATAATACGATCATGCATGCGAATTTAATGGTTATCGGCGTCGCTACAGGCGGTGCTATGCTGCTCCTGAGCCAATCCGACTCCATTTATATGGCGATTGCCTGCATTACTGTCGCATTATTTTTCCAAAAATGGTCCGGCTGTTTATATTGGACGGTTCCGGCCGCTTTGGCACAACGGGAAAATATCGGGACCGTCGGCGGTTGTATGAACTGTGTGGGGAATATTGGCGGCGCCATTATCCCCCTGGTCATTGGCGGCATTGTCGGAGCCACGGGTTCATATTTCCTGGCGCTGCTCTTATTTGCCTGCTTCGGTATTGGCATCGGGTTGTGCTCCTTGGTCATTAATTTTACAAAAAAAGTCGGCGCATAAAAAGCTTACGACAAGCGAGGGAAGGGAGCGATCAAGGTGGGCAAAGAAAAACTGGATTTACTGATCAAAAATGTCATGATTGTCAATGGCCGGCAGGGAACGGTCGAAAAAGGGTGTGTAGCAGTTGCCGGCGGCCGGATTGCCGCATATGATCCGGCAACGGAATATCTTGTCGGCGATGAAATCGACGGTAACGGATATTACCTGAGTCCGGGCTGGATTGATTCGCATACCCACATTTTTACGGGCGTTACGGAACCTGGATTCGCCGCCGATTTGGGGCTTATTCCGATGGGAGTAACGACGGCTATTGACGGAGGCAGTGCCGGCGTTGCCACCTGGCCGGTATTTAAACAGAAAATTGTTGACAGTACCTATCTGAATGTATTTTATTCTCTTAATGTGTCGCCGGCCGGCCAGATTACAGAACGATATCCGGAAAATGTAGACCCTGCGCACTATGATGTCTCGATGCTGAGACGGATCATGGAGACCGATTCACAGCATGCACGGGGGCTGAAATTGCGCTACGGCGCGGAAGTAGTGGCGGGCATTGACGACGATGTTCTGGGAAAAACGCTGGAATTGGCGGAAGAACTGCAGTGCGCCATTACTATCCATGTTACGAACCCGCCGTGTCCGATGGAAGATATTCTCGAAAGGCTGCGCCCCGGCGACGTGGTATGTCATGCTTATCAAGGGAAAGGCAGTACGATTATCGACGAACACGGGCATGTCAAGGAGGCTGCTATGACTGCGCGACGGCGCGGCGTTCGGTTTGATTCTGCCGATGCGAGGATTAACCATAGTTATCGGGTTATTAAGCAGGCCTTGGCAGAAGGGTTTATACCGGATATTATTTCTACGGATATGACAAAAAACGGTATTTTCAACAATATGTGCTGGGGATTGCCTGTCGTTTTGTCCAAATGGTTTAATTTAGGCCTGTCGCTGCCGGAAGTTATCGCCGCTTGCACGTGTAATCCGGCTGCTATCCACCATCTGCCTGACGGCATCGGTACCCTTGATATCGGCGCGGCCGCCAACCTGACGGTCTTCAGTGTTGAAGAACGGCCTTTCCATTTGCGGAACAGATTGGGTGAAGACTTTACAGGTAAGCAAATGTTGATTCCGCAGGTGACGATCATAAATGGTAACGTGCGGTTTAAAAATTTATATTTCCCCTTTTAAGGGACGTTTCGTTTCAGGGCAGCCGGCAGGCTGCCCTTTTTATGCAAAAATAGCATCAAATCAACGATGATGAGGGAAGACGATGATTAATGAGTATAGGAAAATGCTTTTTTTGTATTGCCGGTGTCGGATATTTTCATTATAATAAAAACAAACAAAAAAGAACATTAAAAAACAAAAATAAACTATTGTTTACGTTTAATAATGTTTTTATCATTGGGAGGAGGCCAATTGTGAAATCAAAATTTGTAGGTATTACTATGGGTGATCCTGCCGGTGTCGGTCCCGAGGTGTCGTTGAAGGCGATTGAAGCGAAAGCGGAGTATAAAGAGTCGGTGCTGATCTACGGCAGTTATGCGGTTCTTGCCTATTATCACCGCCTGCTGAACTTGCAGACGCCGCTGGTGCAGATAGGATGTGCGGCCGATTTTCAGCCGGGTAAAATCAACGTTATTTCCGTCGTTGACCTGGCGTTAGGAAAAGATCTCGAAATCGGCAAGGTATCTCCCGTTGCCGGCGATGCGGCGTATCGCTATATCGAGCGAGCTATCGGCGACGCGCTGAAAGGGGAGATCAGCGTCGTTACGACGGCGCCGTTGAACAAGGAGGCTCTGCATCTTGGCGGGCATAACTATGACGGCCATACGGAGATCTTTGCGACGCTGACGGAGACGAAGACCTATACGATGATGCTCTGGAGCGAAAAGATGTCCGTCGTTCATGTTTCTACACACTGTTCGCTGCGCGATGCCTGTGACCGTGTCCGAAAGGAGCGCGTCATGGAATGTATTCATCTGGCCGACGGCGCGATGAAACAGCTCGGCGTCGCGGACCCGAAAGTTGCCGTTGCCGGTTTGAATCCGCACAGCGGTGAATCGGGCATTTTCGGGCAAGAAGATCTTGAGGAAATTACGCCGGCTGTCGCAGCGGCGCAGGCCGAAGGCCTTCACGTCGAAGGACCGGTACCGCCTGATACGGTGTTCTTAAAAGCTTATAAAGGCATCTTTGATATTGTCGTTGCCATGTACCACGATCAAGGTCATATTCCCATGAAGATGGTTGCCTTTGATTTCGGCGTTAACGTAACCTTGGGATTGCCGATCATTCGCACTTCCGTCGATCACGGCACGGCTTTTGATATTGCCGGCAAAGGGATTGCCAAAGTAGACAGTATGCTCTATGCCGTAGACTTAGGGAAACGATTTGCAGAAGGTTAATTCATATTAATATAGATTTATACGAAAAGGAGACTTGCGATTATGTTTAAAGCTGAAGGATTGATTACCCCTGTTGTGACTGCCTTAACGGACAAAGAAACGTTTGATAAGCGTGCTTACCAAGCCTTTATCAACCACTTGATTGAAGCCGGCGTGCACGGTATTTTCCCGTTGGGAACGAACGGCGAATTTTATGCCTTTTCGGCAGCTGAAAAACTTGAAATCATTGAAGCGGCTGTAGAAGCAGTTAACGGACGTGTTCCCGTCTATGCCGGCACGGGCTGCGTTACGACGAAAGAAACGATTGAAATGTCTTTAGCCGCCAAGAAATTGGGCGTTGACTGCCTCTCTGTTATTACGCCGTATTTCGTTAAAGCCTCGCAAGGCGATTTATACGAACATTTCAGTGAAGTGGCAAAACACGTCGACATGCCGATTTTGCTCTACAACATTCCGGCTCGCACAGGTAATGCCATTGAATGGACGACAGTTAAGAAATTGGCGGCTTTTGAAAATATTATCGGTATCAAAGATTCATCGAGAAACTTCGACAATATGCTGAAATATATCGAAAATACAGATCCGCGTCTGAACGTTCTGCCCGGCAGCGATTCGCTGATTCTCTGGGCCTTGTTGGCCGGCGGCACAGGCGCTATTTCGGGCTGCTCCAACGTTTTCCCCGAATTAATGGTCAGCATCTACAACTACTGGAAAGAAGGCGACATTGAAAAGGCCAACGAAGCGCAGAAGAAAATTCGCCCCTTCCGCAACGTTATGCAAATGGGCAACCCGAATTCCGTCGTAAAATTGGCTGTCAATATGCGCGGCTATCATGTAGGCCCGGCACGTCAACCGTCTAATTGCACCGACCCTGCTATTAAAGCGGCATTGGAAGAAGTCTTTACATTATATTAAGCAACAAGGGGGGAACGAACATGGCAAAGATTGTTATTTCGCATAGACTGCACGATGACGGCATGGCTGTTCTGGAAAAAGCAGGCGTCGACGTCGTTATTACCAACAGCGGCGAACCGGCAGATATGCTGCCTGAATTAAAAGACGCCGACGGTGTTATTATCCGTATCGGTCGTATCGATAAAGCGACGATGGAACAATGCCCGAAGCTGAAAGTCATTGCCCGTCCGGGCGTCGGCGTTGACGATGTCGATGTCGCGGGAGCGACGGAATTAGGCATTCCCGTCGTCATTGCTCCCGGCGCTAATACGCGGTCCGTTGCCGAACATTCGATGGCGATGATGTTTGCTTGCGCCAAGGACATGCTGCACAGCGATCAGGAAATGCGCAAAGGGAATTTCGGCGTCCGCAGTTCGTATAAAGCCTATGAACTCTTCGGCAAGACCTTAGGTCTTATCGGTTATGGACACATTGGCGGCGATTTTGCCGAAATGGCGACGGGCATCGGCATGAAGGTCCTCGTTTATGATCCGTTCATCAGCAAAGAAGCCGTAGAAAAGCAAGGGTACGGCTATCGTGAGACGGTAGAAGATATATTAAAAGAAGCCGATGTCATTTCCATTCACACGCCGCTGACCCCGGAAACGAAGAATATGATCGGCGAAAAAGAAATTGCCCTGATGAAAAGCGACGCGATATTGATTAACTGCGCCCGCGGCGGCATTGTCGATGAAGCAGCATTGGATAAGGCTTTGAGCGAAAATAGAATTCATAGTGCCGGTACCGATGTTGTCGTCCACGAACCGATCGATCCGAACGACCCGTTGTTTACACATGACAATATCATTGTTACGCCCCACATGGCGGGACAGACACGGGAAGCGGCTTCCGGCGTGGCGACGATGGCGGCAGAAGGCGCCGTTGCCGTCGTAAACGGCATGAAATGGGACAAAGTCTGCAATCCGAAAGCTTACGATCATCAGCGGTGGCAGAAATAATATCCCCGATCCCCCGGAGACAGGCAGTCGTTTCGACAGGGGCGGCTCTTTACCGCCGTCGCTGACAGTTCCCGGTCCTATTCGGCCCCGCCTGCCTCTTTTTTTATCGAGATGACTATCTTCGGGGCTGTGTTCCCCGAACAAGGAGTGGATTTTAATGGCTAGTGAAAATAATACCGCTGCGCTTGCCGGCCAGGCCGGCGAAAAGCGCACCCATGTCCGCTGGGCCGTAGCCGCCATGATGTGGGCCGCTATTGCTATCAATTTCATCGACCGAACGACGTTGGCCATTGCGACGCCGCATATTATGAAAGATCTGAGCGTGACGACGGAAGAAATGGGCATGCTCATGTCGGCCTTTTTCTTATGCTATGCGTTATTGCAGATTCCGGCAGGTTTCGTTTCCGAAAAATTCGGTCAACGCAAAGCGCTGGGGTTATCGGTACTCTGGTGGTCTATCGCCACCGGTCTTACGGGCGTTGCTACCGGCTTCAAGTCGTTGCTTTCGTTGCGCATGATCTTGGGGATTGGCGAGGCCGGAGCCTATCCCAGTAATGCCGCCATTACACGCAACTGGTTTCCCAAAAGTGAACGTGCTACTGTCGGCGGCCTTTTTGACAGCGGCCAGAAATTCGGCGGCGCCTTCGGAATCCCTATTCTGACGTGGCTCATGATTCAGATCGGTTGGCAGGGGACTTTCGTCGTTTTGGGTGTTATCGGCGTTGCCTGGTCGCTCATCTGGTTTGCTTTTTTCAAAAACAAACCGGAAGAACATCAGGGCGTCAATCAGGCAGAGTTGGATTACATCCGGGACGGCGAGGATTCGACAGCCGATGCGTCGATGCCGATGAAATGGTATGAATTGTTGAAGTACCGCAACGTTCGCGCCATGTGTATCGGGTTCTTCATGATAAACTACAATTCCTACTTCTTTATCACGTGGCTGCCTATGTATCTGATGAAAGATCGCGGTCTCAGCTTTGCGGAAATGGGCTTTGCCGCATCGCTGCCGCTGCTGTGCGGCGCCGTCGTCGAAATTATTGCCGGCGTTACCTCGGACAAGGTTCATTCGTCAGGTAAATTGTCCCTGACGGCGACACGGAAGCTGTTTCTGTGTATCGGGTTGGCTATGGCGGCTTTCATCGGCTTTGCGGCTGTTACGGAATCGCTCGTTCTGACGCTGATTCTGCTTTGTATTTCCAAATCCGGAACCGTTGTCGCCGCATCTCAAGTCTGGGCTATTCCCAGTGAAATTGCGCCGCGGAATATGACGGGGATCGTCGCCGGCATTCAGAACTGCGTTTCCAATTTCGGTGGTGTCGTCGGTCCTGTTGTCACGGGATTCATCGTCAGTTCGACCGGTCATTTTGAATTCGCTCTGCTTTTCTCGGCAGTATTGTTGGTCATTGCCATGGTCAATTTCGTCTTCGGGTTAGGTAAGATTGAGCCGATACAAGTAGAAGAACGTTAAGGGAGGAAAGAATATGAAACCATGTCAGTTGACGATCCCGGCTGTTACGTATGCCGGCGTCGGCAGTATTGAAAAAATCAAGGAAGTACTTGCAAGAGAAAAGACGCAGTCCGTGCTCCTGTTCACCGACAAGGGCGTTCGCAGCACGGGCATCACAAAAGGGATTGAAGATATCTGTGCAGCTGTCAGGCTGACGATTATCGATGATCTGGCATCGGAACCGTCTTATTTGGATGTCGAACGGGTCATTGCCGAAGTCAGGGACGCACAGGTTGATCTTATCGTCGGCGTCGGCGGCGGCTCGGTCATGGATGCCGCCAAGATTGCCAGTATTGTTATCGGCGCCGAATATAGCGTGCACGACTTGCTCAAGGATCCGACGATCGCCAAAAAGTACATCAAAACGCTGATGGTGCCGACGACGTGCGGTACCGGCTCGGAAGCGACGTGCAACGCCATCGTCGCCATTCCGGAAGAACAGTCGAAACAGGGTATCGTCAATAATTGCATGATTCCCGATTACGTCATTCTTGACGCAACTCTGATTGCCGGTTTGCCGCCGAAGATTATCGCCGCTACCGGTGTCGACGCGTTGGCGCATGTGGTGGAATGCTACACGTCCAATAAGGCGACGCCGCTCAGTGATACGTATGCGAAGGAAGGGGCGCGCAAGATCTTCCGCAATATACGGGAAGCCTATGCGGACGCCGCCAACATGCAGGCCAAATCGGCAATGCTGCTCGGCGCTTTTTACGGCGGCATCGCCATTACCGGTTCGGGGACGACGGCCGTTCACGCCTTGTCCTATCCGTTAGGCGGCAAATATCATATTGCTCACGGCGTTTCCAATGCGATCCTTTTTGCTCACGTCATGGAATTCAATAAAGATGCCTGTGCCGATCGCTTGGCCGAATTGTGCGATGCCGTTTATCCGGAAAAGAGTCGGGAAACGGTGGCAGCCAAAGCGGATTATATCATTGCCGAAATCAAAGATATCGTAGCCGGAACCGATATTCCGACGAGTCTGGAAACGTTTGGCGTCAAGGCAGCGGATCTGGATTTTCTCGTACAGGCCGGCAGCCAGCAAAAACGGCTCTTAGTCAACAATTGCAAGGAATTATCGTTGGATGATATTCGTCATATTTACCAAAAACTGTTTTAAAAACAAGAGAAAAAGGGAGGAGCGGTAAGGCGTTAAGGCCTTGCCGCTCCTCCCTTTTTACGCGCCGAATACGGCGAACGGAGCCGTTTTACGCCTGAAGCAGCGTGGAATTTCAAAAAAACGGTGCATAAAAAAGAAGGCTGCCGGCTCTATATACATGTAAGGGCAAACGAACTGCCCGGAGAAAGGAGGAACGATGGAACGAATGTTACGTTTTTTGCGGCTCATCGAGTGGCGGCAGCTGGTCTATGTCGTCAGGCGGATTGCCGCCGCCCTGTTGCCATGCAGACCCTATGAGCCCTGCGGGTACACGACGCGCTGTCCCTGTCCGGCGGCGCAGACGGCGGCGGTGTCTTCGACGGTCCAGGTATCGCTGTGTTCCGGCTGCCCCTACGGCGGCGACGGCACGGACGGGAGAAAGGAGCGGCCTTGCTGATCTGTATCAATCCCGGTCATGACCGAAAACGCGACAGCGGCGCCGTCAATGAACGTCTCCGCCTGCGCGAATGCGACGCGGCCTATGAGCTGGGGCTGGCCGTAACGGCGGCGCTGGCTCATAGGCAGGTGCGCGTTGCGCTCCGGCAGGACAACGATCTGGCCGCCCTTTGCAAGGAAGCCAATGCAATGGGCGCCGATCTTTTCGTGTCGCTGCACTTCAATGCCTTTGACGGGACGGCGTCGGGAACGGAAACGTTCTGCAGCGGCAGCGCCGGCAGTACGGCGGCGGCCGTTGCCGTGCAGCGTCGTCTCTGCCGGGTTCTGCAGCTTCCCGACAGAGGCGTCAAACGGCGACCTGACTTGTACGTCCTGTCTCGGACGATCATGCCGGCTATCCTCGTCGAAGTCTGTTTCCTCGACAATGACGGCGATATGGCACGTTACGCCGCCTGTCGCGCCGACGTCGCCGCAGCTGTCGCCGCCGCCGTGACGGTGCCATGCCTGCCTGGCGTTTAGCCGCTGCGAAAAGCGGCAGTCTTTCAGCACACGCGAAAGGAGGTGATCATATGGCTAATCGCGTACCGGTTTCCAGTAAGCTGAAGCTCGTCGTCTCGTATGTGGACGAAGCTTCGAAAGAACGAAAACGGGAACTGTCTTTCCGCGACCTTAAAGCCGGCTCCGAGCCGGCTGCAATCGCAGCAGCTTCCGCAGCCTTAGCGGGCCTGCAGGAAGACACGCTGACGACGGTAAAAGAAGTGGTGGAAAACGTTATTGAAATGTAAGCCTGACAACAGGGCGAAAAGGAGGTGAATCGAGTGATTACAAAATCGGCAGTGAAGACCTTGCAGCTTACCTTTGCCGACGGTCAGGGGAAAGAACTTCGTTTTCAGCTTGCGAAACCGAAGTCCGATCTCAGTGCAGCCGTTGTAGATACGGCCGCGAAGGCCGTCATTGACAGCGGGATCTTTGCGACGGAAAACGGTGCCTTGACAGTCTTGAAAGACCGCCAAATCGTGACGCGCACGATCGAAACGTTCGAGGGAGCATAAAGAAAAAGCAGATCTTGGAAGCACTTCTTTCCGAGGTCTGCTTTTTCTTTATGGTTGCAGGCCGAAGATTTTTAATCAAATTCTAATGGTATTTTAATCGGAATCTCATTTTCATTTTACATAATATACACAAAGGAGATAGACGGCCGTCAACGTCGGATCGACGGCGAGACGTCCTGCGCAGAGCCATGCTGGATCAGGAGAGAAGGGAGTTGATCGTCATGCTTGTATCCGGAAGAAGACGTGTAGATCCGGTTCGTATGTAAAGGAGAAAAAGATGGAAGATTCAGTTGAAAACCTCATTGTTGCCGCCAACGAAGGCGATGAAAAAGCGATGCTCCGTGTACTGGAACGGTTCAAGCCGCTGGTGCGCCATCACGCCGGTGCGTTCTGTTGTTTTTTTGACGATTGGGAGAGTGCCGAAATGACGGCGGTGACGGCGCTGCTGGAAGGCGTGCGGACGTATGCGCCGCAGTGCGGCTTCGTGCCGGCGTATTGGCTGAAATGCGCCGTTTACAATTCGCTGCGCGCCGCCGCCAGAAAGGCGCAGCGGGAACGGCGGCTGCTGCTGCGCACTGTTGTCACCGCCGACGGCATGACGGACTTGCCGCCGGAAATCGCCGATGAGACGGCGCCGCTGCCGGAAACGGCACTGCTCGAAAAAGAGCTGCGCTGCCGATTGCGCCGTGCCGTCGCTTCGCTGTCGGAAAAGGAACGAACCTTAGTGCATCTCCGGTATACCTGTCGCCTTTCGGAAAAACGCATCGGCGCCGTAATCGGCCGAAGCCAGTCCGGTGTCAGCCGCGATCTGGCCGCTGTTGTGCGGCGCCTGCGGGAAACGCTGGAAACGTAGCCGTCAGAACTGTTATACAAAACCTGTGCGCCGTTGCGCACAGGTTTTTTTGCCCGATGAACGCGGCGGTTTTGTTCGCGCGCAGGGCCATTCGTTCAGGACGATCAGGAAGAATGAACTCCTGCATAGGGAGATGAGAAAAAAGCAATGTAAAATGTAAAGAAAGGGTAAGGAAAAACGGGGATGTCATGCTATAATTAGACGGAAAATGTCCATATAAAGGACAGGATACTGCTGTGTATGGTAAGAGGACGGATACCTGTGCGGCTGCGGCCGGGTTCATATTGACCATCTGTCAGAGCATGATGCAGAAAGTGGAAGATTCTTTTTACCGGGGAGTCATTGGGGAGGATACAGAATTGAACAAGATATACAAAGTTGTTTGGAGCAGAAGCAAGGGCTGTTATGTCGTCGCGTCGGAATTCGCGAAGCGGCATGTGGGGAAAGTTCGGTCCGGCAGCATTGCCGGCCGGACGACGCTGCTGGGGCTGCTGGTCGTTCATACGCTGGCTGCAGCTCCGGCTTACGCCGTTACCGGCTCAGGCGCTTCTTCCGGGTTTGGCAGCGGCCCTTCCGGTGTCAGCTATACATCGACACAACCGGAAGGACAAAACGGCCTGGCTATCGGCGTGTCAGGCAGTACTTACGCTTATGGCAATGCCAATACCGTTGCTATCGGCACGTCATCTGTCGCGTATGGCAAGTCTTCTGTGGCCATCGGCGGCGCGGTAACGGGGACCGGGTATAATGGACAGATCGCTCTCGGCTGGACAAGGACTAACGGTGAGGGAGCCGTCGCTATCGGTGGCGCGGGAACAACGGGGGCTACCGGAACCGGCGCTGTCGCTATCGGCGGTAACTCTTCCATCGCGAACGGGACGGACGCCGTCGCGCTGGGCGATTCCGGGGCGTCCGGCAACAGATCTGTAGCCTTGGGAGGCAGTTCGGCGACGGGCGCCAATACCTTTGCTGCCAGCGGTGCGGTTGTCAATGGCGCCGGTTCCATCGCGATCGGGCAAACGGCTAACGTCACTGCCGTCAACTCGTCCGCTATCGGCGTAAACAATCAGGCGGACAGCACCGGCGCCGTGATCAGCGGCGTGAATGTACTTGGCAACAATAACAAGGTGAACGCGTCCGGCGCCGGCGTGATCGGGAACAACAACACGGTGGCAGCGCAGAATACAGATGTGTTTATTCTCGGCAACGGTGTGACGGCGACGACGAGTAACTCCGTTTTCCTTGGCACCGGTTCTGCTTATATCGCGGACGGGAGCGGTTCTCCGTCGAAGGGTATCAATAAAACCTATACGGGAGATACCTTAAACGGCAGATCCTTTTCCTTTGCCGGCGGCAATATTGTCACCGGCGTTGTCAGCGTCGGTTCTCTGACCGGCACTCGCCGTATCCAGGGTGTCGCGCCGGGACTTCTGTCCGCCGGCAGCACCGATGCGGTCAACGGCAGTCAGCTTTATGCCGTGGCCAATTCGCTGACGGCGACGATGAACGGAGGACTGAATTTCCAAGGCGATGATTTGACGCCTGTCAATAAACAGCTTGGTGATACGCTGACCGTTAAAGGCGGTACGACGGCAAATCTGACAGATGGAAATATCGGCGTCGTGTCCGATGCAAGCGGCGCTCTCAACGTAAAATTGAAGAAGGATATCGATCTGGGATCAACTGGCAGTATCGTAACCGGTGCGTCGAAGCTGAATACCAACGGCCTTGCTGTCGACGGCAAAACATATGTGGCGGCAACGGGTCTCAATGCGAATAATGCCAAAATCAGCAATGTATCGGCAGGCACATTGGATACGGATGCGGTCAATGTACAGCAGATGAGGGCGGAGCTTGCGGCGGATAAGACGTATATGGCTAATGGGACCAATACGACCATTTCCGGTGATGGAAGCAGCGCCAGTCCCTTTGCGGTAAATTTGAATAACAAGATTACGTTGGGTGATAAAACGAACGCGCCGGATAAGGCGATCACCATCGACGGCACGACAGGAGTGATCACGGCAGGGAACAAGGTGACTGTCAACGGCGTGACGGGGAATATTACGGCAGGCGCCGTGCAGATCGCCGGATCAGGCACGGTCAACGGGCTGACTAACTTGGCGTGGGATATCGACAGTCCGACAGTGGTCAGCGGCCAAGCGGCTACAGAAGACCAGTTGAAGACCGTCAGTGACGGCGTCAAGACCAATACTGCCAACCTGACGACATTGACCAATGCCGTTGGCAGCGGACTCTCTTTCGGCGGCGATGCCGGCGCGGCAATTACGAAGCAACTGGGCGAGCGGATGGATATTACCGGCGGCGCGACGACGGATCTGACGGATAACAATATCGGCGTCATTTCCGACGGAACGGCTCTGCACGTTAAATTGGCGAAAACGCTGACCGGATTGGACAGCGTCACGGCAGGAGGAACGGCGATCAATAGCACGGGCCTCACTGTCGGCGGGAAGACGTACGTGACGGCGGCAGGCCTTGATGGGAACAGCCAGGTCATCACGAACGTGGCCAGCGGCGGCAATACAACGACTAACGCGGCGAATATCGGCGACGTCGCCCGGATCGCGGCAGGAAACGATAAATACGTGACGGGTGGCGCAGTTTCCTACGGCACGGACGGGAAAGGCAGCGCGACCCTTACGGGGGCAAACGGATTGACCGCGACGATGACGGGGCTGCAGGACACGTATATAACGGGCGCAGCGACGGCAGCTGACGGCAAGACGGCGACACTGACGCGCAACGATAACCAGACGTTTACCCTCGACTTGACGAATACGATTAAGGCCGCTGCGGACCAGGCGGCGGCGACGGAACAAACGACGACTCTTTCCAATGGCAGCAACACGACCGTCGCCGGAGTGACAACGGGAAATAATACGGAATACAAAGTGAACGTCAATACCGACGGCACGACCCTCACGACGACCGGCAACAGCCTGAGCGCGGTCACGACGGCGCTGACGGCAGGGGGAACGGGTACCGTTGCGGCGACGGCGGGGAACGCTCTGGTCACGGGAAGCGCGGTAGCCAATGCGATCAACAGCGCAGGCTGGCAGCTGGCGGGGCCGGACGGCTCGAAAAAACTGATTACGGCAGGAAGCACGGTCAACTTCCGTAATGGAAAAGGAAGCACGGCCAACGTTGCCAATGTGAGTGGAGAGTATGCAGTCAGCTATGACGTGAACGTAGACGGCAGTACGATCAAAATCGGAGACGACGGAAAACTGACGGTCAATACGAGCGCTGTCGATACGGACACGGTGACGACGATTGCGTCCTCTGACCAGACCGTGAAGGTCACGAAAGGCGCCAATGACGAAAACGGCAACACGACCTACGACGTTGCCGTGAATACGGGCAAGACGCTGAAGAAAGACGGCGCGACGGGAGCCATCGACGTGAATACGGGAAACGGCCTGACAGTAGGCAGTGACGGAACCATCAATGTAGCGACGACAACGCTGACCACGACGGGCGGGAAAGCATCGGCAGGCACCGCCGACAGCTACGCCACTGCAGGGAGCGTGGCGGAAGCGATCAACAGCGCCAGCTTCAACGTGACTGCCGGAACAAATTCGACAGGCGCCGTCACGACAGCGGTAAAAGCAGGAGAAACGGTAACGTTCAACGCCGGCAGCAACCTGAATGTAACGCAGGCAGGGAGCCAGTTCACGTATGGACTGAACAGTAACCTGACCGGGATCGCATCCCTTGCCAACACGAAGACGGACAACGCTACGGGGACGACGACAGGGACGACCCTGACGTTAAGCGACGCGGCGAACCAGGTGGATTTGGGCGGCGCGCAGGTGATGAATATGGCCAGCGGCGGCACGACAGTGACGAACGGGGCCACCATTGGCGATGTAAAGTCGGCCGTTGCAGCTGCGGCGAACGCGGCCACGACGAACGGCTTGAATTTTACAGGTAATGACGGCGTTAGCGTACACCGTGACCTCGGCAGCACTTTAGCTGTCAGAGGGGGACTTACGGATG
This sequence comes from Megasphaera vaginalis (ex Bordigoni et al. 2020), assembly GCF_900240295.1. NCBI lineage: Bacteria > Bacillati > Bacillota > Negativicutes > Veillonellales > Veillonellaceae > Megasphaera > Megasphaera vaginalis (ex Bordigoni et al. 2020). Next base: position 33,941 of record NZ_OEQB01000002.1, read on the forward strand.
TGACGGCAGGCGTATCGAATAAGAACTTAGGCGTGAAAAAGAACAGTGCCGGCGACGGCCTGGAACTGGTCATGAGCGAAAATCCTGCGTTTGAGACAGTAACGGCAGGGACGGAGCTGACGAAGCAGGTAACCATCGGCGACGCCGGTGTAACTGTCGGCGGAAAGGCATATATTACCAATGCAGGGATAAACGCGAACAGCCAAAAAATTACCAATGTCGCTGACGGTACGGCGACAACCGATGCCGTGAACTACGGACAGTTGGCCGCCGTCAAGATCACTGTTGCCGGCGGGCTCAAATTCTCCGGCGACGTGTCGGCGGACACGGCTTTGGCAAATACCTTTAAGCGCAGCCTCGGACAGGAAACAAAGATCGTCGGCGGCGTGACCGATACGGCGCTGCTGTCAGACGGCAATATCGGCATTGTTTCCAACGGTGTCGATACGCTGACGGTCAAGCTGGCGAAGGACCTGCAGGGGCTGGCCAGCGTCCGCACCGGCAATACGCTGATGGATACGAACGGAATAGCTGTCAGCAACAGCGCGGCAGATCCGACGAAGCGCGTTACCTTGACCAATGCGGGACTGGATAACGGCGGCAACAAAATCGTCAATGTCGCTGACGGACTCGTGGAAACGGGTTCCAAGGAAGCGATCAACGGCGGCCAGCTGCAAGGGGTCATTGACGGAATCACGGATGCGGCGAAAGGCGGTTTCGGTTTCTTTGACGACAAGGGCACGAAGGTGCAGCAGGATCTGGGAAAACAGGTCACGTTCAAAGGCGTAGACGGTGTTACTGTCAGCGGCGATAATGAATATAAAACCATGACAATCGGCTTGTCCCGCAATGTCTCTGTCGGTACGAAAGGCGCCGACGGCGCTGACGGAAAAATAAGCGTGAGCGGAAAGAACGGCGCCGGAATTGTGCTGAACGGCGCTGACGGTTCTATCGCTCTCAACGGCGCGAACGGCGCTGACGCCGTTTCCATCAAGAGCGGACAGGGAGCGCCTGCCGTGGACGGTACAGACGGGGCGACGAAGACGCGGCTCTCGTATACGGACGGGACCGTTGTCAGTGATGTAGCCACTTTGGATGACGGGATAAAATACGGCGGTGACTATGGGACGACTGTCAAGAAGAAATTGAATGAACAGGTTAACGTCGTCGGCGGCGTTTCCGATACGTCGTTACTGACGGCAGAGAATAACCTGGGGGTCGTCTCTGACGGCGTCAATAATCTGCAGGTGCGTTTGGCAAAGAACCTGAAAGGGTTGAATTCTATCGATCTGGAAGATGAATTCGGTAATTACACTGCCGTTACGACGACGGGATATGAAGTCGGTGACGACACCGGTTCCGTCAATATAGGCGCTCATGGTATTTTCATCATGCCGAGCCAGGCCGACAGCAATAGCGTTGTCAGTCTGACCGATGCGGGACTGAATAACGGCGGCAATAAGATCACCAACGTAGCTGTCGGCGAAGCTGATACGGATGCCGTCAATATGGGGCAGCTCCGGAAATTTACCGACGGAACCGGCACCGGCGCAACAGGCGGTTTCGGACTGCAAGATGACGCCGGTAAGGCGGTGAAACAAAATCTGGGTGAGCAGATTCGCGTCAAGGGCGACGGTAATATTACGACCGAAGCCGATGACAGTGGAAAGACACTGACTGTGAAACTGGCCGATAACGTTACCTTCGGCGCCGGCGGCGATCCGTCCGGACAGGTGGCTGTTGACGGTACGGCGGGAATCGTGAAGGCCGGTACCGTTACGGTCGACGGCAAGCAGGGGACCGTAGACGGACTGACCAATACGGTTTGGGACGCCGCCCATGACTATTCCGGCTCCGGCAAAGCGGCTACGGAAGCGCAGCTCCAACAGGCAAGCCAGGCCATTCAAAACTCCCTCAAGGCGGCGAAGGTGACCGTATCGGCAGGGAAAAACATAACGGTGACGAAGACTACGGCTGCCGATGGCAGTATTGATTATCAGGCGGCGACGGCGGATGATCTGACGGCCAAGTCTTTTAACGCTGCTGACGGAAACGGCAATACGGCGAATCTCAGCGGCAGCGGGTTGACGGTCACGGCTAAGGACGGCAAGACCTCGGCGCTTACTGCCGCCGCCTTGCAAGTCAACGGCAGCACGTATATAACGCAGGACGGCATTAACGGAAACAACAAAGTCATTACGAATGTGGCAGACGGCAAGGTGGCGGAAGGATCGACGAATGCCGTCAACGGCGGACAACTGTATGTTCGAGATGTCGCTATTGAAAAGCAGGGGGAAGCCATTAACAAGATTGCCAATGCCATTGGCAATCTGAACGACGGCATCGCCGATGTCGGCGCCAATGCGGCGGCATTATCGGCACTGAAGCCGATGGCTTACGATCCCCTCGAACCGACGCAGATCATGGCCGGCTTCGGCGGCTACAAAGGCGCTCATGCCGTGGCGATCGGCATCGCCCATTACCAGAGCGATGCTATGATGCTTCAGGCGGGTATGTCGTTGGGAACGCACGACAACATGTACAACGCCGGGATCACGTGGAAAATCGGCAGCCGCAGCGGCGGAAACGCTGCAGTCGATCGGAACAGAATGGTGACAGGCAATGCCGTTTCCGTCATGCAAAAGGAAATGACGGTCATGAAGGCGCAAAACGATAAATTGCTGTCTGAAAACAAGGCGCAGCGAGATAAGATCGACGCGCAGCAAGAAGAAATTGATACGATGAAGGCGCAGATTCAGGCGCTCATGGCGAAAGTCGGCATGTAAATGTGACTGACTAAGCAGTAGCTGGCGGTACAATTCGCGTAACGCGTATGCGGTGCTTGCCGCATACGTTTATCAGCTGAAAAGCCCCGGTTCCGGGAAGTCCCGGAACCGGGGCTTTTTTGTTGGGAGCAGGGCAGTCGATGGCATCCGGTCATGACTCGGCACTGCGTCGCCATCCGCTTCGTTTCAGCAGTAATAGAAGACGGAACGTCGTTCTTTTTACTTGACAATCCGATTAAAATAGTCCAGAATAAGTAAGAAGTTTATAAAAATAATATAATTATTATTTTTATATAAATAGCACGTAATAAATAGACGATACAGATTACGAATTTAGTACAATTGATGCGCTGTCGTGACGATGCTTCAGCAACTGTACAAAGGCGTTTTGCCCGGCAACGGGAATGGCGGGACGGGGAGTGTTCTGCAAATAAGGGGACTGTGTATCCGCATGCCGCTCCATGGCTTATGGTCGGCGCAATAGCGGCGCCCATACATGGAAAGTTTATTTTGGGAGCAGGGAGGAACTAGTGTGAACAAAGTGTACAAGGTTATTTGGAGTAAGGTGAAAAAACGATATATCGTCGTTTCCGAGCTGGTAAAGAGCCAGGCGCAAAGTAAATCGTCGAAATGCGGTGTTACGCCGGCAGCCATTTTGGCGGCTTTTTTGCTGATTAATATACCGGGGGGGTATATTCGACAAACGTAGCTCCTGACAATGTGGCCCAAATTGGATGGTTTACTATTGATGGGACAACCCATCAGAATGTATCCACTAAGTACAGCTGGGTAGGGGAAAACTGGGTGAATGGTCTGGGAGGAACGTATGGCGGAAATATTGCTATCGGAAAGGGGAATATTGCAGGAATCCATATCGTAAAAAACGCGATTAAAAATGGAGGTATTTTTACTGGTGAATATGAGTACGTGCAGGAACAGGTGGGGATGGATAATCCTGACGGAAGCCTTGTACTTGTGGCAAAAAGAAATACAGCTAATCCGGGAAAAATAGGGTATTCAACGGCACTGGGCTTTGCCACTGCCGCTTCTGCAACCGGAGCGGTGTCATTGGGACATTATACGATTGCTGATGGAGCGGATTCTTTAGCTGGCGGTACAGAGTCTGTTGCGGCAGGGGAAAATTCCATATCCTTTGGTAACGCGACCAAAGCATGGGGAAATAATTCGCATGCTCTCGGCCAAGAAAGTGTAGCCAAAGGGGAGGCTTCAAATGCGTTTGGTCGTAATGCATTGGCAATCGGAACATATTCTACGGCCATGGGTGCTTGGACAGAAGCCCGCGGATGGGGAAGTACGGCATTAGGATCGAGCAGCATTGCTGATGGAGCGTACTCCTTGGCAGCCGGCAGAAAGTCTCAGGCTGTTGCAGAAAATTCGATGGCCTTGAGTGGAGGGATTGTAGAAGAAGGAGCAATAAATTCGGCGGCTATTGGAAAGAATGCGAGGTCGATCATTGCAGACACCGTAGCATTGGGAAGTAATTCTGTGGCAGATCGTGGGGCAGGAGAAAAATTAGGATATGACCCGATCAGTAAAGCTGCTTTTGCCAGTGATGCAGTCATTGCGACTGCTTTGGGAAAAGCAGCGGAGCTGTCTGATATAAATACCCGTATAGCGCCTAAGCAAACGACTTATGATCAGGCTGCAGCCATTTTTAATACGGCAGATACCACTTTTACTGTTGCTGAAAAGATGGTTCAAGCTGCCGATGCGGCTTATAAAACTGCCCAAGTTGATTATGACTTGAATCCTACGGCTGAAAATAAACAGATAATGGACAATGCACAGCTGGCTCTTGGTCAGGCGTATGAGAATTCTCATTATATGGAAGCGTATCTTGCACGAAGAAACGCTGCTATTGCCAAAAATCAGGCCTGGAATGACTTGAATCCTCTTTTGCGGGAAAAGAATGCTTTGTTGGCGCCATTTAAATCGGTGGCCGGAGCCATTTCTGTGGGAACCAGCGGATATACCCGCCAGATTATCGGCGTGGCGGCCGGCAGTGAAGATACGGACGCCGTCAATGTGGCGCAGCTGAAGCAGTTAGGGAAGAAATATGATATACAGCTGGGGCAGGGATTCACCATACAGGCAGGTGCGACGGGTACGAAACAGAAGATTGCCCTTGACGGTACGGCCGCTCCTACACTTACTTTTGATACGGCAGAAGCAGGCAAGGGGCTTACGGTGTCGCGTACGGGCAATACGATTCAATACGGTATTGACGGTACGATGATTGATTTATCTGGCAATAGCAGTATTACGAATGTCATCGATAAACTGGGCCAGGGGTTCAAACTAAAGAGCGGAACTACGGAAACAGCGGTGGCTCTTGACGGAACGGAAACGCCGACTGTAGAATTTGCGTCGGACGACAACCTTTCCGTCAAGTTGGAAGACAAGAAGGTGACGTATGGATTAAATAAGGTCGGTATCACAACGACCTTGGGCGATACTTTTGCGAAAGTGGATGCCAGCAATCTGACAGATGAAAATGTGACCAGCTGGAAGGAAAAACTGGGGATTACCGGCGCACAGTCAGGCACTGCCGCCTCCTGGATGATTGCCGATAAAAACGGTACAGTGACGACGATTGCCAAAGATGGACAGGTGAAATTCGTCGACGGCAAGAACACGACCGTTGAAGTTACAAAAGATGCCGACGGCAAAGCCACTGTCAAAGTCCATATGAGCGATGACGTTACGTTCGGGAAAGCAGGCGCAGACGGCAAAGACGGTCATATCGGCGTGAACGGCAAGGACGGTGTGTCCGGCGTCGGCATTGACGGCAAAGACGGCATCTCCGTTAACGGTAAGGACGGCACACCGGGCGTAACAATTTTCGGCAAAGACGGCGTCGACGGTGTGAACGGAGCCGAAGGGCATATCGGCTTGAACGGCAAAGACGGCCTGACGGATATCCGGACGGGATCGGGCGCCGCCGGTGTTGACGGTAAGAACGGCGAAACGGCGACCCGCATCGTTTACAAGGACCCGAAAGGCATTGAGCATCAGGCGTCCACTCTTGACGACGGCATGAAATTCAACGGTGACGACGGCAAGGTAATCGCTAAGAAACTGAACGAGCAGCTGGCTATCCGCGGCGGTGCGAAAGGGGCGCTGACGACGGGAAATATCGGCGTTACGGCAAAAGACGGCAGCTTGCAAATCGCTTTGGCGAAAGAGCTGACAGGACTGGCATCGGTTACGTCGCAGACCGTGGCGGCGTCGGAAAAACTGGTTATCGGCACGGGTAAAGCGGCGACGACGATCCGTTCGGCGACGGTTACGAAAGGCGACGGCACGACCGGCACGGCCCTTGATCTCGGCGGCGCGCGGCTTACGAACGTGGCTGCCGGCACGGCGGCTACCGATGCCGTAACGAAGGGGCAGGTAGATGCTCTCCTCGGCGGCGTCAGCTCGGGCATTGCCGGCGTGGAAAAGCGCATGAATAAGACCGGCGCCGGAGCGGCAGCGTTGGCGGCGCTGCATCCGCAGGATTTTGATTCTGACGACAAGCTGGCTATTGCCGCCGGTTACGGGCATTACGGAAACGCCAATGCCCTGGCGGTCGGCGCCTTCTATCGGCCGAATAATACGACGATGGTTTCTGTCGGCGGCAGTTTCGGCGGCGGTGAAAATATGCTTAATGTCGGTGTCACCATGAAGGTCGGCAAGAGCAATCCCTATGCAGGGTATTCGAAGGCCGAACTGGTACAGACCATCACAAGTCAGAACCGGCGAATTGAAGAAATCGGCAAAGAAAACCGGCAGTTGAAGGAACAGATGGATGAAGTGATGAAACAATTGGCCGCCTTGCAGCAAAAATAAGGCGCAGACAATAGGAATCCCCGCCCTCTCAGGAGGGCGGGGATTCCTATTGTCTGCGAGAAACGGTTCGGATTAGGACCGCTCGTTGCCGGCCGGCGAAACGCCGCCGGCCGGGGACAGGTCCTTTTCATAGACGGGGAAGATCGCCGTGACGACGGTTCCCTCGCCGAGCTTGCTGTCCAGTTTGAGGGCCGCATTATTGTTCCGGGCGATGTAACGGGCAATGGAAAGACCGAGGCCGGAGCCGCCCGTGTCCTTTGTCCACGATGTGTCGACACGGTAGAAGCGGTCGAAGACGTGGGGAATATCTTTTTCCGGGATCCCAATGCCCGTGTCGCGGACGCTGAAGCTGACCGTGCTCTTTACGACCCGGCAGGAAAGGGTGACGGTGTTGCCGGGGTCCGTGTATTTCAGCGCGTTGTCGGTGAAGATGCGCAGCATCTGTTTGACGCTGGCCGGATCGGCGTAAATGGGGGCGGATTCATTTTCTCCCAATATGATACGGCGGCCGTCGGCGACGGGCAGGAGCTTTTCATACAGGTCTTTGAGGAGTTCCGCCGAATCAATTTTCTCGAAGTGTTCCTGCAAGGTGCCGTTGCTGGAGCGGGCGAAGAAGAGCAGTCGTTCGATAAGCTGCCGCATATAATCGGTTTCCGACTTGATGGCGTCAATGCTCTCGTTTACGATTGCCGGATCGTTTTTGCCCCAGCGGTCGAGGAGATCAATGTAGCCCATGATCACGGTCAGCGGTGTCCGCAGTTCGTGCGAGGCGTCGTTGATGAAGCGCTGCTGACGGTTGTAGCCGGCCTCGATCCGGTCCAGGGCCTGGTTGATCGTCACGGCGAGACTGCTCAACTCATTTTGTCTGCCTGAAAGAGAAATGCGTTTTCCCAGTTGCGGCACTTCAATTCCTTTCAGCGTCTCCTTGATGCGCTCGATGGGGGCCAGGGCCTGTTTCATCAGATACGTGCCGGAGATGGTCGTCAAGGCGATGCAGATGAGAATGGAGACGACGAGATATTCGGACAGGAGTTCGAGAAATTCATTTTCCTTCGTCATATCTCGTTCGAAACGCAGATAAAAGGTTTGGCCTTGCGGATTTTGCCAGGTCTGGTAGTAGATGAATCGTTTTGCGTCCTGATTTTGCACGACCGAGGGCAGGGGAGGAGAGCCGTCGCCGGTAATGGTGTCGTCAATGTAGCGATCGCTCAGGTTGCGCATCAAATGGGCCGGCCCATTGTCCAAGAGCAGCTTGCCGGATTGATCGTAGATCTGGAGTTTGACGAAGGGCTGCAAGTTGGCGTGCGTCAAAACGGACGGATCCATTCTGCCGTATGCGTTCAGGTAGGCTTCGGTTGCTTCGGCGCTGGCATAAAGTGAGCTGCGCGCCGATTCGTTAATAAAAAGATGGATGCCCGTTACGGTGATGATGGCGACGAGGAGGAGAATAAAGCTGACGATGGAAGAATAGAGAAGCACCATCTTCGTGGATATCGGCAGCGAGATCCGTGTTTTTCTCCATTCGCCGCGTTTAATCTTTTGCCACATAGCCGACGCCGCGAATCGTATAAATATACTTTTTGGCGCGCTCCTTTCCCAGTTTGCCGCGAATATACCGGATATAGACATCGACGACATTCGTATCGCCGATGTATTCATATCCCCAGACTTCTTCCAGGATCCGTTCCCGCGTGAGGACGATGTTCTTGTTGCGGATCAGATAAGACAGAAGTTCGAATTCTTTCTTTGTCAGCAAGATGCGGGTATCGTCAAGCTGTACTTCATGCCGGTCGAGAAATAGCTTCATGTCCTTCAGATGCAAGGTGTTTTCCGCCGGACTTCCGTTGCCCCGTTCCCGCAGCAGGACGCGGATGCGGGCGAAAAGTTCCTGGCTGTTGAACGGTTTGGTCAGATAATCGTTGGCGCCAAGGTCGAGACAGGCGACTTTGGTTTCGATATCGTCTTTGGCGGAGAGCATCATAATCGGCATATCCGTGTTTTCGCGGCTCTGTTTGCAGATCGTCATGCCGTCGATGTCCGGCAGCAGGATGTCGAGCAGCATCAGATCAAACTCTTCACGGCCCAGTCTGTCCAATGCGGCGGAGCCGTTGTATTCGATGGTACATTCATACCCTTCATGTTCCAGTTCCATTTGAATAAAACGGGCGATATGCCGTTCGTCTTCAACGACCAGAATGTGGGTTCTTCCAAACATAGATCCTCCTAATATAACGCATACAGATTATATATATCCTTATTATACATGATAGGCAGTCAAGAAGAAACGGTTATTTGCCGGCTGCGGATTCGCCCTTGCCAGGCGGCGGATTCATTGAATTTTATGGCGTTCTGTGGTAGCATGATACTATTCAGACGGTTTGTACACTTACTTTTTTCAGGAGGCTTTTGTGCAGGTTATCGGCATCGCCTTGTTGGTTATTTTTCTCGATCAGGGAAGCAAGTTTCTGATACGGCAGGTCATGGTTCTTCACGAATCGGTACCTGTCGTTCCGGGAATTTTTCATATTTCGTATATATTGAACCGAGGGGCCGCTTTCGGTATTCTGGAGAATCAGCAATGGTTTTTTTTGGCTATTGCCGCCGTTCTCGTCGGTCTGTATGTGCTGTTCCGGCGCAAAATACCGCGGCAAGGCTGTGTGCAGTACGGGCTCGGACTGCTGCTCGGCGGTGCTTTCGGGAATGCCGTCGACCGTTTTTTCCACGGCGCCGTCACGGATTTTTTCGATTTTCGCGTGTGGCCCGTTTTTAACGTCGCCGATATGGGAATCGTCGCCGGCGTCGTTTTGTTGTTGTGGTATTCCTGGACGCATGATCGGGAAGGAGAGAGGAGACCGTGATGGAAACGCGAGCAGTTACGCTGACGGCGGCGGAAGAAGGACTGCGCCTTGATGCCTGTCTGGCGCGGCAGTTGTCCCTTTCCCGCGCTTTTGTGCAGACGCTGATCCGTGAGGGACGGGCGACTGTCGGTGGCAAGGCCGTAAAGGCCAATTATCGCGTGTCCGCCGGGGAGCTGCTGACCGTTTTGTTGCCGGAAGCGGCGGCGGAAACGACGGCGGCAGAGGATATTCCGCTGCAGATCGTTTATGAAGACAGCGATATCATCGTTATCGATAAGGCGCGCGGCATGGTCGTCCATCCGGCGGCGGGAAACCGTCACGGCACCTTGGTCAATGCCTTGCTCCATCATTGCCACGGCGAGCTGTCCGGCATAAACGGTGTTATCCGTCCCGGCATCGTTCACCGCCTGGACAAGGATACGTCGGGGATCATGGTGGCTGCCAAGACGGATGCGGCTCATCGCGGACTGGCGGCGCAGATCAAGGCTCATACGGCGCGGCGCAGCTATTGGGCCCTCGTTCACGGCAATATTGTCGAGACGAAGGGGGTTATTGACGGCGCTATCGGACGGCATCCGAAAGACAGGATTAAAATGGCCGTCGTCGCCAAAAACGGCAGAGAGGCGGTTACGCATTTTACGGTGCAGCGGCGGTACGGCGAATACACGTGGGTCGAATGCCGTCTGGAAACGGGACGAACCCATCAGATCCGCGTCCATATGGCCTATATCGGCCATCCTGTCGTCAATGATCCGTTGTACGGCTATAAAAAGGACGCCTTCCCTATTGTCGGGCAGGCGCTGCATTCACATACGTTGGATCTGGTTCATCCCGTTACGGGACAGGCCATGCATTTTGAGGCGCCGGCGCCGGCCGATTTTCTCGCTTGTCTGGCCGCGGCTGCCGGCAGTGAAGGATAGGAGGGCGGAATGGAAAAAATCAAAACCGTATTGTTGGACGAAAAGGCGATCGGCAGGGCTGTTCGCCGTATTGCCCACGAAATTATCGAACGCAATAAGGGGCTGGAGAATACGATCCTCGTCGGGATTCACACGCGCGGTGTGCCGCTGGCCAAGCGACTGGCCGTGGAACTGGAAGCGATCGAAGGTCTGTCCGTGCCGGTCTTCGACTTGGATATATCGGCATACAGGGACGACGGCAAAAGGCGCATCGAAAAAGTCGGCAGCGGGCAGCCGGCTTTTGACGGCGACGGCAAGACGATCGTTCTCGTCGACGATGTCCTGTTTACGGGCAGGACGGTGCGTTCGGCGCTGAACGCCATTATGGAGTCGGGCAGGCCGCAGTTTATCGAGCTGGCCGTATTGATTGACCGCGGCCATCGGGAACTGCCGATTCGCGCGGATTATGTCGGTAAGAGCGTGCCGACGTCACGGCGCGAAACCGTTGCCGTTCGCCTGTCCGAAACGGACGCTGTCAATCAGGTCGTCTTGTGTGAAGAAACGTAAAAAGAAGAGAAGGATGCGCCGTGCATTCTTCTCTTCTTTTTTCGGTTTGGAGCAAGGAAAAGCGGCCTTCTCATCTGCCGCTTTCGTGTTTGTCGGATACGTGCCGCCAGTACCGGCTTACGGTGACGATTGGGCGATGATTTCTTTGCCGTCAACGTAGACGATCGTCGGATTCGGCCGTTTCTTTTCCAGCAGATCCAGCATCAGGCGCATACATTCTTCGCCGATCGTGCCCATGGGAATGTCGATACGCGACAGCGCCGGTACGGCGAAGTCGTTCATTTCCGGCATGTTGATACCGACGGTGAAGATTTCCAGTTCATCGGGGATGACGGTTCCCAGGGAATGACAGGCATAAAGGACGCCGTGCGCCAAGACGTCGGATTCGCAAAAAAGGGCCTGCGGCAGCCGGTGTGCGGCGTGAAGTTCTTTGAAAACGTCGACGGCGCTGGCCGACGAGGTGCTGCAGAGGATGATCCGTTCGGTCGGAATCGGGTGGCCTGCCGCCGCAAACGTATCGAGGAAGCCGTTCATCCACATGCGCATAATGGGAAACGTCGTATCGTGCGTCAACACGCCGGCATCGTAGATTCCCTTTTTCAGGAAATGCCGTGCCACGTTGCGGCCCACTTCGTAGTTGTCCATCGTCACGCTGCTGTATTTTTCGGACGTGCGGTTAAAGAGCACGACCGGACAGGGAAGGCTGATGGAGTTTAAATAATCCATGTCGCTGTTGGACATGTTGGCAATGATAATGCCGTTAAAATACTTGTTCTGTTCCGTTTCCAGCTGTTTTTGCAGCTGATCGACCTTGTAGGGAACGACTGTCAGATGGGCAATGCGGTTTTGCCGCATCATTTCGCGCTGAATTCCCAACGTAATACGGGCCAAATAGTTGATACGGAAGTCCGTAGCCCAGTAGAAGGCTATGGAATAACCGTCGGCACTGGATGCGCGCAATTTTTTTGCCGATTGGTTCGGGACGTAGTTCATGGCATTGGCGATTTCCGTGATTTTCCGTTGCGTGTCTTGCGAAATTTTCCGTTCTTTTCCTTTTCCGTTCAGGACTATCGATACCGTCGCGATGGAGACGCCGGCCTCCTTGGCGATATCTTTGATTGTCGGCATAGGATCACCTCTTTTTTTTATTGTGACATAAGTAACGCAGTTTTTCAACTCTTTCCTAAAATGATGCGTATTTCATATGATATAATGAAAAAAACAGGATACGTTGTTAAGGAGAGAGAGCTGTGGAAGGAAACGATAAGCATATTAAAACGGCCCATATGGTATTGGGCCGGGATCTGAATCATCATGACACGCTGTTCGCCGGACAGGGAGCTTCCTATCTGATTGAATGCGGTTTTTTGGCGGCGCAGGGATTTTTGGACACGACGGATATCGTGTTTCTCGGTCTTGACGGTTTCCGCTTTTGGCGGCCCGTCCGTAAGGGGGAAACGTTTGCGCTGGAAAGCACGCTTGTCGCGGCAGGCAGGACGAGTGTCGCCGTCCATGTGCTGCTGACCGTTCATGATGAGGCGGCGGCGGAAGCCTTTGCGACCTTTGTTCGCGTTGACGGCGGCGGCAACGCGACGGCGCACGGCCTGAGCCTGCCGCCGCTGACCGGGGCCGCCGCTCTGTTGCGGCAGCGGTATGACCGCTATCAGGAGGCCGGACGATGACCTTTGCTGCAGAAGTGGATGAACTGCTGCGCAACTTGGCGAAGCCGCCGGGCAGTCTCGGACTCCTGGAAGCACAGGCGCGGCAGGTATTCCTGGCCTGGGGCAATACGGAAACGGCGTTTCGGCCGAAACATATCATTTTTGCCGCCGACAATGGCATTACCCGCTCCGGCGCCGTGCAGCAGCTGGCGGAAATCACGTACATGCAAAGCCGGCAGATGGTGGAAGGCGTATCGGCAGTGACCTGCTTTTGCCGCTGCAACGGGATTCCGTACGAAGTTGTCGATGTCGGCATTGACAGTGATGACGGCGTCGGCATCGATCGGAAGATTCGCCGCGGCACGCGGGACTTCGCCGTTGAGCCGGCGATGACGGCGGCGGAACTGGAACGGGCGCTGGCCATCGGCGGTGAACGGGCGGCGGCGGCGAAACGGGACGGCTATACTTGTCTTTCTTTCGGGGAAATGGGCATCGGCAATACGACGACGTCGGCAGCGGTCCTGACGGCGCTCCTGCCCGATCATACGCCGTGGCTGGCAGGCTACGGTTCGGCGCGGGGCAATTACCGACTCCTGCGGCACAAGGAGGAGCTGGTACGGCAAGGACTGCTTGCTTACCCGCAGATACGGGGCAATGCGCTGGAGGCGCTGCGCTGTGTCGGCGGCTATGATCTGGCCGCGCTCTGCGGCGCCATGACGGCCTGCGCCGAACTGCGGCTGCCTTTTTTTATCGACGGCTTTATTACGGCGGCGGCGCTGGCCTGCGCCGTGACGCTGGAACCGTCGGTTCGCGCTTACGCTCTTTTATCGCATTTGTCGCGAGAGCCGGGGATGGCGGCGGCCCTTCGCTATATCGGCCGTGATGAAAACGAGGTTATTTTGCACGGCGGCATGTCTCTCGGAGAAGGCAGCGGCGCCGTTTTGGCTGTCGTACTCTTGCGCTCCATGCTTTATGCCGTCCGGCATATGGCGACGCTGGACGGCATCAATGCGGCAGCGGCGCGGCGACGGGCGGAACGGGACGGGAAAGGAAGGAATGTCGGTGGAAATACGGATAGATGAAGACGTGCGCCGCGGCGCCGCTGCCGTTTTCGAGCGGTTGGGATTGTCGGAGGAAGAGGCGGTCACCCTGTTTTATAAGCGGACGATTGCAGCGGGCCGGCTGCCCTTCGGGGCGGCAGGGACGGAGGGCAAGGAAAAGGTCAGGCGCAAGCGGATGAACGAGCGTTTTGCCGAATGGGACGCGCGGTGAACAGGATGTGCTTGCGGAACGGCGAGGAACAAAAAGGGAGTACCGTTACGGTACTCCCTTTGGTATGCCGTTATTTTGCCTGTAAAATGCGTGCGCCGCGGCAGATCTGTTCATCCGTCAGCGTCGATAAGGCGTCGAAGAGACGGCTGTGAAAGGAGCCCAATCCCGGCCCGGCGGCAGCGGCGATTTCGCCGGCAATACCGAGTGTTACGGTGCCGAGGAGAGCAGCCCGGAAAGGAGTGCCGACGGCAGTGTAGACGGCGATGAGCACGCCGAGCATACAGCCCGTGCCGGTGAGCCGCGCCAACAGCGGCGTGCCGTTGGCAACGGCGCAGCCGGCGCCGGCAGCGGCGATGATGTCGACAGGGCCGCTCATGACGACGACAGACGTTGTCTTGGCGGCATAGGCTGTCAGCGCTGTCATTTTTTCCTCGTAATTGCGGCGTGTCGGCAGATCTTCGGCGCCGGCGTCAATGCCGATGCCGTGCTGCGGCAAGCCTGCAAGGGTCAGTATTTCCGAGCTGTTGCCCTTGATCACGCAAGGCCGGCAGGCGCTGATGAAGTCGACGGCAAAATCTTTACGCAGCGTGCTCGTCGAGATGCCGGTGACATCGATGAGCGTCGGAATTCCCAAAGAGGCGGCGCGGCTGCCGGCAAGGCGCATAGCTTCCATCCGCTCGTCAGTGATGTTGCCGAGGTTGACGGCCAGCGCGCGGGCCTGGCTGACGACTTCTTCCACTTCGCGGCAATGGGACGCCATGCTGACAGTGCCGCCGACGGCCAGGACGAGATTGGCGCAATCATTCATCGTGATCGGATGGGAAAGGCAGTGGATAAGCGGTTTTTCCGTTTCGATACGGCGGCGCAGCGGCATCAGGTCGGCTGCAACCGACAAATTATTTGGCAAATATATTCACTCCTAATTTTTCCTGCAATTCGCGCAGGACTTTTTGCCGCGTCAGGGCCATAAGCAGCAGGAAGGCAATGGAACCGCCGATCAGGGTGCCCGTAAAGAAGAGGGGAACATAAAAGAACCATGACAGGCCGGCACGGCCGAGAACGAAGGCCATAATGGGGTAAGAAACGATGGCGCCGATAACGCCCGTACCGATGATTTCCCCGACGACAGCAGCCCAGAGTTTTCCCTTTGAATAGCGGTATAAAAGGCCGGATAAGGTGGCGCCGAAGACGGCGCCGGTCAGAGCCAGCGGCGGAATGCCCATAAGCGTCATGCGGATGATACCGATTAGGGTCGCGCAGAGCAGGGCGTACCAAGGCCCCATGAGAACGGCGCAGACGATGTTGATGAGGTGCGCCATGGGGCACATGCCTTCAATGCGCAGAATAGGGGAAATGACGACACCGAGACCGATCATCATTGCCAGAAATACGAGACGCAGTACTTTCTTATCTTTTTCCATAAAAAAACTTCACTCCTTTATCTGTTCCCGTGCGTCCGGTCATGTGAAGTGAAGCCTTTTGGTTGTATACACGCAGGAACGCCCATAGGAAAGCTGAGTAACGGTCGGTACTTACGGTACCCTCTCACCCCGCAACACGGGTTCCCTCGCTGTGACGACATCAATCCAGGGCGCTCCCCCTCGATCCATTTCTTAGTATACACGGAATTTTCAAGTTGTAAAGGCGGCCGAGAGAAGGCCGTTCGCTTTCGGTGTTTTCCCGCATATCCTTTAAGGCCGATTTCTCAGAGTGTCTTCAGCTTCAAACCGGTCATATCCAGCAGTTCTTCCACGGACGAGGCGCCGGTTTCGGCGGCTGCCGCCGCGACGACATGGGCGCAGGCGCGGGCGTCGTCGAGGGCCTGATGGTGGCGGAAGGAAAAGCCGAGATGAGCGGCTACCGTATTGAGTTTGTGGTTCGGCAGGTCGGGCCAGACTTTGCGGGAAATCTCGACGCTGCAGGCGTACGTCGTATGGAGCGGTTCCAAGCGGTAGGTCTTAATCAGACTGCGCAAGACGCGTGTGTCGAAAGCGGCGTAATGGGCTACGAGGATGTGGCCGTCCAAATGGCTGCGGATGGCGGGCCAGAGGGCGTCAAAATGATTCTTGTTTTCCACTTGTTGCGGCAAGATGCCGTGAATGCGGATGTTGTCGGGAGAAAAGACCATGAACGGCGGTTTGATAAGCGTATAGCCTTCGCGAATCGTCTCGCTGCCGGCAACGGTGACGGCGGCGAGGGAACAGGCGCTGTTCGGGTATTGATTGGCCGTTTCGAAATCAATGGCCGTAAATTCGAGCATCGGCGTTATCCTTTCTTTTTCCTTTTTTCCATTATACCATGAGACTGCAAAAAATCTTGCCAAGCGCTCCGTTTCGGAAGATAATGGAGAAAAAGCGACAGGAGACGGCTATGGGACAGAAATCAAGAGAGCAGTTGCAGCTGCGTGACGGCGTGATCGTCTATGAGCTGGAACGGAAAGCGGTAAAGAATCTGAATCTCCGTGTGCGCCGCGACGGTACGATCTGCGTGTCGGCCCGGCCCGGCGTCGGCAGAGAACGGATTGAGACGTTTCTGCGGCAGCAGGAAGCGTTCTTCCGGCGCGCGGCGGCGCAGAAAAAAATACAGCTGACGTCGGGGACGCAGCTGTATGTCCGAGGCGAGCCGTATGTGCTGTCTGTCAGAGAAGGCCTGCGCAGCGCAATGTATCTTGATGGCGGCAGGATTCTGCTGGAAACGCCTGCGCCCGAAGACAACGCGGCCTGCCTGGCTGTATACCGCGATTTTCTGGCGTCGTTGGCGCAGCGGTTGCTGCCGCTGCGCTTGGCGGCTCTGTATCCCCGGCTGGAGCCCTACGGGATCCCTTATCCCGCGCTGCGGCAGCGCCGCATGGTTTCCCGCTGGGGTTCCTGTGTGCCGGCGAAGGCCGTCGTTACCCTCAATACGTATTTGGTCATCATGCCGCCGCCGTGTCTGGATCAGGTCGTGCTTCATGAATTATGCCATCTGGTTCATGGCGATCATTCACGGCGTTTTTACTCTTTGCTGACGGCGGTCATGCCGGAATGGCGGCACTGGCGGCGGCTGCTGCGCGAATACGGGCCGTACTGCCTGTAATTCAGGCGGGGTCAAGGTGGATTGTCAGATCGCAGGGGGCGTAGGTCTGTTTCAATTTATGCTCGACGTTGTCCGAAATGGCATGGGCCGTATGGAGCGGCAACGATTGGTCGATTTCCAGATGCAAGTCCATGAGCAGCGTCTTGCCGACAGTGCGGGTCCGCAAGTTATGAAAGCCCTTTACTCCTTCCGTTTCCATGATCAGACGGCCGATTTCTTCTTCTTTTTCCTGCGGCAGTGAGGCGTCGGTCAAGGTCATGAAGCTGCGGCGGCACATTTTGTAGCCGACGCGCAGAATCGCGAGGGCGACGAAAACGGCGATGACCGGATCAAGCCAAGGCCAGCCGGTGAGCTGGATGAGGACGATGCCGATGAGGACGGCCAGCGACGTCCAGACATCGGCGCGAAGATGCATGCCGTCGGCCAGGAGAGCTTCGGAACGGGTCGCTTTGCCGACGTTGCAGAGGCGGTGGGAAACGACGCCGTTGAGTATGACGGAGACGGCCATGGCGGCAATGGCCCAGGTCATGTGCTCCGGCATGGCGGGGGACCAGAATTTTTCGGCAGCTTCGCGCAAAATGGCCAGGGCGGCGACGATGATCAGCAGCGATTCGAAGGCCGCCGAAACGGTTTCGATTTTGCCGTGGCCGTATTCATGCTCCGCGTCGGGAGGTACGGCGGCGGCGCGGACGGCAAGGAGCGACAAAGCCGCCGCCAGCAAGTCGATGCCGGAATGGATCGCTTCGGAAATGAGGCTGACCGTGCCGGTCATTATGCCGATGCACAATTTTCCCGCCGTTAAGAACAAGGTGCTCATAACGGAGAGTCGCGCCGTTCTTTTTTTTATATCTTCCATGTTAGTAGCAGTCATGGCGTTCTCCTTTTCATTACGATAAAAAGCCTGCGGAACTTCGGTATGAGTCCCGCAGGCTTTCCTGCTGCTTTACGCCCGATTGTCTGAACAATCTGTTTCATAAGTCTATATTATCATTTACGTTCTCATTTGTAAAGACGGAAAATGTAAATTTTACCAGCCCAGCAGATGATGGTGTTCTGTCAGGACCGGTTGTTTTTGCCAGAAGGTCATGATGCAGACGTCTTTTATCGCGTCATGATTGCTGTCAAAGCCGATTTTTCCGGTGGCGCCGATAAAGTCGCGCGTATGTTCCAGGCCTTGGATGATTGCCGTATCGCTGCTGCTGTTGCCGCTGCGCATGGCATTGGCCAGCAGCAGCAGGGAATCGTAACTGAGCGCAGCCTTTGCCGACGGCAGTTCGCCGTATTTTTCGTAGAACCGTTCGGCAAAGGTTTCGGAAACGGCGTCGTTAACGTCATTGGCATAATGGTCTGTATAAAACACGCGATTCAGGTCTGCCTCCCGTAGTTGCGGCGCTGTCGAAAGCGCCTGCCAGTCATCGGCGCCGAGGATGACGGTCTCCTTGTCGTGGCGGCGGATGGCGGCGATCAGGGGGACGGCCTTCGTGATATACAGCGGCATGTAGACCGTATCGGACATAGCGGCGGCGGCAACGGCCCGGTCCGCGGCATTCGCGGCGGCCAGATCGATATGGGCCGTTACGGTACCGCCGTGAGCGGTAAAGGATTTTTCAAAGAATTTGGCCAAGTCGAGGGAGTACGGATCGGTACTGTCGCTGACGATGGCGGCCCGCCTCTTTTTCAAGTGGGAAAAGGCGTGTTCCGCAATGGCGCGGGCCTGGACGGAATTGATAAAGGTGGCGCGGAACATATGGGGATATACTTGATGCAGTTCGCTGTTGACGGTAATGTCGGGATGCGTGCCTGCAGGGCTGATAACCGGCAGCTTCAGGGCTTCGGCACGGGTAATGACGGCCAGGGCGGCGGGCGAACGATTCGGGCCGATGACGGCGCAGACGTGCCGTTCCGCGAGGGCGTCCATGGCGGCGGCGGCTTTTTCGGGACTGCCGTGATTGTTCATGGAAATAAGCTGTATCGGTTTGTTCAGAATACCGCCTTCTTCATTGATGACATCTTTCGCGAGTTCAATGCCTTGTTCGGCGGCTCTGTCGGAAAGGGGATCGTTTTCATTCAGGTTCATATTGATGCCGATACGGATTTCATTCGGTTCGGTCAGGCCGCAGCTGCTGCAAAGAAGCGCGAGGGACAGCAGGACGGCGGCAAGTGCGCTGCGCATGCGAAGGTCTCCTTTTACCGGGACGGGAACGGTTTTGACTGTATATGAGCGATATTGCCGACAGTCTTAGGAAAAGTGTAGCAGATACGCGGCAAACTGTAAATATGTTCTCCCCATATGCCGGTGCGGCGGCAACGGCGCTGACCGTAAAACTCCCTGCCGTATCGTTCCGTACGGCAGGGAGTTCGGTACAGCATCAGATAGCGACAGGTTTGTCCGCGTTTGTCCAGAGCTTGGCGCCGCCGGCAGTTTGGCGCAGCTGCAGCGGGTCGGAGACGCCGTAGAGTTCTTCCAGATCGGTCGGGATTCGTTTGTACGGCAGTTTTTCCAGCAGCGTGTCCATCGCATCGCGCAGGATAGCCGCCGGCGAGTTCAGTACGGAAGCGTCGTCGCGATCATGGCCGTGGCAGGCGTAGACGGCATAGGTGTCCGTGCGGCGGTTGTAGGCGCAGACGGCAAGGTCGTAGTTGTATTCGACGAACCATTCATCCTCGTCGCCGTACCAGTCTAGGGAATGGAATTGGTTCCAGTACCAGTTGCGGACGACGGGAACAAGGACGATATCGGCGTCGTATTTTTTGGCGATGCCGCGAAGCGCAGACGGTGTCGCTTCTTCCGGGGCAATGAGCTCGGCAGCGTCCAGACGGTTCCAATAGGGGATGCGGAACGGCTGCCGCAGGGCGCGGGACATATAGGCGGCGACAGGGCCTTCCTGCGTTGTGTCGACGATGATGATGTTGCGCATATGGTCGAACAACGGGGCACTGTCGGCGGCTGCTGCAAAACCGGTGAGCGCAAAGATCATTAAGAAAAGAGCGATACATTTCTTCATGATAAGACTTCCTTTCTCCGTTCAGTTTTTTTATATATTATACCACAAGCGGAGAAAGATGATGGAGACGGGACGGCACACGAAGGGAGCGGACAAAAAACAGGATGGCGCAGGGAAATTATTCGCCGCGCCATCCTGCCGATTTCAGCAGATGTTCAGAAATTGCCGTTGTCATTCAGCAGCGGTACCGTATCATCCAGCATGGGGATATACGATTGCAAGGCTGCCAGCATTTTTTCTTTGTCCATCGGCAAGGTGCCGCCGACGGGGTACAGATTGGAAACATGGTTGCTGCGGAAGATGCAGGGGTTCTTCATCTCCGTATGCTGTAAAATCATTTCCAGTTCTTTCAGGAAGCCGCGTGCCGTCAACGGCGTAAACGTCCCGTTTTGTACGTCGCCGTACAGGGGCACGTTATCGGGAATGATCAAGGTCAGGGCGCTGAGCATGGTCGGATTGATGGCTGAAATGACCTCCGCCGTATGCAAGGCGTGTTCCGTCGTTCGCTCTTTGCCACCGAGCCCGAGGAGGATCATGGCCGAAAGTTTCATGCCCGCCGCGAGCGCTTTCTTTCCCGCCGCAATCGTTTCGGCCCCTGTCGTTCCCTTGTCGACGGCTGTCAGCACGCCGTCGTCGCCGCTTTCGATACCCATGTACAGGATCTGCAGACCGGCTTTTCGAAGGGCTTCCAATTCTTCCGGCGTTTTACGATTCAAGTCGGCAGGAGTAGCGTAGGCGCCGACCCGGGTCAGGGAGGGGAAGGAGGCGTAACATTTTTCCAAAATATGCAGCAAACTCTTGGTCGGCAAGACGAGGGCATCGCCGTCGGCCAGAAAGACGCGGCGTATGAACGGCAACGCGGCGGCGCCGCGTTCGATAATTCCGTCGATTTCCTCCAGAGGACGAATGCGGAATGCGGAGTCTTTGTACATGGCGCAGAAGCGGCACGTGTTATGAGAACAGCCGATCGTTACGCGGAGAATAAAGCTGCGTGCTTCACTGGGCGGACGAAATACGAGTCCGCCGGCATCATCAATTATCATTTGGATCACCTTTCTATATAATCAGCAAATATGGCCTAAGTGATAATAATACTAATTACATATTATACACATTGCGAAATAAAATGCCAATAACTGTTTTGCAATGCTCCTGCAATAACTTGAATGCGTTGGCGCAGACGGCAGGAAAAAACAGGCTGTGAACGAAAAAAAGTTCACAGCCTGTTGGGAAAGCACTTAGTCTTTACCGTATTTTGCCGCAAAGGCGATCATTTCCGCATCTTCGCGAGTATTGCCGTCCGCTTCGGCGGCGGCGATGAGCGTTGTCATTTCTTCATAGGCCGAAGGGATGACTCTGGTCAGGCGCGACAGCGTATCTTCCCAGTCGTCGAGCAGCCGGCGGCCCAAGTCACTGTTCGTACAGATGACATGCTGTTCCAACAGCGATTTGATCCCGGCGGCTTCCGCTTCATCGGTCACTTCTTCCAGTCGGACGAGTTCCGTATTGCAATGGGCCGGTTCCAGATCGTAGACGTAAGCGACACCGCCGGACATGCCGGCGGCGAAATTACGACCCGTGGCGCCGAGGACCAGAACACGGCCGCCGGTCATGTATTCACAGCCGTGGTTGCCGATTCTTTCCACGACGGCCGTCATGCCGCTGTTGCGGACGCAAAAGCGTTCGCCGGCAATGCCGTTGATATAGGCCTCGCCTCGCGTAGCGCCGTAGAAAGCGACATTGCCGATAATGACATTGTCTTCCGGCGGGAAGAGACTTCCTGCCGGCGGCATGACGATGATCTTACCGCCGGAAAGCCCTTTCCCCAGGTAATCGTTGGCGTCGCCTTCCAACGTAAGCGTCAGGCCGGCGGGGATGAACGCGCCGAAACTTTGGCCGGCCGAACCGACGAAGGTCAGGTTGATCGTGTCTTCCGGCAGGCCGGTTCTGCCATAATGCCGAGTGATTTCGCTGCCCAGAAGCGTGCCGGTTACGCGGTCTGTGTTCTTAATGCGCAATTTGGCGCGAATGTGTTTTTGTTCCAGCAAGGCCGGCCGGCACATGCGCAGCAGCTTGGACATGTCCAAGGTCGCATTCAGCTCGTGATCCTGCGGCGTTGTGAAGTGATGGCTGAGCGCAGGATCCGTATAGGGGCGGAAGAGGAGCTTTTCAAGGTCGACGGAGGCCGCCTTCCAGTTCGGCGCTTTTGTCTTCTGCTTCAGACAATCATAACGGCCGATCATTTCGGACAAGGTGCGGAACCCCAGGCGGGCCATGATTTCACGCAGATCTTGGGCGATAAAGCGCATGAAGTTGATGATATATTCCGGTTTGCCTTTAAATTTCCGACGCAGTTTTTCGTCTTGCGTGCAGACGCCGAAGGGACAGGTATTCAAGTGGCAGACGCGGAGCATGTGGCAGCCGATGGCGACGAGCGGAGCCGTGCCGAAGCCGAAGAGTTCGGCGCCGAAGAGCGCGGCAATCGCCACGTCACGGCCTGTAAGCAATTTGCCGTCCACTTCCAGGCGAACCCGGTTGCGGAGACGGTTGAGAAGAAGGGTCTGCTGTACTTCCGCCAATCCCAATTCCCACGGCAGGCCGGCGTGACGGAGACTGGTCCGCGGGGAGGCGCCGGTGCCGCCGTCGTAACCGCTGACGGTAACGGTGTCGGCCTTGGCTTTGACGACGCCGGCGGCAATTGTGCCGATGCCGGCCCCGGAAGTCAACTTGACGCTGATGGCGGCGTCTTTATTGGCGTTTTTCAGATCGAAGATGAGTTCGGCGAGATCTTCAATGGAGTAGACGTCGTGGTGCGGCGGCGGGGAGATCAGCGTGACGCCCGGTGTGGCATGGCGTGTCCTGGCGATGTCGGGAAATACTTTGTTGCCAGGCAGGTGGCCGCCTTCGCCGGGCTTTGCACCTTGGCCGCATTTGATCTGCAATTCATCGGCATGGATCAAATATTCGCCGGTAACGCCGAAACGGGCCGTCGAGACCTGTTTGATCCGGTCATTCGACTCCTTTGTGAAGCGGGCGGCATCTTCGCCGCCTTCACCGGTATTGCTGCTGCCGCCGAGCCGGTTCATGGCAACGGCAACGCATTCATGGGCTTCTTTGCTGAGGGCGCCGTAACTCATAGCGCCGGTGCGAAAGTGTTTGACAATGGCATCCGCCGATTCGACTTCTTCAATGGGAATACTGCCGCCGGCGGGATATTGGAATGAGAGCAAGTCGCGAAGACGGAAGACGGCGGCGTTGTTTACTTTGGCGGCATACTGCTTATAGAGGGCGTAATCGTTTGTCTGGCAGGCTTTTTGCAGCATCGTTACGGTTTCCGGGTCGATGATGTGCGGCTGGCCGTCTTTGCGGTATTGATAGAAATCGCCGGGCGGCAGCGTGCCGGCGCCGGTGTAGGCCGTACTGTGGCGCAGTTCCGTTTCTTTAGCGATTTCGGCAATGCCGATGCCGCCGATGGGCGAAGGCGTATTGATAAAGTACTTATCGATCAGATCTTGGCTGATGCCGACAGCTTCGAAGGTCTGGGCGCCGTGATAACTGCGGACAGTGGAGATCCCCATTTTCGACATGACGGCGAGCAGGCCGTCTTTAACGGCGCTCAGGTAGTTGGCTTGCGCCGCTGCGACGGTCAGGGCCGGCAGCTTTTTCTTATGGCACAGTTCTTTGACCGCTTCGAGAGCCACGTAGGGATTGACGGCCGTCACGCCGTAGCCGATGAGGGTGCAGAAATGATGCACTTCGCGAGGTTCACCCGATTCGAGGACGAGGCCTACGTTGGAACGCAGCGCTTTGGCGACGAGAAAATGATGCAACGCTGCCGTTGCCAGCAGCGCGGGGATCGCTCCCATGCGGGAATTGATGCCGCGGTCGGAAAGGACGAGAATATTGGCGCCGTTGCGGATCGCTTTCAACGCGTCGATGCACAGGGATTCGATTGCCGTTTCCATTCCTTCGGCGCCGCTGTTGACCAGATATAGGAGTGAAATCGTATCGCTGTGCAAGGACGGCGTTTGCAGGTTCTTGATAACGGTCATTTCCTCATTTGTCAGGAGCGGCTGACTGATGCGCAGTCCCGATGTGTTGGCCTCGTCGGGATCCATGATATTGGCGACGTTGCCGAGGATAATCTGCGTCGACATGACGATATTTTCACGGGTGCCGTCAATCGGCGGATTGGTGACTTGCGCGAAGTTTTCCTGGAAATAATCGTAGAGAAGTTGCGGGCGTTCCGACAGGACGGCGAGAGGGACGTCGACGCCCATGGAGTCGATAGGCTGACTGCCGTCACGGGCCATAGGCAGGATGATTTTATCCATGTCTTCCCGCGTATAGCCGAAAACCATTTCCTGTTCTTTCAGATCATAAGGAAGCGGTTGATCCGTCTGGGGGAAGGAGCGCGTGGCCATCAACTCTTCCAGGTCGGTAATATGTTTTTTATACCATTCGCCGTAAGGATGCTCTGCGGCCATTTGTTCCTTGATCTCATCATCGTCAATGAGGCGCTGCGCTTTCGTGTCGACTAGCAGCATTTTGCCCGGTTCCAGCCGCCCTTTATAGAGAATTTTGTCAGGTTGCAAAGACAGGGCGCCGACTTCGGAGCTGGCGATAAGGTAATCGTCGGTAGTAATGTAATAGCGTCCCGGACGCAGGCCGTTGCGGTCAAGCATGGCGCCGACGACGGTGCCGTCGCAAAAGCCGATGGCGGACGGGCCGTCCCACGGTTCGAGCATGAAGCTGTGGTAGCGGTAAAAATCACGTTTGGAATGACTCATGAGCGGATTCTTTTCCCACGGTTCGGGGATCATCATCATCATGGCATGAGGCAACGAGTGGCCGGTCATGTACAGGTACTCCAGGCAGTTGTCGAACATGGCGGAATCGCTGCCGGTCGCGTCGATGACGGGAAACGCCTTTTCCAGATTCGGATAGAGCGGTGATTTCGATTTGCTTTCACGGGCATTAAGCCAGTTGATATTTCCTTGTATCGTATTGATTTCACCGTTGTGTACCATGTACCGGTTCGGATGGGCGCGGGCCCAACTGGGAAAGGTATTGGTGCTGAAACGGGAATGAACCAGAGCGATTGCCGTTGTAAAATCCATATCGGACAGATCAAGGAAAAAATGGCGCAGCTGCACAGATGTCAACATGCCTTTGTAAACCAGGGTTTTTGCCGAAAGGCTGGCAATATAAAAGTCCGTTCCGTTTTCCTGACTGACGGGGATGATTTTCTCTTCGGCAACCTTGCGGATAAGATAGAGATGGCGTTCAAAATCCATCGGTGCCAGATCGGACGGTTTCTGTATGAAGACTTGAAGAAAATGGGGCATCGTCGTTTTGGCGACATTACCGATAAGACTTTCATCGACGGGAACATCACGCCAGCCTAGGATGGAGAATCCTTCGGCCGTCACGACTTCGGCAAAGGCCTGCATCTGTTTTTTGCGAAACGCTTCATAGGGATGCGCAAAGATCATGCCGACTCCATACGCTCCTTCTGCAGGCAAGGCGATATGAGAGACTTCACATTCGCGGCAGAAAAAACGGTGCGGTATTTGCACCAAGATGCCGGCGCCGTCACCGCTTTGGGCGTCGGCTCCCTCGGCTCCGCGGTGCTTCAGGTTTTCCAGTATCGTCAGCGCATTGTCGATCGTGTCATAGGATTTTTCCCCTTTGATATTGGCGACGATGCCGATGCCGCAGGCATCGTGTTCAAACTTGGGATGGTACAGCCCCTGCGCCTCCGGCAATCCATGTGTTTTTTTCATTTTTGCTATCCCCCCTCCAAACGTGATGTATTTAAAAAATAAGGAATATTAAAGTTAATGTTGTAATTATAAAACAAAAAGGAATAAAATACAATAAAAAAAGCTAATATTATTTATCAAAAATAAATAATATTAGCGAAAAAGTAAAATGCAATTTATGCAATTCGATGAAGTTCAGCGATTCAGTTCGGTTTCCTGCACCCAGGCGGCGAATTGCTTGCGGAAGAGGGAAGCGCCGCCGTTGGCGGGATGACGCATAACGGCGGCGTCAATGCCGGCGTGTTGCAGCGTTTCCGCAGCTTTTCTGCCAATTGCGCCGACGTGCGGCGTCGTCGGGAAGAGGGCGAGAAGCCGGCGGGTATAGGATAAACCGGCGGCCAGCTCGGCATCGGACGGTGTGCGGTTCGTAAAGGGCGATGCCTTCCGGGGATGGAAGGGGAAAATATTCCATAAGATGACCGTTTCGGCAGCCAGCGCGTTTTGTGCCAACGCGCCCCAGACATAGGTATCGGTCGGTTCGTTCATTCCCTTTTCCCGTTGCGCCCGGGAGGTCATAAAAGCGCAGTCAGGCCGGCTGGTCCGTTTACCCTGCCGGCCGATGATGGCGGCGCCGGTAACCGTATCATGCCTGTCGAGCAGCATTCGTTCACAGGTTATGGCAATGCCCGTGAAGCGGCAACCCTGGTAACCGGCGGCTTCGGCGACAAGGAGATAACGGGCCACGTGCAGGCGCAGTTGCAGATAGTCATGGAGCTGGCGGCAACGGATCTGCGGCGCTGACGGTCCGCTGTCGCAGCGTTCGTCATAGTCACTCCAAGGATTGAAGACTGCCGGCGCATGGTAGGTTTTCAGAGAGTCAATGAAGTCTGTTATGGTCATGATATTCTCCTAAGGCGTAACATAGAGATGAAAATTTCCGTATGTGCCGGCGGCGCGGAAGTAGTTCTTCAAGGCGGAATGGGCGAACTCCTCGCGGCGGTTGTCCTTGACGATGACCGTTACGGCCTTGCCCTGCTTGATTTTATCGATGATGGCAGTTTCCCCTTCTTCACGGTAAAGATGTTTGCGCTGCCAGACGGCGTCGCGTTTCGGCGGCGCCGCCGTTGCCGCGCTTTCCGGGGCTATCAGAACAGCGCTGCGGCCGGTGTAATAGACAAAGGAGGTACTGTATTCTCCGAAAAAACAGCTATCGCCGCGAAGCTGCGCCGCAGCCGGCAACAGCGCCGTCGTCGAACGGTAGTCGTAAAAGGGGACCAGAACCTGATAGGTCAGCAGCAGATACAGTACGGCAGTGCCGCAGGCGGCAACAAAGGGGATTGCAGGAAATGCCCGGAAATACTGACAAACGGCCAAAATCGCCGCTGCAGCCGGCAGGAAGACGATGATACCGGTGAGGGGCGGTAAGGCGATATTCTTCGGATCGGACACGCAGGCGGCCGCGAAAAACAGCAGCCACAGAAACAGTACCGGCGCTGTGACGATGAACCAATATTTGCGGCTTTCTGAAGCATAAATACTTTTTATGGCGGCAACGCCGAAATAGAGGAGGGGCCAATTGGCAATATAGGCGTAAGTCGGGTATTTCGTCGCCATGAGGCTGTAGAAAACGACGGTACCGACGGCCCAGATCAGGAAAAGACGATGACTGCCGTCGTCGCGGCGGTGCTGCCATAGCCCGCAAAGGCAGGGGCCTGTCCAGGGCAGGAGGCTGACCGGAACGAGAAGCAGATAATAGTACCAGACGTTTGCTTCCGGATGTTCCGAAACGGTGGCTCTGACGATGTTGTTCAAGCCGAGAAAGCCGTCGACGAACGCTGTGCCGTGGAGCGCGTACATCGCGCCGTACCAGGGGGCGGCGATGACGAGGAAGCAAAGGATTCCGAAAGGGTCGAAGATCAGTTTCAAGTAATCTTTCCTGCGGCTGAGCGCCGCAAAGAGGAGGAGAAAGAGCCCCGGCAGAACGATTCCGACAGGGCCTTTGGTCAGGACCGCCAAAGCGGAAAAGACATAGGCCAGGCGGATGTAGAACGGCTTCGTCTCGGTCAGAGAGATAGCGGCGAAGAGCATGGTTCCCGTCGTGAAGAAAAAGAGCATCTGATCCGTAATGACGGATTTGCTGATGATCCAGACGGCAACGGACGTAGCCGTCATGGCAGCCATGAGCGCTGCTGCCGCCGTGCTTGCCGCGGCGCGTCGTACGTACCAGGCGCTGAGGACGACGGCTGCGGCGCCGAACAGGGCCGACGGCAGACGGGCGGCAAAGTCGGTAATTCCGAACAGCGTATAGGACAGGCTGATGAGCCAGTAGATAAAAATCGGCTTGTCATACCAGGGAATGCCGTAAATGTGGGGCGAAATCCAGTCGCCGGAAAGGACCATTTCTTTCGCCGTGAGGGCATAATTGGATTCAACGGGGTCGGTAACGGCCAAATAGGCGTTGCCGGAGAGGAAAAAGAGGAGAGAGAGGAATGCCACGAAGAGCAGGAATGAACGCTGTCGCATAGTTGCCTCCTAGAAATGATTGAGCAGAATGAGTTGCGCCGGCAGATCGGCGAGAACCGGAAATTGCGCTATCGCCGAGCCGGCAGACGTCAATTTGCCGTATGTGTCTTTCGGGATGAGGATGTATACTCTGTCCGGTTTGCTGCGCAGCGATACCGGATCCAGGGCGCTGCAGCCTTTCCATTCCGTGCCGTATACGCCGCTGTAGAAGGCCAGGCCGGGACGCAGACTTTTTTCTATGTAGACGGGCGACGTGCCGTCATAATGGGCGGCAAGGGCGGCGGCAAGGGGCTGTGACGTTATATATGGCGCCAGAGCGGGCAAGATGGCGGCAAAGGTAAGGCCCGTAAAAAGCAGCATGGAAAGGACTGTCGTGTACAGTGCAAGACGGCGCCGGCGCAGCCACAGGAGCAGACCGGGCAGGATGACGGCAGCCGCCAGCAAGATAGATACGGTAAGGATAGGCTCCTTATAGAAATGCGATCCGGTATGGAGCGGGAGCAGATTGCAAAGCAACAGCGCCGCGCCGACGATAAAGGACGTCGCCGGCCAAAGGCGGGGACGATTATCCGCCTTTTCCAAAGACACGGAATACCAGCCGAGAAGCAGGGCTACGGGCGGAAACATAGGCGCAATATAGGTGACGAGCTGCGTTTTCGAAAGGGAGAAAAAGAGGAAGATGAAGACGGCCCAAATCAGGCAAAAACGCAGTGCGTCGCCATCGGGACCGCCTTCCCGGACGGCCCGGCGAAACGCCGGCGCCAAGGCTCCCGTCCAGGGGAGAAGAGCGCCGAGCAGAATGGGGATATAAAAGAAAAGACTGTTTTTGCCGGGATGTTCCGGCGCCGTAAAGCGGGTAATGTTGTGGTAGCCGATGAAAGTGTCGACGAAGGCGTCGCCGTGTACGTAGGTCATGGCCAGATACCAGGGCAGCCCGATGAGAAAAGCCAGCGCAATGCCTTGTGGAAGCCACATCGAGCGTATGAGCCGCCAGTGCCGGCAGACGGCGATGTAACAGCACATGATTAGCGCCGGGAACGCGTAGCCGACAGGCCCTTTCGCCAGGACGGCAAGACCGCAGAAGGCGAAAGCTTCGGCATAACGGCGGCGATAGAAAGCGAGCATGGCGACAGTCAGCGTAAAGACCAGGGTCATGTCCGTCACGGCCGCTTTGGCGATGTAAATGAAGCCGAGACTGGTCAGGAGGATGAGCGCCGCCCGGAAGGCGACGGCTTTGTTAAAAATGGCCTTCCCCTGCCGGTAAACGGTACAGACCGTAGCGATTCCCATGACGGCGCTGGGGAGACGGGACGTGAAATCGGAAATGCCGAAGAGACGGTACGAAATCATTTCGAGCCAGTAGAAGAGGGGCGGTTTATCGTACCAGAAATCGTTGTAAATTCGCGGGGAGAGCCAGTCCGCGGCGGCGAGCATTTCCCGCGCCGTTTCGCCGTACACCGGCTCATCGGGATCGGTCAGGGGAAACATGCCCAAAAAAGGCAGCAAAAAGATTGCTGCCAAAATGAACAGGCCGATGCCGTAACGGTTGTCGTACAGCCAATTCTTCATGATTGGTGAGCCTTGCTGCGGCGGCGCCAGAGAAAAATGGCGGCTGCAATCGCGCAGATGACGGCAATGACGATCAGGAAAATGTGATTGTACTGGATCAGGTCGCGCCAATGACTGCCGAGAATGGAGCCGGCCCAGACCAGGAGCAATGTCCAGGGGATGGTGCCGATGACGGTGTAGATCAAAAATCGACCGAAGGGATAACGGGCGACGCCGGCGGGAAAGGAAATGAAGGTTCGGACGCCGGGCAGACAGCGACAGATCAGAACGGCTGCGCCGCCGTATTTGTTGAACATGGACTCGGCCATATTGAATTTTTTTTCGTTGAAAAAGATGTATTTACCGTATTTCAGCAGCAACGGCCTGCCGCCGTAAGAGCCGAGCCAATAACTGATGACGGAGCCGACGACGCCGGCAAGACAGGCGACGATAAAGGTGGTCCAGAAGGTAAAAATATGTTGGGAAATGAGAAAGCCGGCAAAGCCGAGTATGACTTCGCTGGGAATGGGAATGTTGGCATTTTCGGCGACCATGGCCAAAAACATAGCGACGTAGCCATACGATTCCATCAGCTGCAATAAGGTGTCCATAGAGATCTCCTGTTTGAAATAGTGATAATTAAATATCAGTATTATAATACCACAGGAGCAGGTATGAAACCAGTTTTTTTCAGGCACCGGCGGACGCGGGAACGGTTCGTCGCGCCGCGGCTTTGTTATCAGGGCACTGTTACCGGCGTTGGAAACAGGTCAGGCGGAAGAGCAGATAGTTGGTGAGAAAGTAAACGTATACGAGTGTCAGGACGATGGCGAGGGTTACCTTCAAGACGGGACCGACGGTCAGCGGTAAGAGAAAATATGCGAGCAGTTGCAGGCAGGCGTTGCCCAGATAGTAAAGGGGATAAGCGAAGAGGGCGAGTTTTTCCGTAGACGGAGAGGTCTTGCCGGCAAAGCGGGCGAAGATCGCCAAAAGAGAGAAAAGGCCTGTCAGCGAAATGAAGACATCGGTAATGGGAAGGCCGAACCCGACGAGAAAAAAGAAGTGCCAGTCGCTGCGGTAAAGGACCAGTGCAAGGAGAAGAAGGACCAGCCACGGCAGCGACGGCGTATAGCCCTGCGCCGTGAACCAGCGATGTTTCATGGCGTAAACGCCGAGGGCGAAATAAAGACAGGACGACAGGAGCAGGTAGGGCGTTACGGCCAGCGTATACATTTGCTCGATAACGTTTCCGTAGAAGCCGGGCAGGACGTACCAAATGAGCAGCGTTCCGGCACTGTGCAGCAGCAAAAAAAGAGGTATGACGTAAAGCGGCAGGAGACGTTGTCCCGGTACGCGGCGCAGGATGTTGCGGCGCAGCTTCTTTGCCGCCGTTAATACGAGCGTGCAGAGACAAAGGAGACCGAGAAACCAGTAATGCCCCTGCTCATAAGCGGGACCGAAGAAGGAAGTCGTCAGGAAAGTCAGCGGCGCGACGTCGGATTGGCGGCTCAGCGCCGAGATATAAGCCAGGATCGGCGCGATAACGACGGCGCCGGCCAGCCAAGGCAGACCGATGCGGTGCAGGCGCCGCTGCAGAAAGGGACGAAAGAG
Organism: Megasphaera vaginalis (ex Bordigoni et al. 2020); assembly: GCF_900240295.1. Classification (NCBI taxonomy): domain Bacteria; kingdom Bacillati; phylum Bacillota; class Negativicutes; order Veillonellales; family Veillonellaceae; genus Megasphaera; species Megasphaera vaginalis (ex Bordigoni et al. 2020). The sequence goes on from NZ_OEQB01000002.1 coordinate 65,363, forward strand.
ACGGACGCGGAGAGAAGCTGCCGTACAGTAGCCGCTGATAAAAAAAAGACAGGGGACGGCAAGCAGAAACAGGAAGTATGCGGCAAGGCTGACGGCGCCGCTCCGTTCTGCGGCGGGCATGGCGACAAAGGTGTGGTGCGGCGTCATGACGCCATAGCCGATGACGGCGGCGCAGCAAAAAAGGATGATAACGCAAAAGGTGCGGAGATTGTCGAGAAACGGGAGCTTAGGGCTCATAAGCGGCCTTCTTTCTGTGAACGTATATAAACGGGAATGAGTTTATTTTCATTATAATACTTTCGTGCAGGTCGTAAAGAGCGGCGCGCAGTTTGCCCGCAGGAAGCGTCAACTTGTCGGGAAAAAAGGGCGCGTCTCTTCGGCCGCTGTGAAAACGAGAACTCCCGCAGCGAGTACGGGAGTTCATTAGGAGAAGATTACACATAGGAGGCGAAGTAATACACGATGGTGACCAGTGTTTCGCACATGTATTTCAGAGCGCTGCTGTCCCAGTGGAACTGCGGCGAATGGCCGATGACCGGCTCATCCTTGTAAATGCCGACGTAATAAAACACGCTCGGCACGGCAGCCGCGAAATAGGCGAAGTCTTCGGAGCCGCTGCCGCGTTTCATGGGAACGACGGAGACGGAATCCAGACAGTGCTCTTTCAGAATCGCGCCGACTTTCTCCGTCGCTGCCGCATCATTGATGCAGACCGGAGAGAAGGGAGCGAGGTTCAGGTCGAAAGTGCCGCCGTACTGCCGGGTAACGGCATGGAGAATTTCTTCCATTTTGTCGAGAATGAGATGCCTTTTCTTTTCGTCATACGTCCGCAGCGTACCCTTCAGTTCCGCCGTGTCGGGGATGACATTCGGGCTCTGGCCGCTTTGGAATTGACCGAAGGTGAGGATGACGCCGTCGCCGTCGGCATGGCAGTGGTAGACGAAATTTTGCAGATCCTGAATGACGGACAGCCCCATCTGGATCGGACTGACGCAGAGTGAGGGCTGGGAACCGTGACCACCTTTGCCGTGGAGGGTGATGATGAAGTCATCGCAAGACGAATTAATTTCACCGCTGCGCAGTCCGACGTAACCTCGCGGCAGGCCGCCGGCGACATGAAGACCGAGTGCATAATCGACGGGCGGATTGTTCAAAATGCCGGAGTCGATCATACGGGCCGCACCGCCGCTGCCTTCTTCGGCAGGCTGGAAGGCGAGGCGGACCGTGCCGCGCAGACAGTCGCGGTGGTCCTGGAGAATCTTGGCGGTGCCGAGAAGATTGGCGGCGTGTCCGTCATGACCGCAGGCGTGCATGATGCCGTCAGCGAGGGAGGCGTAAGGGCAGTCGAATTTTTCCGCCAAAGGCAGGGCGTCGATGTCAGCGCGCAGCAACAGCGTCGGGCCCGGCAGTTCGCCGCGGATCAGTCCCGTGACGCCTGTACCGGCGATGATTTTGACGTCTTCAATACCCATGAGGGACAATTCCTGGAAAATCATCTTGCAGGTGTCAAATTCTCTTTCGCTCAATTCGGGATGGGCGTGAAAATATTCGCGCATTTCCATCATATAGGGAAGAACTTTACGAACGGCAGCGCGTATCGTAAAGTCCGGTACGAAGTCTTTCATTGCCGTGACCTCCTTCTGGCAAGTGTGATGTATACTATCATATTCGTGCTGCTGCCGGGAAATTCCTGCTTGCCTGCCGGTCAAATGAAGGATTCGCCGGCGACGAGGCCGAAAAAGCAGAAAATAAAGGAACCGATCACATTCAGGCCGCCGTAGAGGAAAGCGGCGCTGAAATTTTCCGTCCGTATCAGCGTGATCCACTCGAGATTAAATGTGGAAAATGTAGTAAAACCGCCGAGAATCCCGGTGATGAAAAACAGCTTCAGCCAACCGGGAAGCTCCGTATGACAGGCAAAACAAACGGCCAGGACGCCGATGAGGAAAGAACCGATTACATTGACCAGTATCGTGCCGTACGGAAACGTAAGACCGCCGTGTTGGTTGGCCAGCACGGTGACGCCATAACGGAGCGCGGCGCCGATACCGCCTCCGGCGGCGACGGCGAGGATGTGACTCATAACGCAGAACCTCCCATATAATATGTTTATTTATAATTAGCATGAAACAGATACCTTGTCAAGATAGGAAAAACCGCTCCGCGTCTTTCCCGCGCGGTACAGTCGATGAACGCTGACGCAATGCGCGATTCATGCTATAATGGCTACGGCAAGAAGGCAATAAGGGAGGAATCGATTATGCATATCCGCGGGCAATTAGTGCCGACAATACGCCAATTAAGTCATTGGCCACGGTTTCGGCTGCGGCTTTTTTTTGAAGGTACCCTGGTCGGTATCGTCTCGGGGCTGATCATCAGTCTTTTTCGCTGGGCTCTGGAACAGGGAACGGCCCTTCGGATATCCGTATATACAGTTTTGCAGCAAGGAGGCTTGCCGGAGAATATCGCCTGGTTTCTCTTGCTCATTGCCGCCGGATATCTCCTCCATCGGACCGTCGTTTACGAACCGGATGCCGGCGGCAGCGGCATTCCGCAGGTAAAAGGCGTCATTTCCGGCGTTATCCGTATGCGCTGGCTGCGTATTCTGTGGGTTAAGCTGTTTAGCGGCGTACTGGGCATAGGCCTCGGCCTTTCGCTGGGACGGGAAGGACCGTCAATCCAGATCGGCGCCGTAACAGCTCAGGGGATCAGCCGTTTTTTCGGCCGGACGCGTATGGAAGAACGGTATTTGATTACGGCCGGCGCCAGCGCCGGACTTGCCGCCGCTTTTAACGCGCCCTTGGCAGGCGTGATTTTCGCTTTGGAGGAGCTCCATCGTAATTTTTCCGGCGTCGTGTTGGCGCCGGCTATGGCGGCGGCATTAATGGCAACGATGGTTTGCCGTTTTATTTTCGGAAAGGATTCAATCTTTCAGTTCGGCATGTTGCCGCATTTTCCGCTGCGTTACATGTGGATCGCCCTGATCGTCGGCCTTGTCGCCGCGTTTTTGGGACAACTCTTTAATAAGGGGCTCCTGTCCATGTCGAAATTCTACGGAACGGCTTTTTTCCGCAGCGGTTGGACTCGCGTTTCCTTTGCGCTGGTGACGGCCGGCGTGTTGGGCTATATTCTGCCGGACGTATTGGGCGGCGGTAATGATCTGATCAACAGAATGCATGAAATGCCTCTTTCTTTAGGCCTGTTTCTCTTGCTCCTCATCGGCAAGTACCTGTTCACGTTTATCAGCTACGGCTGCGGCGTACCGGGCGGCTTTTTTTTGCCGATGCTCGTTCTCGGCGCGCTTTCGGGAAGCGTCGTCGGCATCTGCCTGATTCAGCTGGGACTGATGGAACCGGCTTACTTATCCAATATCGTTGTTATTTCCATGGCGGCCTTCTTCACGGCTTCCGTTCATTCGCCGATTACCGGTACGATACTGATCATGGAGATGACCAATTCCTACGACCATCTTCTGGTCCTCTGCACGGCTTCGCTTATTGCGCTGATTGCAGCTAAACTTGGCGGCGGCGAGCCGATCTACGATGTCCTCCTGCAGCGGTTGCTGAAAAAAGGGGGGCCTTCGGCGATTGACGATGGAGAACGTAATATTTTTGAACTTACCGTTGCCAGCGGCAGTCGCGCAGACGGCAGGTTTATCGGACATATCGAATGGCCCGGCCATGTTGCCCTGATTGATGTCAAACGCGGTCACGAGGAGATTGTTCCGGACAACAAAGTAAGATTGCAGGCGGGAGATTATATTTATATTCTCACCGATTCGCCAGGTGCGGCGGAAGCGGTCAGGAGTCTCGTGGAAAAAGAAAATGCATAATAATTATAAAAATTATTACCTGGTGATAAAAATAAAAGGAAAACGATGTTTAAAATACAGATTATCATCTGTTTTCAGAATCAAAATATAAAATAAAAATTCAAAATGAATGTGTTAATATTTATTTTTTTGACTTACGAACCTGTTTTTTGCTATAATCGACGTGTGCCGATTTTTTGTATACAATTGTGAGGTGGTTTTTTGAATAAACGAATACGAATACTTTTCACAGCATTGTTTATTTTTGTTTGTTCCGCTGTAGTGTATGCGAAACTTGATGTAGGAATGACTGGCGCTGAAGTACAGAGCGTACAATATATGCTCAGCGATACGGGGTATTTAACCGGGGGAGCGGATGGTGTGTTTGGAAGCGGTACACAGGCAGCTGTAAAGCGGTTCCAAGCAGATCACGGATTAACGGTAGACGGAATCGTAGGCACACAGACGATGGCTGCGTTGTCTGCTGCGAGCGACCGGGAGGTCAGGGCAGATTCGCAAGGTCAAAGTCAGAAAAAGATAGTTATGGAAGCAACGGCATACTCGGCTGAAGATCCGGGAAATTGCGGGGTCACCGCCATGGGGCATCAGTTGAAACGAGGCTGTGTATCGGTAGATCCGAATGTCATTCCCTTAGGCAGTCGGCTGTATATTGAAGGATACGGCTATGCCGTAGCCGATGATACGGGCGGTTCGATCGTCGGCAATCGCATTGACTTGGCCATGGATTCTAACGCGGAGGCGTTGAATTTCGGCCGGAAGGACGTCGTCGTCCACGTGTTGTAGTTTTTTGTTAGATGATAAAAAGGAGAGGCGAGAGTCTCTCCTTTTTCCTTGTCTGGGGACGATTGAAAAAATTCGGTAAAGTTTATTCCCCCATTTCTCCGAAAAAAGATATATTTTCCCCTTGTTTTATGGTATCCTAAAACAGGTGTTACGGTAATTCATTGCAAGGAGGTTTTTGCATAATGAATGATATAATCGCGTTGATTCTGGCAGCCGGCAAGGGGACAAGAATGAAATCCAAATTGCCGAAAGTGCTGCATAAAGTCGGCGGTGTGCCTATGGTGGAACGCGTGCTGCATACGGCGCAGGCTGCAGGCACGACACGACAGATCGTCGTTGTCGGGTTCGGCGGCGACCTGGTTCGGGATTCTTTGCGCAATCAGGCTGAAACGGCAGTACAGGCGGAACAGTTGGGAACCGGTCATGCCGTATTGCAGGCGGAGCCGCTGCTGCAAGGCATATCGGGAACGCTTTTGGTAACGTGCGGCGATACGCCGCTGCTCCGAACGGAAACGCTCGACGCTTTGCTGGCACAGCATTTGCAAACGCAGGCTGCGGCTACCGTTCTGACGGCTCGGCTGCCGGACCCTTCCGGGTATGGCCGCGTGATTCGCGGTGCCGGCGGGCAGGTCGCCAAAATCGTTGAACAGAAAGATGCAACGCCAGATGAACTGGCCGTTACGGAAGTGAATGCCGGTATCTACTGTTTTGCAATACCTCTGCTCTGGGAGCTGCTGCATGACTTGAAAAACGATAATGCGCAAGGCGAGTATTACCTGACCGACATCATCGGCATGTTGACGGAACGAAAAGCCGTCGTCGGCGCCGTCGCCGCTGCCGATTATGCGGAAACGCTAGGTGTCAATTCCCGCCAGCAGCTGGCTGCGGCAGAAGCGATTCTGCGCCGCCGCAAACTTGACGAACTGCTGACCGCCGGCGTTTCGATCATTGATCCGGCGAGTACATACGTCGATACGACGGTTACTGTCGGCCGGGATACGGTATTATATCCCGGTACGATCCTGGAAGGGCGGACGACGATCGGCGAAGACTGTCAGATCGGTCCGTATGTGCGTATGACGAATGTTGTTATGGGCGATAACGACTGCCTCCAATTTACGTATGCACATGATTGTGAAATCAAAAATGGCTGTGAGATCGGCCCGTTCGTCCATTTTCGACCCGATACGATTGTCGGCAACGGGGTTAAAGTCGGCAACTATATGGAAGTGAAAAATTCGAAAATCGGTGACGGTACAAAGTTACCGCATTTGAGTTATATCGGTGACAGCGATGTCGGCAGCGGCGTCAATATCGGCTGCGGCACGATTACTGTTAATTATGACGGCAAGGTCAAGCATCGCACGACGATTGCAGATCATGCCTTTGTCGGCTGCAACAGCAATCTCGTTGCCCCGGTGACCGTCGGCGAGTACGCTTATGTTGCTGCCGGATCAACGGTTACCAAGGATGTGCCGGAACGGTCTTTGGCCGTAGGCAGAGCGAAGCAGCGCAATATTGAAGGCTGGGTAAAAGAGGATACATATAAGAAATGACCGGCTAATCATGTAGATTTACATTTTAGCATACATGCAGACAGTATTTAGGAGGCTGACGAATGAGTTACGAAGACGGGAAAAAGCTGAAAATTTTTACGGGAAATGCGAATCCGCAGTTAGCAAAGGAAATTGCCGCTTATTTGGGTCTGGAATTAGGGAAAGCCTTTGTCGGCAAATTCAATAATGGCGAAGTGCAGATTATGATTGATGAAAGCGTTCGCGGTAAAGACGTGTTTATTGTACAGCCGACCAGCCAGCCGGTGAATGATAACTTAATGGAGCTGCTGATTATGGCGGATGCGCTGAAACGCGCTTCGGCGCGCCATATTACGGCCGTTGTTCCTTATTACGGTTATGCCCGTCAGGATCGTAAGACGCGCGGCCGTGAGCCGATTACTTCGAAGCTCGTCGCCGATTTGATGGTCACTTCGGGAATCACCCGCGTCGTAACGATGGATTTGCACGCAGGACAGATTCAGGGATTTTTCGACATTCCCGTCGATCATCTCGGTTCGGCATCCATTATGGCCAAATATATCAATCAGAAAAAGGAAGATACCGATTTGGGCGACCTTGTCGTCGTTTCTCCCGATCTCGGCGGTGTAACGCGGGCGCGGGATCTGGCTGACCGGGTCAATGCGCCGATTGCCATTATCGAAAAACGCCGGCCCCGTCCCGGTGTTGCTGAAGTCATGAATATCATCGGTAACGTCGAAGGGAAGACCTGTATTATCATCGACGATATCGTCGATACGGCCGGTTCTCTCTGCGGCGGCGCCAAGGCGCTGCATGAACGGGGCGCGTCACGGGTCATTGCAGCCTGTGCTCATGCCGTTTTGACGGATCCTGCCGTACAGCGCATTAACGATTCCTTTATTTCCGAACTGATCATTACCAATACGATTCCCTTGCCGGAAGAAAAGAAGAGCGAAAAGATCAAGGCCCTTTCCGTAGCGCCGCTTCTGGGAGAAGCGATTATGCGTATCTTCCACGACGTTTCTGTCAGCAAGCTCTTTGAAAAGTAAGGAGATGCGCCGGTGCATATGATTGTGGGTCTGGGCAATCCGGGCCGTGAATACGAACGATCAAAACACAATACGGGCTTTTTAGTCGTCGATGAACTGGCGAAGCGTTGGGAAGTGAACTGCTGGCAGTCGAAGATGGAGGCACTGGTGGCGACGGCAACTGTGGGCGGCGAACCGGTTCTTCTCGTGAAACCGCAGACTTACATGAATGAAAGCGGTCGCGCCGTCGGTCCGCTGATGCGCTGGTATAAGATTGATGAACCGGATGTATACGTCATCTATGACGATTTGGATCTGCCCGTAGGCAAATTGCGCATTCGGACGAACGGCAGCGACGGCGGCCATAATGGGATCAAGAGTCTTTTCGCCAACGGCTGTCGTGACTTTACCCGCTTCCGTATCGGTATCGGTCGGCCTTTGCCGCACCGTGACGTCATCGATCACGTCTTGACACCGTTTCCGGAAGAATTGCAGGAACCCTACGGCGCGGGAATTCAAGCGGCGGCGAAGGCTGTCGAGGGTTGTTTGGCACTCGGTGTGAGCAAAGGAATGAATCGGTTTAATCCGAAGAAAAAGAATCGGTGACCAGGTAGGTCGCGTTGCTGCGAGTTGTCGTGACAGTATTTGCCGGGTAGGCGAAAGCGGTACGTCTTTAAAGACGTACCGCTTCTTTGTTCTTTTCGCTATAATCGGAGTTGGAAACGGATTCTTTTGGTAGGTTCGGCTTGTTTCGCTTATGTGCGGATTCGGCGTATTTCTTTTTAGTTTTCGGCGAGCCAATGAGCGGCAGCCAATGCGTGATAGGTAATGATGATATCGGCGCCGGCCCGTTTCATGGACAGGAGGGATTCGAGAACGACGCGCTTTTCGTCGATCCAGCCGTTGGCGGCCGCCGCTTTGACCATGGCATATTCCCCGCTGACGTTGTAGACGGCTACCGGACGGTCGATGCGCTGTCGCGTCTGACTGACGATGTCGAGATAGGTCATGGCCGGCTTGATCATGATGATGTCGGCGCCTTCGGCCAGATCAAGATCCACTTCTTTCTGCGCTTCGCGCGCGTTGGCCGGATCCATCTGATATTGTCTGCGGTCGCCGAATTGCGGCGCCGAATCGGCGGCGTCACGGAAAGGACCGTAGAAGGCGGAGGCATATTTGACGGCGTACGACATGATCGCTGTGTTTTTCAATCCTTTTTCGTCCAGGGCCGTGCGGATGGCGGCGATTCGGCCGTCCATCATGTCTGACGGCGCAATGATGTCGGCGCCGCTTTCGGCTTGGCTGACGGCGATTTTCTGCAGAAGCTCGAGCGTCGCGTCATTGTCGACGTAGCGGCCGTTTAACTTGCCGCAATGGCCGTGTGTCGTGTACTGGCAGAGGCAGACGTCGCCGACGATGATGCTGTCGGGCAGCTCGCGTTTGATGGCCTGCATGGCCTGCTGTACAGGTGAGGTCATATCCCAGGCGGCGGAACCGATGGCGTCTTTATAAGCGGGAAGGCCGAAAATTTCGATGCCGTTAATACCGGCAGCAGCGGCTTTCTTCGCCGTTTCCACGGCGTTGTCTACGGAAAGGTGAAAACAGCCGGGCATGCTGGGGATTTCTTCTTTGATGTTGCTGCCGGCGACGACGAAGACAGGGTAAATAAAATCGTCGGCAGAAAGCGACGTTTCCCGAACGAGGGAACGAAGCGCTGCCGTAAGGCGGAGGCGGCGGGGCCGCAGGGATGGCAAAGGAAGCATTTTTTACTCTCCAATCTCTTGGTTTATTTTAGCGGCTAAGCCGGGAATCGTGTACGTGTCGGCAATGATGCGGGGCGCAAGGCCATATTCGGCGCAGGTCTGCGCCGTGATCGGGCCGATGCAGGCAAAGATCACCCCGGCGAGGCGGCTCTTATCGCCGCCGAGGAATGTCATCAGACTGGTTACGGTTGACGAACTGGTGAAGGTGATGACGTCGACGGCGCCGTCGTCGAGGAGTTGCAGCAGACGGGCTTTGTTTTCTTCGGCAGGAACGGCGCAGTAGGCTTCACAGACATCGACTGCGGCGCCCAGTGCGCGAAGGGTATCGGGCAATACGGAACGGGCCTTGCGAGCTCGCGGCAGCAGTATTCTGGTCGTTGTCGAAATGTGGGGAGCCAGGGCTGCGGCCAATTCTTCGGCGTGATAGTTTTTCGGAATGATGTCGGCGCGAAGGCCGTAAGGCCGTAGCGCGGCGTCGGTAGCGGAACCGATAACGGCGATTTTGGCCTGTCCCAAGGCGCGGCTGTCTTTGCCGCTGGCGGTAAGGCGGTCAAAAAAGGCGTGTACTCCGTTGGCACTGGTGAAAACGATCCATTCATAGGCCGGGAGGGTGTCAATGGCCGTATCCAATGCCGCGTAGGCGTCGGCAGGCGGCGTCAGTCTGATCGTCGGTACTTCGAGGCAGCAGGCGCCCATTTCTTCCAGGGCCGCCGTCAGGGCCGATGCCTGGGCCTGCGTCCTGGTAACGACGATGCGTTTGCCGAAGAGCGGTTTGGTGTCGTACCAGGCAAGGTGACGGCGCAGACCGACGACGGAGCCGACGACGAAGACGGCCGGCGGCTTCAATCTTGCTTTTGCTGCATCGGCCGCGGCGGTTCCCAACGTCGTTGTCAGGACTTCCTGATTGGGCCGCGTACCCCAGCGGACGAAGGCAGCCGGCGTAGACGGAGATTTACCGCAGGCCAGGAGGCGGGCCGTCAGGTGCGGCAGGTGGTGAACGCCCATGAGGAAGATCAACGTGTCAACAGCGCCGGCCAGTTTGTCCCAATGGACGGAAGACGTTGTTTTCAGCGGGTCTTCATGGCCCGTAATGACAGCAAATGACGAAGCTTCGCGGCGGTCCGTTACGGGAATGCCGGCATAGGCCGGTGCGGCAATGGCGGAGGAAACGCCGGGGACGATTTCGAATGGGATTTTTGCCGCCGCCAAGGCAGACGCTTCTTCACCGCCACGGCCGAAGACGAAGGGGTCGCCGCCTTTGAGGCGGACGACGGTCTTTCCGGCGTCGGCTGCGGCAATGAGCAGCGCGTTGATTTCTTCTTGGCGCAATGTATGGCGCGCCGCCGTCTTACCGGCGTAAATCGTTTCCGCATTGGCGGCGAAAGAGAGGAGCCGTTTGTCGGCTAAGCGGTCGTAAACGACGACGTCGGCCCGCTCCAGCAATTCCTTGCCGCGCAGCGTCAGCAGCTTGTAATTGCCGGGACCGGCGCCTACGAGATAAACCGTCCCCGTCATGGTCGCTCTCCTTGGCAAGGGGCGGTAATGCCGAGGCCGGCAAGGACCTCGCGTCCGCCGGAGGCCAGCAGTTCGTCGGCCAGATTCATTGCCAGTCTTTCCGTATCGGCCGTGACCGGGCAAGTCGCTTTACGGCGGTACAGGACCGCGCCGTCGGCAGAAGCGATGACCGCTTCCAGACTGAAGAGGCGGCCGGAGATATGGCCGAAGACGCCGACAGGAACCTGGCAGCTGCCTTCAATACGGCGCAAAAAGGCGCGTTCGGCAGTAACGGTAAGGGCCGTTGAGGGATCGTTGAGACGGTGCAGCATTCGGCGCAGATCGTCGTCACCGCGCCTGGCTTCCACGGCGAGAACGCCCTGCCCGACAGCCGGCAGACAGAGCGCTGTCGGCAAGTATTGCCGGATGCGGTCATCCAGACCGAGACGCTGTAAGCCGGCGGCGGCCAGGATGATGGCGTCATAGTCTCCGGCATCGAGCTTGGACAGCCGGGTAAGGATGTTGCCGCGCAGGTTTTTGATCGTAATGTCGCGGCGGCAGTGCAGAAGCTGCGCGGCGCGGCGCAGGCTGGACGTGCCGACGATGGCGCCGGCAGGCAGTGTTTCAAAGGTTTTATACGTATTGGAGATAAAGGCGTCACGGTGATCGCCGCGTCTTGTCAAGGCGGCGATGCACAGATCAGACGGCAAACTTGTCGGCATGTCCTTCAAACTGTGGACGGCAATATCGATCGTGCCGTTGACCATTTCTTTTTCCAGTTCTTTAATAAATAGCCCTTTACCGCCGATTTTTGCCAGCGGCGCGTCGAGCAGCATATCGCCTGTAGTGACAATCGGTTTGTACTGTATCTGCAGCAGCGGCGCGATTTTTTTTATTTCAGCGCCGATAGAGAGGGCTTGCCGGACGGCAAGTCTGCTTTTCCTGGTGCCGATGACGATGGTTCGGTTTTCTGTCATATGTTCTCCTTCCGGACATCCGTAGCGAACCTGTTCGGATGTCTGTTGCTGATATCATTGCCTGCAGTGCAGACGGTGTACTCGCGGAGCTTCCTGTTAACGCGGCGTAAGAAGGCCGCACGGAGGCGGTCTCTTTTGCAAGGGTAATGATTCCTTTCCGGCCAGCGGCGCCGCCTTATCATTCGAACCGGTAGCGGTCAATTGCATGGCGGAGCCGCGCCTCGGCCGCATCGATATTTCCTGCGGCGACGAGGGCCATGACGTCGTCCGTCAGCGCCTGCCGCCAAAATTGCTGTCTTTCCTGCGGTGTCTTCAATGTTTGTCGCGCTTCCCGGCGAAGTTGAACGAGGCTTTCCAGGAAGAGCCCGTAGCCAGCGCCGATTTCCGCTGCTAAGACCCGGCGAAAATAGCGGGAGAGAGCCGGTGACTTTCCGCTGGTGCCGATCGTGATCAGCAGGTCGCCGCGACGGATGACGGCAGGTGCGGCAAAATCACTGATTGCCGGCACATCACAGACGTTGACCAAGATTCGCCGGCGTCGTGCTTCGGCGGCCGCAGCCCTGTTGACGGCCTGATTATCGGCGGCGCAAATAAGAAGGTCAAAGGCCTTCACGTCGCCGTCGGTATACTCTTTTTTTTGCCAATGCACTTGCCCGCTGTCGGCCAGCAGCCGCAATTCACGACAGAGCAGCGGCGAGATGATCGTCACCTGTGCCTGTGCCGCCAAGAGTCCTTGCACCTTTTGCAGTGCAACGTTGCCGCCGCCGATGACCAGGCAGGGACGGGCTGAAAGAAAAAGGTTGATCGGATACATGAGGAGGTCCCTTCTTTTTGCAAATCATTTCATCAGTATAACAAATATTATAGTATAACAAATATGCGGTAAATGCTATGCCGCAGTTAGAATAAATGATGTTCCGGCATATGAATCAGGCAGGAAACGGCAGCAGATTGACGGAAGAATGCGGAAATAAATTGACAATATCCGTAATTTGGTAAATAATAACAAAAGATGGCATAAAATATTAATGATAACAGAAATCAAGAAATGAGGATGTGGCAAGGTGATGATTTTTTTTCGTAAACGAGTGCTTCCGACTGTAGTGATGGCTTTCTTTCTGCTTCTTGCCGCGGCGGCCGGTAACGGTGTTCAGGCGTATGTGCCGCCGACAGCGGCGGAAGCCGTGTGCATGCTTGATGCAGATACAGGCAAGATACTCTACCGCGTCAATCCCGATAAATGGGTTCATCCGGCAAGTACAACGAAGATCGTCACCTTTATAACGGCATTGGATCAGGGTGGAGATCGCTTGGATGATCAGCTGCAGATTTCGGCGGAAGCGGCCAATACGGAACCTTCCGTGCTGGGTATCAGTCCGAGCGATAAACTCACGATTAAAGAAGCGATGCGCGGCATGATGGTCGTTTCGGGCAACGATGTGGCGGTGGCGGTGGCGCAAACCTTAGGCGGCACTGTCGCAGGTTACGCGGACATGATGAATGCCGAAGCTGCCAAGATGGGGGCCAGGCATACGCATTTTGTCAATCCGAACGGCTTGACGGCGCCCCGCCATTATACGACGGCTGTCGATATGGCGCGTATGGCTGCGTACGGCTTGAAGCATTATCCCGAATTCCGTTATGCTGTTTCGTTGCCTTCTTACACGGTTAAATACATGGACGGTTCGACAAAGTACGTGACGACGACGAACAAGTTTTTGACCGGCGGGTATGAAGGCGCCGACGGCGTCAAAACAGGCTATACGGATGCCGCAGGGCCTTGCCTCGTCGCTTCGGCGACGCGAGGCGGGCATACGTTGGTCGTGGCTTTGTTTAATGACGATAATCGATGGGAAGATGCGCAGGCGATTCTCGACTACGGCTTTCGGCGCTTGCAGACCGGCGTATAACGGCTGCGCAGCGACAAGGGGGGGAGAAGGCATGGCCCGGGTTTTAGTAATTGAAAAAGATGAATTGATTGCCGCCATGGAGCGGGATTTCCTTGAAGACGGCGGTTTTGAAGTAACGGTGACCAAAGATGAAAACGGCGCTGCCAGCGCCGTTGCCAGAGGCAATATAGACGCGATTCTCATCGAGCATGATTTTCCTGCCGAAAAAGGACTGGCCCTGATTCAGCAAGTGCGGGAAAAGACGAATATTCCGATTCTGGCGGTGTCGTCGCTGCAGGACGATGAAGCTGTTTTGCAGGCTCTCGCCGCCGGAATTGACGATTATATCGTAAAGCCCTTCAATCCGACGCTGCTGGTTGCGCGCCTGAAGGCGCATCTGGCAATTCACGACCGGCTTCTGGGCAAGCGGCTGGAAATTGCGGACGGTCATGCGCCTGATATCGAGTGCGGCGATTTGCGGATCTACGTCCGCCGTCGTCAGGTATACAGAGGCGAGCAGGAGATTTTGCTGACGGGAAAGGAATTTAATTTGCTCGTTTTTTTGGCGCGCCATCCCAATCAGGTGTTTTCTAAAAAATACTTGTTTGAAACGATTTGGCATCTTGATGCTTATGGCGAGATGGCTACGGTAACGGTTCACGTCAACCGGCTCCGCGATAAGCTGAATGAGGTGGAACCGGAATTTACGGCTATTGAAACCGTATGGGGCAACGGCTATCGGTTTCGACTTTCTCCATAAAAATAATACCGCATACGATACTCGTATGCGGTATTATTTTTATGGAGAGCCGGATTAGGCTGCTGTAAGGTAAGGCTCAATAATTTTCGTTCAAAAGTTCAAAAAATGCTTGCGGATGGGCACAGACGGGACATACGTCAGGCGCTTCGGGGCCTTCGAAAATAAATCCGCAATTACGGCAGACCCAGGTCTTGGATTCGTCTCGTTTAAAGGCTTTGCCGCTCTTGATGTTATCGAGCAAAGCGCGGTAGCGTTCTTCGTGATGTTTTTCGATGGCGCCGACTTTGTCGAAGAGGTTGGCAATGTGGTCAAAGCCTTCTTCACGGGCTGTCTTGGCGAAGCCGGGATACATTTCCGTATTTTCGTAGCATTCACCGGCGGCAGCGTCATTCAGGGCGCCGTCAACGTCGGGCATACCGTTGTGGAGAAGCTTGAACCAGATTTTGGCGTGTTCCTTTTCGTTGCCGGAAGTTTCTTCGAAGAAAGCCCGCACCTGTTCATAACCGGCTTTTTTAGCAACGCTGGCGTAATACTGGTACTTCGTATGGGCCTGCGATTCGCCGGCAAATGCAGCCAGTAAATTCTGTTCCGTCTTGCTTCCTTTAAGATCCATGGTAAAGAACCTCCTTTATTAACTAATAACTAATATTTATTATAGCTACATTATTATTATTATTATACTTGATATGGGAGAAAAATCAAGGTTTCCCTGTAAAATCCGAATATTACAAAAATTTTTCTGAGCTGCATTTCAGCGGAAACGTTCTTGCCGCAACGCTTTATGGCAGCGCCGGCTGACGTAGGAGGTAATCAGAAGGGCGAGAAAAATCGCTGCGGCAACGGCGATCATCGTGGCCAGCTGAAGATCGGGAAGGGGTAGGACAGTGGCATAATTGGGAATATAGTAGATGCCGACGGCAAAGAGGATGGACAGAACCAGTGCGATGCAAAGCAAGGCGCTGAGCAGGCTGAAAATCTTTCCGACTATCGCGTAAAAGGAACGGGTAACGGCTGTCGCCGCCTTATTCATCGCGCTCCGCTCCGGCGGTGCGGCGCCGCCGTCTGCGGCAGGTGATGAAACCGCATCGTTAGCTGTTTTTACGTGTAATTCATCCATGGCGTATCGCTCCTGTCTGTATGAAGATGTTCTGCCGGTTCCGGCGGCTTGATCATAAAGGCCCCGCGGTGCAAGGCGGTTCGCGTCGGCAGCATATCGGGGATTCAGTTTCGCATTGTCGGCGCGGACAATGGGCTGTCCCATATAATAACGGTAAATATTTTTCGGCGAGCCCAGCTGATAACAGGTTTCCTCTTCCGGTATGCCGCGTTTGTCGCCGAGACGGAATTGCTCTTCGCAATCTTCTAAGATTCCCTTCAGATCATCGGGATCGCACTTGCGGAAGTAATAACGCAGTAAATCCATGAACTCATATTTTTGCACGATTCAACCCTTCTGTCCGTTTTTCTCCTTTTCGTACAATTGCTGACAAGTTGCACCGACTTGCCACGAAGCGACGGCAAGAACCATTAAAAGGATCAGAAAAATAAAAACGAAGATTGTCGGCATGGGCGGCAGAAATCTGATCGCTGCCAACGGCTCTTGCGAAGTGGCGATACAGAAGGCCGTCCAGACCAATAACGACACGGTAGTCAGCGAAAAAAGCGTTCCCAAGCCGTAAAGCGTACGATAAATCAACTTGTAATATGCAGGTGTTCCGGCTGCCATAGAAGACCTCCTTTTCGCCGTACAGCGCAATAACCAATTCTATAGTACCATAGTTTGTATATCGTTTCCACCATTTCCGCCGATAACTTGCATCGCTGCCGCACATACGGTAAGATAAGAACATATGCAGTGATTATCTGTGAGGAGTCAGTATGGAAATTATTTTCAATCATCCCTTTTGGCAAGGAATGGCAGCGTCTTTTTTGGAACGGGGAAGCCGTATCGCCTTGCTCCTTGTCGGCTTGTTCATCGTACATGCAGTCATTGCGCACGTTCTCGGCGGCGCGCTCCGTTTTCGCTTCGAGAATCTGTCATCGGAGCAGCAGCGCCGGCAGACGACGCTGCTTAAACTGGCGGAGCATTTCATAACGGTATTTTTTTGTTTTGTCGCCGTCGTCATGGTGCTCAACGAACTTTCCGTCGATACGACGTCACTGCTGGCCGGCGCGGGAATTATCGGCTTGGCTATCGGCGTCGGTGCGCAAAGTCTGGTTAAGGATTTTGTGGCCGGGTTCTTTATCATCGCCGAAAACCAGTATTCCATCGGCGATTTTGTTACTATCTGTGAGCATACGGGCACCGTTATGGAAGTTACCTTCCGCACGACGAAGCTCCGTTCTGCCGATCAGGTTCTGCATATTATTCCGAACGGCCTTATTGCCGTTGTCAGCAATTATACGAAAAATCTCTATTTGGCAACGGTACGCATTGCCGTTGAACAGACGGCCGACCCGGACACGGTCCTGGTGGTTTTGACTGCGGCACTGGCGGCATTGTCGGAACGGTACGCGTCGGTAGAGGCCGGCGGCAGTATTGGCGGCATCAGCCGGATGGACGGCAATCAGTTCCTGTATGAAGTATATCTTCCTGCCCAACGGACAGAGGCGGCAGCTGTTTGTGCCGCTTACCGCTATGAAGTGGCTAAAGGGTTTTCGCAAAAACATATCTTGTTGTCCGATTTTATCGTGGCCTCAGGTTTGCCTGGACAGTAAAGGAGTTTGTATGGCTGATTTTGTTCGTTATCAGGTCGGAGATGTTGTTCGGCTGAAAAAGGCTCATCCCTGCGGATCTGCTGAATGGGAAGTATTGCGTATCGGCGTCGATTTCGTTATCCGCTGCTGCGGCTGCGGTCACCGTGTCATGGTACCGCGGCCGAAGTTTGAGAAGGCGGTCAGGAAAATTGTGACATCCGCCGCCGGTGCTGACGAGAAATGACCGTCTTTGACGGCATTCGGCCACAGCGCCGCGGCGCGTTTCTTCCGCCGGGCGCACGTCTTGCCGCTTAGTTATAAAGTTGTGCAATAAATCTGTTCAACAAGTGTTGTATTTCTCTGGGAGTGTGGTATAATATGCAACATAAATTCTTTAACAATTTAATGTAATAAAGAAAAGATAATTTGAGGAGATGTTTTCGTTGCAATACGATACCCTTGACGGTGTGAAGATGCTGCGCCATGACGAGATGAAAAATTACGAACGGATCCAGCGGCAGATCACCAAGGTTTTACAAGTACACGGCTGCAAAATTATCGAAACGCCGAGCTTTGAAGACTACGATGTCTATCAGCAATTTTTTCCCGACTTACGCCGTGAAATGGTGAAAACCATTGATACAGACGGCCGGGTTCTCGTACTGCGGCCTGACGTGACGCTGCCTCTCGTTGAAACGGCGGCGCGGGAGTTTCCTGAAAAAAACAGGCTGCTGAAGTTCGGCTATGTGAGTACGGTCTTTCGCGAGTACTGCGGTAAAACGGCGTACGGAAAAGAATTTTTGCAAGGCGGCGCGGAAATTTTCGGTGACGGCAGTGCCGAATGTGACGGCGAAGTTGTCGTGATGGCTGCAGAAATATTAATGGCTCTCGGCGTAGATGATATTCGCATCGATATGGGAACGGCCGCCTATACGCAGGCGCTGTTTTCCGGTTTGCAAATAGCAGAGAAGGAAAAAAAGAAATTGCGCCGCCTCTTGAATGAGCGGAATCTGGTCGCTTTTGCAGCGTATGCAGATACGCTGCCGTTATCGGAGACGGAACGGCAAGCGCTGAATGCCATGCCCGTTCTCTTCGGTTCTTATGAGGAAACGTTGGCGAAAGCCCGCAGCTATTGTTTAAATCCGGCAATGCAGGCGGCGCTGGATCGCTTGGAGGCGGTGTACGCCTATGTTGACGCTGCCGGTTATCGGGATAAGGTGTATTTGGACTTCGGCTTTACAAGTCCGCTCGGCTATTATACGGATATGATTTTCAAAATATACGTGGCCGGTGCTTCGTACGACGTTATCGACGGCGGCCGGTATGACGACGTGTCGGCTTGTTTCGGCACGCCGCGGCCGGCGTGCGGTTTCGGAATGAACATTAACCTTTTATACGAATTTATGGATGATGCCGGCCTTTTGGCGGGAACGGAACCGACCTTGCAATTGCTCATCCGTTACGACCGCAGCGATCGGCGGCTTGCGTCTCAACTTGCGTCCTGGCGGCGACGGGGGTACCGCGTCGCCGCCTGCGGCACCGGCTGTCTTGTTGACAAGCGCGATTACAGTTTGGCGGCGGAGTATACTGAAGGAAACTATTATCGTCAGGGACAGGTTCTATCTCCGGAAGAATTGGAAGAATTGATAAGGGGGCTTTGCGATGGCGCTTCATATTGCCTTGGCTAAGGGACGTATTCATAAGGCCGTCATGAACTGTTTGCGAGACAGCGGCTATGACTTTTCAACGTACGCTGAAGACAGTCGCAAATTAATATTTGAAGATACCGGCAAAGCCCTCAAGGTGACTCTGGTGAAGTCGCCTGATGTGGCTGTTTATGTCGAGCGCGGCGCCGCCGATATCGGCATCGTCGGCGAAGATGTACTGGCCGAAGACTGTGCCGGTGCGGCCGTCTATGAGGTGTTCGATC
Organism: Megasphaera vaginalis (ex Bordigoni et al. 2020); assembly: GCF_900240295.1. Taxonomy (NCBI): domain Bacteria; kingdom Bacillati; phylum Bacillota; class Negativicutes; order Veillonellales; family Veillonellaceae; genus Megasphaera; species Megasphaera vaginalis (ex Bordigoni et al. 2020). The sequence continues at coordinate 84,051 of NZ_OEQB01000002.1, forward strand.
TGGGAATCGGCCGCTGCCGCATGGCTGTCGCCGCTCCGCAGGGACGGAGCATCGACCGGAGCCGCCGTCTGACGGTCGGTACAAAGTATCCGCGCTTGGCTCGGCAATACTTCGCCGCCAAACATCACAGCGTGGATATTATCAAGCTGAACGGCTCTGTTGAGCTGGCGCCTCTGGTCGGGTTGGCCGACGTCATCGTCGATATTGTGGAGACAGGCAATACGCTGAAAGCAAACGGGCTGGAAGTATTGGCGTATTTCATGGATTTCAGTGCCCGCATGATCTGCAATAAGGTGGCTTTCAAGGTAAAATATGAGGAAATTCAGCATTTGATTACCATTATTGGCAGGAAAGAGATACAATAAGGTCATAGGGGGAGATGATGTCATGGAATGGATAGAAGTGCCTGAAGAAGGATTTTCCCTGCAAGAGATACGTCGCTATACCCGGCGCGGTCAAGCAGGTGACGACGAGATACGCGGCGATGTTGAAGCCGTTCTGGCTGCCGTCAAGGAGCGGGGCGACGCGGCGTTAAAGCAATTTACCGAGCGTTTTGACGGTGTTCGTCTGGACCGTTTTTTGGTTTCGGAGACGGAAATCGCGGCGGCGCGGGAACAGGTCGGCGCCGGTTTTTTAGCTGTCCTTGAAGAAGGAAAGCGGAATATCGAGGCTTATCACAGAAGGCAGGTGCAGGAGTCGTGGGTCGATACCTTTCGTGACGGCGTCCGGCTCGGGGCCCGTTATACACCGATTCAGCGTGTCGGCGTTTATGTGCCTGGCGGTACCGCGGCGTATCCGTCGACGGTGTTGATGGACGCAGTTCCCGCCAAAGTGGCGGGCGTTCCGTCCATTGCCATTTTTACACCGCCTGCTGACGATGGCAGTGTCAATCCGTATATTTTGGCGGCAGCTTCCGTTGCCGGCGTTTCGGAGATTTATAAAGTCGGCGGCGCACAGGGCATCGCCGCCGCGGCTTACGGTACGGAAACGATCGCTCCTGTCTTTAAGATCGTCGGGCCCGGCAATGCGTATGTGGCCATGGCGAAACGGCTGGTTTTCGGTACTGTCGGCATCGATATGATTGCCGGGCCCAGTGAAGTCGGTATTCTGGCCGATGACACGGCGCATCCCGAATGGATTGCCGCCGACCTGTTGGCCCAGGCGGAGCATGACAGTCGCGCCGCCGTTTTTCTGGCGACACCGAGCCGGGCCTTGGCGGCAGCTGTTGAAAAGGCTGTCGCCGCGCAGCTGGAAACATTGCCGCGGCGCCGGATTGCCTCCGCGGCGCTGGCATGTTACGGCAAGATCTTCATTACGACTACGCGGGAAGCCGCCGTCGCCGTCATGAACCTGATCGCACCGGAGCATCTGGAGATCGTCTTTGCCGATGCGGAGACCTATGTCCGGGACATCGTCAATGCCGGCGCCGTTTTTATCGGTCCCTATACGCCGGAGCCGCTCGGCGATTATATCGCCGGTCCCAATCACACGTTGCCGACTATGGGAACCGCCGCGTTTTCATCGCCTTTAGGCGTCTATGATTTTGTCAAGCGAACCAGTATACTGCAATACGACAAGGACGCGTTTGCCGCCGTTGCCGCTGCAGTGATGACTTTTGCCGACGTAGAAGGACTGCAAGGTCACGGCGCGGCCGTAAGGAGGAGGATGACAAATGAATAATCGCTGGCTACGAGATACGATTCGTAATTTGGAACCGTATGCTGTTCCTGTCGTTCGGGAGTCTATCGTCATCAATGCCAATGAAAGTCCGTATAATATCTTTGACTTTCCGGCCGTACGAGCTGAATTTTTCAGTCGACTCAGAAGTCTGGCGTCTAATCGGTATCCCGATCCGATGGCGCAGGAACTTTGCGCCGTTTTGGCCGCGTATGCAGGGGCCGCGCCGGATCAGATTCTGGCCGGCAACGGCGGTGACGAAATTATCGGTTTAGTGCTGCATACCTTCGTCAACCCCGGCGACGATGTATTGATTCACTCGCCGACTTTTGACGTCTACGGTATTGTCGCCGCTTCGCTGGGAGCTAATGTTTGCGCCGTTCCCGACGATCATGATTTTCAGCGCAACGCAGACGTTTTCAGAAAGACTGTTCACGCGATGCAGCCGAAGGTGACATTTATCTGCAATCCGAACAACCCGACGGGGCATCTTTGGCCGCTTGAAGATATTGCCGCTATTGCCGCCGCATCCGACAATCCCGTCGTCGTCGATGAGGCGTACGTGGAATTTTCCGGTCAGGACAGTGCCGTTTCGCTGCTGAAAAAGCATGATAACCTCATCATCATTCGCACGCTGTCAAAGGCGTTCGGTCTCGCCGGCTTCCGTATCGGCTATGCCGTCGCCGGGAAACGGGTCATCAATGCGCTGACGTTGACGAAAGAAGCCTATAATCTCAACAGTGTCAGCCAATTGATGGGAATCGTAGCGGTGGGGCACAGCGAGGAAATCTTGCGGCAGACCGTTCCGACTGTAGTTGCCAACAGGACGTACCTGACTGCAGAATTGAACCGGTTGGAGGGGATCCGTGCCTACGACAGCGCCGCCAATTTCATTTTGGTCAAGGTCCCGGACGGACCGGCTGTCACCGCGGCTCTGAAGCGTGCCGATATCTGCGCCCGCGTATATGGCGACGGCGTTTTGGCCGACTGCATCCGTATCAGTGTCACGACGCGGGAGGTAGCGGAGCTTTTGATCGCTGTTTTCAGTGGAGGGAAACATTATGCGTAGCGCGCAAGTAGAACGGGAAACGGCGGAAACGCAGATCGCCGTCAGCCTTGATCTGGATGGCACCGGTAATTTTGCCGGGACGACGGGAATCGGGTTCTTCGATCATATGCTGAACCTTTTCGCCTGTCACAGCGGTATTGACGTGACGCTTCATGTTCACGGCGATCTCGACGTCGATACACACCATACGCTGGAGGATTTGGCTATCGTTATGGGAGACGCGTTGACGAAGGCCTTGGGGGATAAGCGCGGCATTCATCGTTACGGCCTGTTCTATTGTCCGATGGACGAAGCGCTGACCCGCGTCGTCATCGATTTGAGCGGCAGGCCGTATCTTGTTTTTGACGTGTCTCTGGGCGTCGAACGGATCGGCGACTTTGAAACGGAAATGCTGCGGGAATTCCTTTATGCGTTTGCCGTACACGGTAAGATGAATCTCCATGTGACGAACTTGTACGGCGCCAATGCGCACCACATTGTGGAGTCCGTTTTTAAAGGGCTGGGACATGCGCTGCAAGAAGCGGTGCGCATGGAGGGGGACGGGACGGCCATCCTTTCGACGAAGGGGGTTCTTTAGCCATGAAGATCGCCATTATCGATTACGGCGTCGGCAACATTGCCAACGTGTACAATGCCTGGCGGCGAATCGGTGTTTCCGCCGTCGTCACGCGCGATGCCGCCGTCATTCGTTCGGCAGATATGATCGAACTGCCCGGCGTCGGCGCTGTTCGCGACGCGTTGGCTAATTTGCGGCGTTATGAATTGATTCCCCTTTTGCAGGAAGAAGTCGGCAAAGGCAAATTTTTTGTCGGCGTTTGTCTGGGCATGCAGCTGCTTTTTGAAAAGGAATACGAAGGCGGAGAAGCCGAGGGACTCGGGTTTTTACCAGGCTCCGTCGTACCCTTTCGGATCGCCCTGAAGGTGCCTCACATGGGGTGGAACGAGTTGTCCTTCCGCCGTCCCCATTGGCTGCAGGAGAAGCTGCCGCCGCGCCCGTACGTTTATTTTGTGCATTCTTACTATAAGACGCCTGTCGATTCGGACGACGTCATTGCTGTCGCCGCGTATGAACATGACGTGCCTGCCGTCTGCGGCCGCGATAACATTCTCGGCATGCAGTTTCATCCTGAAAAAAGCGGCTCCGTCGGTGAACAGATTTTGCGAAATATAGCGGCGTACGCAAGGAAAGGATAAAGAGATGATCGTATTTCCGGCAATAGATATACAAAAAGGAAAGGCTGTCCGCCTGCGTCAGGGCGTCGCCGAGGACAGCACCGTCTATTTTGACGATCCCGTTCAGGCAGCCGTAAAATGGTGCGACGAAGGGGCGTTGTTTTTGCATGTCGTCGATCTGGACGGCGCCTTTTCCGGCGCTTCGGAAAATGCCGACGTCATTGAAGCCATTTGCGACGCCGTCGATATTCCCGTTGAAGTGGGCGGCGGCATTCGCACGGAAGAGACGATAGAAGATTACCTGGAACGCGGTGTGAGCCGCATTATTATCGGTTCGAAAGCGGCTGAAGACGAGTCGTTTTTGATCGACATGGCACAAAAGTATGCGTCCAGCCTGGCTGTTTCCATCGATGCCAGGAACGACGTTGTTGCTACGCACGGTTGGGTCGACGGCAGCGATAAAAAAGTCATTCCCTTTGCGCGTTTTCTGCTTTCCATCGGCATCCGGACGCTCGTATACACCGATATCGGTCGCGACGGTATGTTGACGGGGCCGAATCTGGATATGCTTGAAAAACTGCAGCAGCTGCCTTTTATCCGACTCATCGCTTCCGGCGGCATCAGCAGCATCGAAGATTTGAAGACGTTGCGGCGTCTCGGATTGTATGGCGCGATTACGGGCAAGGCCTTATACGAGGGCAGGCTGACGATGGCAGAAATTCGTTCGTTGCGGGGGATGTAATATGCTGGCAAAACGTATTGTTCCTTGTCTCGACGTACGTGACGGACGCGTCGTCAAGGGCAGACAGTTCAAGGGAATTCAGGACGTCGATGATCCCGTGAAATTAGGGAAGTTTTATTCGAACCAATCTGCCGATGAACTGGTTTTTTACGACATTACGGCGACCCATGAAAAGCGGGGGATTTTTATCGATGTTGTCCGCGCTGTGGCGGAAACGATTACGATTCCTTTCACCATCGGCGGCGGCATTGGCAGCGTCGGTGATTTTCAGAATGTGTTGCAGGCGGGAGCCGATAAGGTATCGGTCAATTCCGCCGCTGTCCGTTCGCCGGTCCTGATTCGATTGGCCGCGGAGCGCTTCGGCAGCCAGTGTGTCGTCCTGTCGATCGACGCGAAGCGGTGCGGCGACGACAGGTGGCGCGTTTTTGTTGACGGCGGCCGTACGGACACGGGCCTTGACGCACTGCAATGGGCGAAGGAGGGCGTGGCGCTAGGCGCCGGTGAAATTTGTCTCAACTCCATTGACGGCGACGGTGAAAAACGAGGTTTTGACTTAGCCTTGAACAGTCTTTTTGCCAGGGAACTGTCCGTGCCGATTATCGCTTCCGGCGGCGCCGGAACAATGGAGGACTTTCGCAATGTCTTTGCAACCGGCGTTGATGCGGCGTTGGCCGCTTCGGTCTTTCATTTCGGACAGATAGCGATTCCGGAGCTGAAACGGTATCTGTCCGGTACGGGCTTACCGATGAGAGAGGTGGGAGAATGATGGAAACTGCAGGGTTGGATACGATCCGGTATGACAGCCGCGGCCTGGTTCCCGCCATTGTACAGGAGGCGCGAAGCGGGGCGGTGCTGATGTTGGCCTATATGAATGCCGAGTCGTTGGCGAAAACGCTGGCAGACGGCGAAACCTGGTTTTACAGCCGCAGCCGCCGGAAGTTGTGGCATAAAGGCGAGACTTCAGGACATTTTCAGCGAGTGAAAGCTATTGCCGTCGACTGTGACAGCGATACGATCTTGCTCCAAGTGGAACAGATCGGCGCCGCCTGTCATACAGGCAACAAAACTTGCTTCTATCGTGCCTTGGCGGGAGCGGAAGGGTTGTATACGGGAAGTCCGGCCGTTCTGCATGCGCTCCACGAAGAGATCGTCAAAAAAAAGAAGCATCCTACGGAGAAGTCGTATACGGCGTACCTATTGCGGGAAGGAATGGATAAGATCTGCAAGAAAATAGGCGAAGAAGCGGCGGAAGTCGTGATTGCCGCCAAGAATGCGGATTATCGCGGCGACGATCCGTCTTTGCGTCAGGAGGTTTGCAAGGAATCGGCGGATCTGCTGTATCACCTTTCCGTCCTTTGGGAAGCGGCGGGAGTCGATGTTAACGAAGTCATGCGCGTTTTGGAATAACGGTCTCACGTCGAAGGGAATAAGAAGACTGCCGGCCATTTGGACAAGACCTTTTGAGGCGCCGATGAAAACGGTTATTTTTGATGTAGACGGCGTTCTTCTCAGTGAAGAGCGATATTTTGACGTGACGGCGTTGACCATATGGGAATGGTTATACAGTCCGTCTTATATGGGACTTGACGGTGCAGCCGTTCATTTTGATGTTTCTGACGGCGAGATTACCGCATTACGGCATCAGCTGTTCGGCGCTGACGCCGTCCTGTCCTGGCTGAAGGGACATGGCGTAAACAGTAACTGGGACATGGTCCATGCCTATCTCGCCGTCACGCTGCTCTTGTTGGCGAGAGACTGCCGGCGGCAGCGCGGCAAGAGCGATTTCGTGCCGCCGTTGACGCAGGAGGCGGTGACGATTTTGGGACGGAACTGGCGTGGTCTGTCGGTACCGCCGGCGGCGGAGATCCTCGCGGCTTTGGCGGCGGCAGTACCGGCCGATGCCGACAAGGATGGCGTTTTTGCCGCGCTGACGGCGCAGGCAGTCGATGAATTGGGAGCGTCAGCGGCGTCCTGGCTGCCTCTTCGTTCGCCCTTCTGGCAACTCCATGTCAATGTCTTTCAGCACTGGTATTTCGGCGATGACCTGTATGCCGAGACCTATGGCGGACAGCCGCTTCAATCGGGAAAGGATGGCTTCCTGACACGGGAGCGGCCGTTGGCGCCGGCGACGGCGATACGGGAAATGTTCGTAACGCTGAAGGAGCGGGGCTATACATTGGCTGTTGCCACAGGCAGGTCGACGGCGGAAACGATGATTCCTTTCCGAACGTATCATTGGCTGGAAGCATTCGACAAGAGCCACATGGCGACGGCCAGTGATGTTGCCGCCGCCTCAAAGCAGCTGGGGCGTTCCCTTGATAAACCGCATCCCTTTGCCTACTATTTGGGAGCCTTCGGCAACGTGCCGGAACGGTACGGCGACTATGTTGAGATGCCGGAACGGTTTCTGAACGGCACCTATTATGTTGTCGGCGATTCGTTGGCCGATGTTCTGGGCGCCCGCTCAATGGGGGCGGTCATGATTGCAACCTTGACGGGACTTGAAGGCGAAGCGGCGCGACCCATGTTTGAACGGGAAGGCGCAGACTTCATCGTTGCCAAGGTTACGGACATTTTGGCAATCCTGACCTGACAGGCAGATGGAAGCGTTCTGCCGACGACAAGGGCCGCAACAGCAGGGAGAAAGAACACCTGCTGTTGCGGCCCTTGTTCGTTTATCGGAATGCCCGTCATTTTTCGTAAGATAACGTATTTTTCAGAAATGTTCCCAGACGGAGTTCACGGAAACATTCCTGCAACTCTTCCGGCGTATTCATGACGATGGAACCACCCCAGGCGACGGCTTCGTCGAGACGTCGCGAGCTCATAAAAAGGACTTGTGCGCCCTGATGGCTGGCAGTTAAGGTGACGGCGTCGCCCGGCGAAAGTTTGGCCGCCGTCTTTTCCGGAAGTGTTTCGGCGCCGACGGTGATACTGCCTGTCAGCGTGAAAATCATGACGGACGCATCCGTTTTCGTATCGACAGTGAAGGCGGCGTTGCCGTTGATGTGGATATCATAATAATCCAGCGGTAAATAGCGGCCCTGAAATCCCTGATGCTGTAAATAGCTGCCTGCCAGCAGGCGAAGGAAGCCGCCTGCAAAGGGAATTTCTTCGATTTTTTCAGCAGTGATCGCATGGTAACTCGGCGGCGCCATTTTATCTTTTTGCGGCAAATTCAGCCATAACTGAACGCCGAGCATCCGTTTTGTCGGCGGCAGCTGTTCTTCATGCAAAATACCGGAGCCGGCGGTCATCCATTGGACGCCGCCGTCACTGACCGTATCGGCTGATCCGAGGCTGTCTTTGTGTCGCATAGCGCCTTTATAAACGTAGCTGATCGTCTCAATGCCGCGGTGCGGGTGCATAGGAAAACCGGCTGTGTAATCGGCGGGATCGGTACTGTCAAAGGAATCGAGCAGCAAGATCGGATCGTAGGCGTCTGTCGTCGTATTGTCAAGGACGCGGACTAACCGGACACCGGCGCCGTCCGTCGTATGAACGCCGCAGACGGTATGAATAACGGATCGTTGTTTTTTTGGCATAAATAATCACTCCTTAGAGCTGTGGCAGGAAGGTCGCGCCGGTTCAGCGGCAAAACTGCGGTCAACAAGATGCGTAAGGCATGGACAACGGTTGCCAGCCGGTAACTTCACTGATGCCGAGTCCCGGCGCTTCAGGCAGGAGAAGCATGTCTTCTTCATAACGGATGCCGCCGATGATGGGGTCGGTTTCCTGCAGGTCTGCGGCATCGAGATCGTTCCGGCCGATCGTACCGCATCCTGCCGATAAAGCGGCAGCCGCCGTAACGCCGATCTTGCTTTCCAGCATACAGCCCATCATGGTGCCGATTCCGGCGGCTGAGGCCAAGGCGGCGATCTTGGCGGCTTCCGCGAGGCCGCCGGCTTTGATCAGTTTGATGTTCAGCAGATCGCAGGCGCGAAGCGCCAGCAGCCGAAAAGCGTCCGGCGCGCTGAAACACGATTCATCGGCCATGATATCTGTGGCGACATGGTCGGTAACAAATTTTAAACCGTCAATGTCGTGGGCGCGGACGGGTTGTTCAATGAACTCGATAGAAAAATCGGCGTCTTCAAAGGCGCGGATGAGGCGGACAGCCTCTTTCGGTTTCCAACCCTGATTGGCGTCAAGGCGGAGACGGATCCCGGGACCGAGTGCGCTGCGGACGGCGCGGATCCGTTGAAAATCGAGGGCGGCATCGGTGCCGACTTTGATTTTCAATGTTCCATACCCGCTTTTTACGGCAGCCAGCGCGTCTTTTACCATCGTTTCCGGTTCATTGATGCTGATTGTCAGATCGGAAGAGACCGTGTTGGCGGCGCCGCCGAAGAAGCGATACAAGGGCATGCGATAATGCTGGCAAAATAAGTCGTGGACAGCGATATCGACGGCTGCCTTGGCGGAAGTGTTGTGCGCCATGGCGGTCTGGATAAGCAGACGGATTTCCTGCAGATCCTCAATGTTGGAGCCCTTTATTTTCGGCGCGATCACAGTGCCGATGGCGGCGGCAATGGCGGTCAGGCTGTCGCCTGTTATCGCGAGCGTCGCCGGCGCGTTGCCGTAACCGACGTGCCCGTCGTCGGTAATGATCTTGACGACGAGATCTTCCGCGTCCGTTACCTGGCGCAGCGCCGTCCGAAAGGGCCGCTTCAAGGGAATTTTGACGATACCGAGCTGAATATCCGTAATCTTCATAAGCGCATCAGTCTCCTCTGCATTGGATTGGTATATTCATTATAGTACATATCGGCAGGGGAGAAAATAGCCTTCGCCGTTGCCGGCATCGCCTCGGGCCGGCCGTATCATTGACAGGGTACCCCTTATTTTTTATAATAAGAAAAGATATGGAAATTCGGGCTGATTTCATGAGGAATCAGCCTGTTTTTCAAGTGGAAATCATTTTGGAGGAATGAGATGCGCTTACGGAGAAAGCCGTGGATCGACGAGGCTGTCAAAGAATATGAGTCCTTCGTCTGTTTGGATGCAAAAGAAGAGATGAAGGGGCGTTGGCGAAGTCTTTTTGCCGATCCGGCAGCGCCGTTGTGGGTAGAGATCGGTACGGGTAAGGGGAATTTCATCGCGCAAATGGCGCAGCTGCATGGAGATGTCAATTTTATCGGCATTGAGGTGCAGCTCGGCGTCTTGTATTACGCCGCTAAAAAATGCGCTGCCGCCGAGACGGAAAACGTGCGCTTGCTGCGTTTCGACGCGACGGCGTTGGAATCGATTTTTGCAGCGCAGGAGATCGATCGGATTTTCATCAATTTTTGCGATCCGTGGCCGAAAAAGCGTCATGCCAAGCGTCGTTTGACATATCGCCTTTTTCTCGACCGTTACTGCCGATTGCTTCGGGCCGGCGGCTGCCTTTGTTTTAAGTCGGACAATCGCGGTCTTTTTGATTTTACGTTGGAAGAACTTACGGCACGGCGCTGGTCTTTGTCCGAAGTGACTTATGACCTGCACAACAGCGGCATCGTCAATGAAGCGATGACGGAATATGAAGCGAAATTCAGCGCGAAAGGACAGCCGATTTTTCACTGCCTGGCAACCAGGCCGACGGAGGTGAGACGGGATGAAGCGGAAGAAAAGTAAGGAATTGAGAATCGCCTTCTGGGCGCTCATGACGGCTTTTGCTTTTCTGTTTGTCATCGGCACGGTCAACGTGTACAGCTCAACCTTTGTCGAAGAGATCGGGACGGGAAATACGTTTGGTTATCTGGGACGTCAGGCTTTTCTGGTGTTTATCGGACTGTTTCCCGGCTTTTTTGTGTATTGCCGCGATTACCATTGGTGGAGCCGTCATGCAGGCAAGCTGGCAGTACTGACGATCATCCTCCTGTTGGCCGTTTTTGCAGGAGGGACCGTCGTTAACGGTGCCCGTCGTTGGATCGGCATCGGCGGTGTCACCTTCCAACCTTCCGAACTGGCGAAGCTTACGGTTATTGTTTGTACGGCGACGGCAATTACGAACAAGCTTTCCCGCCGTCGGGCAATCGAATTTTTGCGGCCGCTGCATCGGGAAAGACGGAAAAAGGGACGGGCCCGTGCGGCGGTGTTGCCTACGGAAGAATTATGGCTGCCCATTTTGTTGAGCGCGTTGGTGTTCAAGCAGCCTGATGCCGGGACGGCAGGGGTTATCTTTCTGTTGCCGGCCATGATGCTTTGGGCCAGCGGCGCCAAGCTTTCCCAGGCGAAATATCCGTTGCTGATCGCCGGCGTTGCCGGCGTGATTCTGCTCCTCTCGGCGCCGTATCGGATGGATCGCATTACGGCGTGGCTTGATCCGTGGTCTTATGAAAAGACCTTAGGGTACCAGACGGTGCAGGGATTGATCGCCATCGGTTCGGGCGGCTTTTTCGGCCAGGGGCTCGGTGAGGGGATCAGCAAATTCAGCTACCTGCCTGAAGCCCACACGGATTTCGCCTTTGCCGTTTTTGCTCAGGAATGGGGATTTATCGGCGCTCTCGGCATCCTGTTTTTATTCGGCCTGATCATTTACTATGGTTGTTACAGCGCCTGCCACAGTCGCGATACGTTCGGCACTCTGCTGGCGCTGGGGGTAACCTTTTATTTCGGCGGCCAGGGATTTATCAATATCGGCATGGTCAGCGGCATGTTGCCTGTCGTCGGCGTACCGCTGCCTTTCATCAGTTACGGCGGCACGTCGCTGATCGTCAATATGACAGCGGCGGCGCTGTTGCTGAATATTTGCCGGGACGGCTACCGCCACGCCGAACAGCAGGAACGGTACGGGACTGTCGCCGCGCCAAAACCGATGCGGCAACAGCTGAAGTTGCCTGCGCGTTAATTCGTATTTTGCGGAGGAGTTACACGAATGGAACAGAGAAAAATCATCGAAGTCGACGAGCGGCTGCCGCTCTTGCCGACGATACCGCTCAGTTTACAGCACCTTTTTGCCATGTTCGGTTCAACGGTACTGGTTCCTTTTTTACTGCACGTAGATCCGGCGACGGCCTTGTTCATGAACGGTATCGGCACGTTGCTGTACTTGACGATCTGTAAATGGCGGTTGCCGGCATACCTCGGTTCCAGCTTCGCCTTTATCTCGCCGGTACTGGCCGTCTGCGCCACGTCCGGCATGTCCTACGGCGATGCGCAAGGAGGGTTCATCGTTTTCGGTCTCTCCTTTATGATTTTGGCCGCCATTGTCGACCGCGTCGGCACCGCCTGGATCGACATACTGTTTCCGCCGGCTGCGATGGGAGCCGTCGTTGCCATTATCGGTTTGGAGTTGGCGCCCCTGGCGATGACGATGGCAGGATATTTGGGCGATGCCCAAGGCATGACCAACGGAACGGCTATTCTTATCTCGACGTTTACCTTGGCCGTGACCGTTTTGGCAACTGTTCTGGGCCGGGGCTTCATCGGCATTATTCCGATTCTTATCGGTGTCGTTTCCGGCTATGTGCTTTCCTATTTTCTCGGTGTCGTCGACATGGCGACGGTCAGTGCGACGCCGTGGCTTGCCGTGCCGACTTTCTATGAACCGAAGTTCAATATCAGCGCCATCATGATGATCATGCCGGCCCTTTTCGTCGTTTTTGCCGAACATCTGGGGCATCTTTTCGTGACCAGCGATATTGTCGGCCGCGATCTGATCAATGATCCGGGGTTGCATCGGTCGCTTTTTGCCGACGGGCTTTCCAATGTCCTTTCCGGCTTTGTCGGTTCGACGCCGAACACGACGTACGGTGAAAATATGGGCGTTATGGCAATTACCGGTGTTTACAGCACCTGGGTCATCGGCGGCGCCGCCGTTTTCGCCATCATTTTTTCCTTTGTCGGGAAGATTGCGGCCCTGATTCACGGGATTCCGACGCCGGTCATGGGCGGTGTCTGCATTCTTCTTTTCGGCTTCATCGCCGCTTCGGGGATTCGTATGCTGGTCGAAAAGAAGGTGGATTATACGCGGTCGAAAAACCTGATTCTTACGGCAGTGACGATGATCTCCGGTTTGTCGGGGGCGACTGTCGTCCTCGGACCGGTGCAGCTCAAAGGAATGGGACTGGCGACGGTTGTGGCCATGCTGCTCAGTCTGGTCTTCCTCTTTTTCGAAAAGATACACTGGTCGAACGAACGCTAGGAAAAAGACGATGAATTTAACGGAACTGTTACGTAAACAACGGGCCATGACGCGGCAGGATCTGATCGACCTGCTGAGTCTTACCGATCCGGATGATTTGCAGCAGCTGTATGATGCCGCCTACGCCGTTAAGGCGGCAACTGTCGGTCGTGTCGTCTATTACCGCGGACTCGTTGAGTTTTCCAATATTTGCATAAAAAATTGCCGCTATTGCGGCATACGGCGCGATAATGACGAAGTCGAGCGATTTGATACGGAACGGGACGATATTCTGGCCATGGCCCGATGGTCATACGAAAGCGGCTACGGTTCGCTGACGCTGCAGTCCGGCGAGCGGCAGGACGAGGCCTTCGTTTCCTATGTGGAAGAACTCATTGGCGATATAAAAAAAATCGGCGGCGGCGCTTTGGGGCTGACGCTGTGCGTCGGCGAACAGACGGAAGAAACGTATCGCCGCTGGTTTGCAGCCGGAGCTCATCGGTATTTGCTGCGCATCGAAACGAGCAACCCTTCACTGTATAATATGCTGCATCCGCGCGACGGCCGGCATGAATGGCAGGTTCGCCGCGATTGCCTGCAGACGTTGCGTCGAATCGGCTATCAAGTCGGCACCGGCGATATGATCGGACTGCCGGGGCAAACGGTAGAGGATCTGGCCGACGATATTCTTTTTTATAAACAGTTGGATATCGATATGATCGGCATGGGGCCTTACGTCGTTCATCACCGCACGCCTGTCGGACAGGCGGTTGCGGCCGCCGGACTTGATTCGCCGGACGCGCGGCAACGGCGGCTTCAATGGGGCTTGTCGATGATCGCCGTAACGCGTCTGTTCCTTGTCGATGTCAATATTGCGGCGACGACGGCGTTGCAGGCGTTGCATCCGCTGGGGCGCGAGCTGGGGCTGAGAGCCGGCGCCAATGTGCTGATGCCGGTCGTGACGGTGCCGAAGTTCCGCGCGCAGTATCTGCTTTACGATCATAAACCTTGCGTCGATGAGCGGCCCGATCAATGCAAAAACTGCCTCAGCGCCCGCGTTGCCTCTGTCGGTGACACCGTCGGCTTCGGCAGGTGGGGCGACTCTCTCCATTTTCATAAAAAAGAAAAGCGATGAACGACAGCGCGACGATCTTTTCGTCGCGCTGTTGCTTATTCCGGAGACAAGGAGTCGATGAACGCCTGGGCCAGGCAGGAGAGATACCGGTCTTTCGGCCAGGCCACGGCGATTGACGTATACAACGTAGCGTCATCGATTACCTTTGCCCGCAGCTGGTCATGTTCGGCCAAAGAGAAGGCGGAAGCCGGAATAATGGCGACGCCGAGACCGGCATTGGCCCAAAGGATCGTCGTTCTGGCATCATCATTCCGGCAGAGGATCGTCGGTTCCAGATCGTGACGCAGCCAGGACTGGCGCAGCAACTTGGCGAAACGGCGATAAATGATGAGGGGTTTCTTGGCCAGGAGTGGCCAGGCGATCGTTTTTTCCCCCGGCTCTTCATCGAAGGCTGCCGTCATTGCGGCGATCATCGGTTCCGCAGGCAGGCGGCGGACGCCAAAGGGAGCGTCGTCAAAGGGCGTGCGGACGATGCCGATTTCAATGATGCCCTTGTGCAGCCAATCGATTACGTTGAACGTATTGCCGTCATAAATTTCGAAGCGGACGTTGGGATATTGACGGCGAAACATTTCCACGCCGCCGTTAAACAGCACGCTTCCCGATGACGAGACCGTGCCGATGCGGAGCGTGCCGCGCCGGCCGCTCTTGAAATCGGCCATTTCCCGCTCCGTTGAATCGGCCAGCGCCAGCAGCTGCTTGGCCCGGATATAAAGGATCTGACCGGCGTCTGTCAGCCGGATCTGACGAGGTCCCCGGCTGAACAAGGTTGAGCCGATTTCCGTTTCCAACAGTTGCATTTGTTTGCTGAGCGGCGGCTGAGCCATGTTCAAGCGCTTTGCCGCAGCGGTGATCTGCCGCTCTTCGGCAATGGTGACAAAGTAATGAAGCTGACGCAAATCCATAACTTGAAAATTTCCTTCCAATAAAATGCATATTAAAAAGATATTGAATATAGAGTATATATATATTTTTAGTATATCATCACAAGTGATATAATCAAGATCGGAAAAGCGGAAAAATGCGATCAGGAGGAAATCATGACAGACAGAGCGGAACGGAAAGTAACAAAAGACTTTTACTGGAAGCTGTTTACATCGACCTTTATTATCAGCGCCGTTACTGTCGGCGGCGGTTACGTCATCATACCGTTGCTGAAGGCGAAGTATGTTGATGAATACGGCTGGATTACAGACAAAGAAGCGCTGGAACTGGTCGCCGTCGGGCAATCCATGCCGGGCGTCGTAGCCGTCAACAGCGCGGTTATTCTCGGCTATCGCATGGCCGGCATTGCAGGTACGCTGACGGCACTGACGGCTACGGTTTTGCCGCCGTTAGCGATTATCATGGCCGTTTCTTTCTTCTATGATTATTTCATCCAAAATATCTATATCAAATTCGCGTTGCGCGGTATGCAGTGTGGCGCGACGGCACTGATCGTCAATGTAGGGCTTGATTTGCTGATTAAGCAGGGCAGAAAGCGGCTGGCTCTGCCCTTGGCTATTATCGGCGGCACGTTTATCGGCACCGTGTTTTTTGATCTCAATATCATGTATTTGATTTTGTTGGATGCCCTGATAGGACTTCTTTTTATGAAACGCGAAAAATATGATTAGGCGGTGATGACGATGATTTATTGGCTGTTGTTTTGGGAATTCTGCAAAGTCGGCGTTTTCTGCGTTGGCGGCGGCTACGCCTCGATGCCGTTGATTCAGGCCAGCATTGTTGACGGCTATCATTGGTTGACAATGAGTGAATTTGTCGATATTTTTACGATTTCGCAAATGACGCCCGGGCCGATCGGGATTAATGCGGCAACCTTCGCGGGCACGAAGATCGCCGGTGTCGGCGGCGGTTTGGCAGCGACGCTGGGATTTGTCACGCCGTCTTTTTTTCTCGGTATCCTTTTGGCGAAACTCTTTTTGAAATACGGCAACATCGGGCCGATTCGCGGCATTCTCAACGGCCTGCGTCCTGCTGTCGTCGCGCTGATCTGCGCGGCGTCGATCAGCTTTATCTGGTTGGCGCTGTGGAATACGGAAGGCGTTCCTCAGGACTGGAGCGCTTTCAGCGGCGGCGGCCTGCTTATCCTGATTGCCGCTGTTATCGCCGTGCGTCGGAAATTCGGTGTCATTCATATCTTGTTGGGTGCAGGTCTTGCAGGTCTCATCTTGGGCGTGGCCGGAATGTTGCAGGTATAACGGTCATGCCGCAACGGGCCGGCAGCGGCTGTTGCCGGCGGGCCGGTGTTGCTCTGGTCGATCGGATCGGCGCCGAATTGAAGATAAATCTTGACGCGGCTCTCTTGAATTTGGTATACTTACTTCATTATGGAAGGGTGTCCGAGCGGTTTAAGGAGCTAGTCTTGAAAACTAGTGATACGGCAACGTACCGTGGGTTCGAATCCCACCCCTTCCGCCAAAGTTGCGAAGGCGCAAGCATTGAAAACAATGGTTGCGCCTTTTTTGTTTCCGCATCGGAAGCGGCAAAATTGGGATTACTTGCCATTTTATGCGAATTATGATATATATTTAAGTGTATATCTATACCTAAAAGATAATCGTATTTATGAAATGGGGCAGTGATATGTATCACATATGTGTTCTGACAGGACACCCGGATGAAGATGAGTTTGGAGAGCGGTTGAGCGATATTGCAGAGGTGGAATATTGCTCGGCCGAGGATGAAGAGGATTTAGCGGATCAGTTGGACGGCGCGGAAATTTTGATCTGTCGTGACGAACCGGTTTCGGCGTCGCTTATCGAACGCCTGGAGGATTTGCGGCTTATCGTTGTGCTTTCGGCTTTTACCGATCATGTCGATGTGGCGGCGGCGGCGGCCAAAGGGATCAGGGTTGTTCGTAATACGTCGTATTGTGTTGACGATATTGCCGATCACAGCGCGGCCATGATCTTGGCTTTATTGCGTCAGCTGCCGGAATATCAGAATGACATCCGCAGTAACAGCCGCTGGCAATACGGATCGATTACCTGGCCGATTCACCGTGTCGGTGATACGCTGATCGGTCTCGCCGGTTTCGGTCATATCGGACGGGCCGTGGCGCGGCGCTTGCAGGCTTTCGGCTGCCCGATCCAAGCGTTTGATCCTTTTGTCGATGAACGGGTCTTGCGGGAGGCCGGCGTCAAACCGGTCGACTTTGATACATTGCTGCAAACGAGCGACCTCGTTTCACTCCATCTGCCGCTGAATGAGGCGAC
Source organism: Megasphaera vaginalis (ex Bordigoni et al. 2020) (assembly GCF_900240295.1). Lineage (NCBI taxonomy): Bacteria > Bacillati > Bacillota > Negativicutes > Veillonellales > Veillonellaceae > Megasphaera > Megasphaera vaginalis (ex Bordigoni et al. 2020). The sequence goes on from NZ_OEQB01000002.1 coordinate 101,169, forward strand.
GGAAAACCTGTTTCAAGATGAACAGTTTGAAGATATGAAGAAGGGCGCCATGTTTGTCAACTGCTGCCGCGGCGGGTTGGTTGATGAGGCGGCTTTATATCACGCCGTCGATGACGGTCATATCCGCAGCGTCGCCTTGGACGTCTTGTCTATGGAACATCCGAGCCCGATGCTGCTGAAGATGATTGCCCGTCCCGAATTCCTTTTGACGCCGAGTATCGCCTGCCATTCCGTGGAAGCCGACAAACAGCTTGTCGATGACGGCGAACGGTACATCAGACTCTTTTTGGACGGAAAGTATGATGAATTGCCCGTCGTTCATTGTGAACGGACGGAGTGTTGAGGTTCACCGGCCGGTGAGCGATAAAGGAGGACTCGGAATTTTGCGGATTTGGAAATTGCTGTGCCTGGCGGTTGTCTGCTGCTTCGTGTTGGGCGGCTGCGCCTTGCCGGAGAAAACCGGCGGCGAGACGGCGGAAAAGGCTGTACAGACGAAGCAAACGGCGCCGGCTGTTCCGGAAAAGGTTCCGGAACAGGGCGTGCCTGTGCTGATGTATCATATGATCGGTGATGTCAAAGATAATGACGCCGTTTTGCTCGAGTCTCACTTTCGCCAGCAGATGCAGTTTCTGAAGGATAACGATTACCATCCGATTACGCTGCAGCAGCTGTATGCGTATATGGTGAACAAGCAGCCCATACCGGAGCGTCCCGTTGTCCTGACCTTTGACGACGGGTATCCGGATACGTATACTGTCGTTACGCCGATTATGAAGGAATACGGTTTTGCCTGTACTGTTTTTATTCCGACGTATGACGCCGATCAGGGGACGCGGCTGACTTGGCAGCAAATCAAAGAAATGCAGGCTGCGGGCATTCAGATTGCGTCGCATTGCCATCATCACGACGAGATGGGAGAAATGACGGCGGAGCAGCTCAGGAGCGAAATTGCCACCAGCCAGCAGCGGCTGAAAGAAGAGCTGGGCATTGACAATGCGTTCTTCTGTTATCCCTACGGCAGCGAAGATGAAGCGGCTGAGAAGGAATTACGGCGAGCCGGCATCAAATTGGCCTTCACGATGAAGTCGGGATGGGCCAAATACGGTGATAATCCCTATGCCGTCAGACGCGTCTGGATCGGCAATGCCGTTGATATCGACAATTTCCGGCAACGGCTTACGACGGAACGATATGCGTCCCGTTAAGATATGCTTAGCAGAGGATTCCGAGGTTACGTATGAAACTATTTCGAGAAATTTTTAAATTTATCATGGTGCTCATGGTGTTTTTTGCAGTGACATCGCCTTTTGTCGCTTTATTCGGTCCGTTTGACAATATTAAGCGTACCGTTGTCGGCGCCATCCTTAAGAGCCGTCATCCACAGTACATTACATGGCTTTTTTCGCAAGAAGAGATTGATGCCATTTTGGGCGGCATCAGTACGGCGCCGAAACAGGAACTTTTTAAATTTACGTCGCGCAGCGATTCTTCCTTGAAACTGAAAAATATTGATTCCAGCCGTTTTAAGGGATTTTTGTTGGAAATACCCGACCCGAAACGAGTAGAAATCGCGACGGCGGCGAATCTGGATGAAAAAGGCGACACGACGAGCGGTATCGCCAAACGGAACAATGCCGTCGCCGCCATCAATGCCGGCGGTTTTTATGATGCCAACGGCACTGGAACGGGACGCAGCCCTTATGGCTTTATTATTCATGACAACGGCTTTATCCTGGGAAAAGAATCGGACGACAGTGAAGTGAACGAGTTTGTCGGTTTCACGAAGGACGGCAACCTTATTGCCGGCAATTACAGTAAAGGCGAGCTGGTTTCCATGGGAGTCAAGGAGGGAATCACCTTCGGACCGCCTTTAGTTGTCAACGGGGAAAAGATGATTACCAGCGGCGACGGCGGCTGGGGTGTCGGTCCGCGAACCGCCATCGGCCAACGCAAAGACGGCACCGTCCTCTTTCTCGTTATCGACGGCAGGCAACCGTCTTATTCCATCGGTGCAACGCTGCGTGATCTGCAAAATATTATGTATGAAGAAGGCGCCTATATTGCAGCCAATCTGGACGGCGGGTCCAGTTCGACCTTGTATTTGAATGGCGAAGTCGTCAATAAGCCAGCGGATCTCCTGGGAGAACGCATGATTCCGACGGCCTTCATCGTAAAGTAGGAGGCGCCCATGAAGATCGGTAATGTATTGTTGACCTTTATCGCCGGTGTAGCGATTCAAGCCGGCGTTTACTATTATCTGGACAGTTTCCTGTTTGCACCTACGTCGGATTATAAGATCGGCGGAACCAATCAGCAGGAGGCGCTGGGATTCGGCGTAGAGCCGAACGGGCAGTCCTATTATTCTTATGACAAGCGATTTATGGCCGTAATCAGTAATGAGAACGTGTCGATTTACGAAGCGGGAAAGAAGGGAAATCCTCAGCGTATCAGCCTGCACGGCAGAAATGTTTCTTTCTTTGAATGGCTTCCTGACAGGGATCTGGCTATCTTTGCCACTTATGGCAGGAGCAGCAAGACCGGTGCGTACGGCGTCTTTATTGCCCAGTATAACCCGCAGGCCCCCGACAGAGAGCTGGATACGGAGATTGAAGATGTGCCGCGTGACAGCAAAATCACGGACGTCGCCTATTCGACGGCAACGAATGTCATCTACATGAAGTTGCAGATTGAAGAAGAGCGGTATCGTATTTACCGCACTGATGCGAACTATGATACGCGTCGGATCCCCGTACAGGCGGAGGATATCGGTAAGATTGCCGTCTTTTATGACCAGGATATTCTCTTTTACGACAATTTGAAGCGCGGTATCGTCTACATGTTGGAAGGCGCGACGGGGACGTGGCGCGAGATTTCGCCAAACGGTAATTTCCGCCTCGTCGGCATAGACGGGCAGGAGATTTACATTGCCGAAGTGAATCGTGACGGTAAGGCCGTTGCGGCTTATCGCGGCCGTTTAAAAAAGGGCTTCACGAAGATTGCGACATACCAGACGCCGGAAGAGTTTTCTTCCCTGACACTGGACAGTATGCATGAAGCATCAGATAACATGGATAAAGAAAAGTAAGAAAAGGGGCATATATGGCTAAGCATAAAATACCTAAAAACCGTTCCCTTGAGGATATGTTTGCCGGCGTGAAAGAGGAGCTCACTTTTGAAACGGCAGACTGGGATGACGGAGAACCGCGGCGCTCGCCGTCCGGGGCCGCCAAGGCGGCACGGCAAAGTCCGGGCGATTTTCGCAAACAGTTTTTTACGGAAGACTTGCAGGAAAAAGTGGGAGCCCTGCTGTTGGAGATCAAGATGGCTTACTATAAAGACGGTGTCGGCGATATTTCACTCCAGGCCGTCAGAGACGGCCGCAATATCGTCATCAAAACAGCGCCGAAAGCCGTTAAAAAAGGAGGTAGATTACAGTGATAGCATATAAGCGGATTGTGGTTCCCGTCGACGGCTCGGAGAACGCCAAACGGGCGTTGGAACATGCCTGTGCGCTGGCCGTTGCCGCCGATGCGTCGCTGATCCTGGTGTATGTCGCTACGATCATTTCGTCGACGCCGAGTTTCGGTTCTCTTTTCGGCGGCTATGCGGCGGAGCGGGTGGCAGTGGAACTGCAGGAAAAGGGGGAACGGATCCTGCAGGAAGCGGCTGCATCTGTGCCGCACCGGGTGAAAGTCGAACGGGTTTTTGAAGTCGGCGCCCCTGATGCGATCATTCTTTCCGTCGTTAAGGAAAAGGCGGGCGACATGATCGTCATGGGCTGCCGCGGCCTGGGAAAAGTGGAAGGGTATGCCCTGGGATCTGTCAGTCAATATGTCATGAATCATGCCAACGTTCCCGTCATTTTGGTAAAATAAGGGAGCGTGAGCAAAGCATCGCTTTTTTTATCAGGAAAGCGATGCTTTTTTTATGATTCGGCGGCGTTATTGGCAGCCGCGATACGATCCGCGATGGCGTGTTATTTACTATAAGAGGAAATACAGGTGATACCGTGTTTGGTACATATGGCAAGCGACATGATTTTCAGATGAATGCGCGGAAGGCGCTGAAGTATATCGGTCCGGGCATTTTGATTACTGTCGGCTTTATTGATCCCGGCAACTGGGCGGCCAATATAGCTGCCGGCGCCGAGTACGGTTACGCCCTTTTATGGATGGTGACACTGGCTACGATTATGCTCATTTTTTTGCAGCATAACGTCGCCCATTTGGGTATTGTTACCGGTCTTTGTCTGGCAGAAGGCGTGACGCACTACTTGCCTCGCCGCCTGGCGCGGCTGGTTCTTGCCACTGCCGTTTTGGCGGCGGTGGCTACGGCAATGGCGGAGATCCTTGGCGGCGGGTTGGCAATATCCATTTTGACGGGACTGCCGGTCCTGCCTGCTTGCTTTTTCACGGCAGCGGCTTGCTTTTGGCTCTTGTGGACGAATTCGTACAAGCGATTGGAAAAAATTATCATTGCCTTCGTGTCGCTGATCGGTCTGTCTTTTTTGGCCGAAGTGACCCTCGTCCATATCGACTGGCAGGCGGCGGCGCCGGCTATGGTCATGCCGTCGCTGCCGGCGGGCTCGGTCATGATCGTCATGAGCGTACTCGGTGCCGTCGTCATGCCTCATAATTTGTTCCTCCATTCGGAAATCGTGCAGAGCCGCCAATGGAACCTGCAGGATGAGACGGTTATCAGCGAACAGCTGAAGTATGAATTTTTAGATACGATTTTATCCATGGGAATCGGTTGGGCTATCAACAGTGCGATGATACTGATTGCCGGAGCAGTCTTTTTTTCGCAGGGTATCACCGTGACGGAGATCGGACAGGCTCAGGCTATGCTGGAGCCGATGCTGGGCAAGGCGGCGGCGTTGCTCTTCGCCTTGGCACTTTTCTTTGCCGGCCTGGCTTCGACGACGACGGCCGGTATGGCCGGCGGAACGATCTATGCCGGTATTTTCGGCGAGGCCTACCAGATCAAAGATTATCACTCATGGCACGGTGTCGCCTTGACGTATCTTCTGGCGCTGGTCATTATCTGTCTGATCGTTGACCCGTTTCAGGGACTCGTTTATTCCCAGATCGCCTTGAGTGTCCAGTTGCCGTTGACGATTTTTACGCAGATATATTTGACTTCAGCGCATAAGGTCATGGGGAAATTTGCCAATACGACGCTGCAAAAGACGATTCTCGGTACGATTGCCGTCATCGTGACGCTGCTGAATGGCTTGCTTCTGTGGGAGATGCTGCAATAAAGGGGATATTGATGCAAATGCCTTGCGTTTGCAAATGGGGCGGTCTATAATAAAACGAACCTGTATGGGGAGGAGGTAGCGTTGTGATCGACTTGGAACATATGTATTACGCCTACGATTTGGGCGCGCCGTTTATCTTGAAGGACATTACGCTGCATATTGATAACGGCACCTATCTTTCCGTTGTCGGTGAAAACGGGTCGGGGAAGAGTACGCTCCTGAAACTTTTACTGGGCCTGATAAAACCTGTGCGCGGCAGGATGTACAATGATTTTTCCCGCACGGCCTATGTGCCGCAGCGTTTTGAATCGCTGAACAGCCAATTTCCGATTACGGTGCGGGAAGTCATGAATTGTTACCGTAAGGTGCTTCATATCAAGGACAGTTCCGTCGTAAAAAACTATTTGGAACTCGTCAAGATGGAAGCGTTCGGCGACTCGCTGATCGGCAATCTTTCCGGCGGTCAATGTCAAAAAGTCTTTATTGCCAGAGCGTTGATGGCCCGTCCCGATCTGCTCATCCTCGATGAGCCTTCCGTCGGCATTGACGTTAAAAGTCAAGCCGAGCTTTACCCGTTTTTGAAAAAATTGAATACAGAGCAAGGGATTACCGTCATTGCCGTAGAACATAATTTACGGGCGGCGATGAAAAATTCCCGCTACCTGTACCATCTCGCCGGCGGCAGCGGGCATTTATGTTCGCCAAAAGAATATATTAAGGAATATGTGACCGAGAATACGGGGAGTGAATCGTATGTTTGAATATACTTTTATGCAGAATGCCTTCGTCGTGGCGATTCTCATTTCCATCGTTTGTCCGCTGATCGGCATGTTCCTCGTGCTGCGTCGTTATTCCATGATCGGCGACGCTTTGTCACATGCTTCTTTGGCCGGTGTGGCTGTCGGTCTTTTGCTCAATGTCAATCCGATTATCAGCGCTTTTTTTCTGACGTCTTTTTTCGGCATTCTCATCGAAGTGCTGCGCAATCAGTTTCGCCGCTACGCTGAACTGATCCTGGTTATCGTCCTGTCATTTTCCGTCGGCATCGCCATTACGATCATCAGCTCCGGCGTAGTTCACGCTAACGTAGAGTCCTTTCTTTTCGGCAGTATTCTCACGGTGTCCCGCGAAGACGTGATTTCCGTTATCGTTCTCGGCATCGTATCCATCATTACGATCGTATGGCTGTATCCGCAGCTGGTCATGCTCACTTTTGATGAAGACGGCGCAAAGATCGCCGGAGTCAGGAGCCGGCTTATTAACTACATCTTTGCCGTTCTTGTAGCGGCGACGATTTCCGTTTCGATCCGCGTTGTCGGTATTCTCGTCATCAGTTCGCTCATCGCCTTGCCGGTAGCCACGGCGTTGCAGCTTAAGAAAGGTTTTCGCCGGACTTTGCAGCTATCCGTTCTTTGCAGTTTTGTCGATATTCTTTCCGGTCTTTTCCTGTCGTACTATATCGACGCGGCTCCCGGCGGCGTGACGGCCGTATTGTCCGTGCTGATGCTGTTGGCGGTCATTGCCGTGCGTCAGTGCCGTCAGGCGCTGCAGCGGCGCAGAGAAGGGAGGATTAACGGTGATGGATGAAAAGGAATACGGTGCGTTGCTTCACAAGCACGGTTTGAAAAACACGCGGGCCCGCAATTGGGTGTTGCATGTGCTGCTCGCTCGAGAAGGCGTTCTTACGGCGGAAGAAATCTATCAGAACATCGATCAGAACGGCGGCAAAGTAAATTTTTCAACTGTTTACCGAATTTTGGAATTATTTGAAACGGCGTCGCTTGTGGAGAAAACCTTTTTACCCGATTTAAAACGGCACGGTTATGCGCTTCGTTCCATAGGGCACAGGCATCGGCTGATCTGCCTGCGCTGCCATAAGACGGTGGAAATTTCCGCATGTCCGTTGGCGTCGTTTGAAGAGCGGATTGCCGCTGAAACGACATTTCAGATCGTAGGACATAATCTGGAACTTTTCGGGTATTGCGGCGACTGTCGTCGGCAACTCCGGAGAGAAGAGGAAGGAGACGGCGTTTATGAATGAAACGCTGCAGCAGGTATGCGACGATTATTGGCACGGCGCCGGCGAGCTTGCCGTTTACTGCCGGCGTCTCGGCGGCGAGGAACCGTTTTTGCTGCGAGACAGGCCGATGGCGGCGGCCAGTCTGATCAAGATTCCGATTATGATTGAAGCCTTCCGGCAGGAACGGGCCGGGAGGATTTCTTTTTCCGCACGCTGGCCCGTACGCGCCGCCGTTCCTGGCGGGTCTTTCTATACGCTGCCGATCAACACGCCGGTGACGACTGCCGTGTTGATCGAACACATGATCGTTGAAAGCGACAATACCTGTGCCAACATGCTCTTGGATATACTCGGCATGGCCGCCGTCAATGACTGCATCGACGGTCTCGGGCTGAAAGGGACTCGGCTGCGGCGGAAAATGATGGACTTTACCGCCGCCGCGGCGGGCCGAGAGAATGTGACGACGCCTGGCGATATGGGGCGGTTGATGACGCTGCTGGCAGAAGGTCGTTGCCTGGGCCGGCGCGCCGATGCGGCTATGTGCGGCATTCTTTCCCGACAGGAAGACAATTGCGTCATACCGGCGCAGATGGCCCGCAGTCTCCGCATCGATCATAAAACAGGCGAGTTGGCCGGCGTCTATCATGACTGCGGCATTCTTTATGCGCCGCAGGGCAAACTCATTCTCTGTCTCATGGCTGACGGCATAAAAAATGAGGCTCAAGCCATTTACGACATGTCGTATTTGGCTCGAGCCTTGTATGACGCGGTTGCGGCCGCTCCGGTTATTTGATGAAGATAACGTAGTCGTCTTTGCGCGGCTTCGGCGGCGGTGCCGTTTCGGCGGGGTAGCCGAGGATGCAGTGGCCGACGCCGACGAGATGTTCCGGCAGTCCCCATTTTTTCAGCAGCGCTTTGCCTTCAGGCGAAGCGAATTCTTCTTTGGCGCGGTTGATCCAGCAGGAGCCGAGACCTAAGGCTGCCGCGGCGTTCATCAGATTGCCCATGACGAGGCAGCCGTCCGACCAGGCATTGGCGGAACGCTCCGGATCGGCAAAAACGATGACGACTGTCGGCGCACCATAAAGAGGATCGCTGTCGGTACCCAGAATCTTTGCGTTCATGGCGGAAATGGCGGCGATGACAGCTTCATCCTGGATGACGACCATCGAGGCGCCTTGCAGTCCTTTGGCGGACGGAGCATACATGCCGGCTTCAAGAATCTGATTCAATTCCTGATCGGTAATCTGCTCTTTCTTATACTTGCGGATACTGCGGCGTGAGAGCAACGTTTGAAGGGATTCGTTCATAACTGATCATCTCCTTGTTTTAATATATTTTTATTATAACATAGGATGGTTATTTTTGTGATGTAAAAAAACGGCGGTCCCGTTTTTACGGAAACAAACCTGCGCGCCGGTTCGATTGACGCCGCCGAGTATGGTATAATACAGTCAGCGGAATTGCGTCGGAACGGTAAGCTTGCAGGCAGAGAATGGAGAGAAACTCGTGACAGAAAATTACACTAAACAACATCCTTTTGAGGACGAAAAAGACATTTCCGTCTTGGAAGAGTATACGCAGCCTTTAGCCAACTTGTTTAAAATCCTCGGCGACCCGACACGGCTGCGCATTTTGCAGGCATTGATGAAGAGTGAGCTTTGCGTATACGATATTGCCGATACGATACAAATGGGGCAATCTGCCGTTTCCCATCAATTGCGTATTTTGCGTGATTCTCATTTGGTGCAATTTCGCCGCGACGGCAAGACCGTGTATTATTCATTGGCCGACGATCATGTTTATACGATGCTTCAAGTCGGTTTGGAGCACGTTGCCGAATAAAGGGACAGTCAAAAAGGGGGACGATGTCATGTATGTTTGTCTGATGCGGCACGGCAAGGCGGAAAAAGCGCATGCCGGCTGTGCAGATGCCGAACGCAAACTGACTGACAGGGGGCGGTGCGATGTGGCGGCAATGGCCGAGTTCGCAACCAATTGGTGGCCTTCTGGCAAAAAAGCAATGGAAGTGAGTCCTTACGTGCGGACGAAAGAGACGGCGGAGATTATCAGCCGCCGTCTTCATTGCCGCAATATGCATGTCAACGACGCGTTGGTTTCAGGCGATTTATCTCGCCTTTACCGGGACGTCCTCTCCCGGCGGGACGCCGATCTTCTTTTGCTTATCGGACACTCGCCGTACTTGGAAAACTGGAGCACCGAATGGACGGGAACGACCCTTGATTTTAAGACGGGCGGCATGGCGTTGTTTGATTACGATCCTTATGACGGCGAAGTCGGTACGGCTTCCCTGTTATTTTATATTCAGCCGGCTGCAGTCAGATTGTTGCTGAAGCTGCAGCATTAGGAGGTAGAAACATGAAACATGTCTTATCAATTGCCGGTACGGACCCTTCCGGCGGCGCCGGTGCGGCGGCGGACTGCAAGACCTTTTGCGCGCACGGTTGTTTTGCGCTCAATGTCATTACTGCCGTCGTTTCGCAGAATACGCAGGGCGTGCGGGATTATATGGATGTTACGCCGCCGCTGATCGCATCTCAGATTGACGCCGTCTTTGAAGATATCGATGTCGATGCCGTCAAGATCGGCATGGTCAGCGTCGTCGAAACGATCCGGATCATTGCGGCCAAGTTGAAACGATATCAGCCACCCTTTGTCGTCATTGATCCCGTCATGGTGGCGACGAGCGGTCATCGGTTGCTCCGCCCGGAAGCGGAAGAATCGCTGCGTAAAATGCTGTTGCCGTTAGCGACGGTGCTGACGCCGAATATTCCGGAAGCGGAGGTGCTGACGGGCAAGGAGATCCGCGATTTCCGCGATATGGAAGAGGCGGCTCGCGCCATTGCCGCCATGGGAGCGCAAACGGTGCTGGTCAAGGGCGGTCATCGTACGGAGGATGCTACGGATTTGTTCTTTGACGGCAAGGAAATGCATTACTTCAAGGGACGCCATATTGACAGCACGAGTACGCACGGAACAGGCTGTTCTCTTTCCAGCGCCATTGCGGCCGATCTGGCGAACGGCATGACGCTTACCGATGCCGTTGCCGCGGCGAAGGCGTATGTTTTTGACGGTATTGCGCACGCTGAACCGATCGGCAAGGGGCATGGGCCGATTCATCATTTCTACGGGTTATACGAAAAAGCGGGAATCGTTTAAGAGAGGGAACAACATGATTGGAAACTATATCAAGAAAACGCTTTGTCTTTTTGCCGCCGCCGCAACGGTTACCGGCAGCGCCTTGGCGCTGACGCCGGCAGAGACGTACGAGGCGGCGGCCCGCAATATGGCGGCGCATCCGCAAGGAGAATACACGGTACAAATGAATGTGCAGGCTCCGTTCATGTCGGTGGGACGGCTGAAAAACAAAATCGACATACAGGAAATGCCGTTCAAAGTCAAAAGCACGGCCAGCGTTGGTTTTCTCGGCAACGAAACGTTGAGCGGCACGTCCTCCCTTTATGCCGAGCAGGACGGCGCTGTCGTTCACGTTTACTACGGTTACGGTGATGAGGACAGCCGGACGTGGCAGTCGTATGATCGCCCTTTACGCGACGCGATGCCGCTGGCTGCAACGTTGCGTGCTGACGGCAATGTGCTGGCAGGCGTGAAAACGGTCACGGCGATTTCGGCGCATACGTATCGGGTCGTCTATGACATGTCCCGCCTGTATGCGACAGGTGATGAAGCGAAGTGGGCTGAAGCGGGCCTTTCCGGGGAAGAAAGGAAGGCATTGAAGGAAGCGCTGCTGGCGTTGCAGCAGAGTGGCGATATCCTTGCAGACGTCACGATTGACCCCGCAACGGCGCGCATCAGTCATATCTATTTCCCGCTGACGCCGCAGCTGCGCAGTATTGCAGCACTGATTGCGGCCAATGCCAATGTCCCGGAAGCGCAAAAGGCGTTGATCGGCCGGATTCTGGCCTACAGCAGCGTGAATGTGACCGTTGATTGTGCGCCTCTGCCGGAAAATATCGACTTTACGGTACCGGCTGCGGCCCAAAAAACGAGATAATTGTGGAGTTTTTGAGGAGGATAATTTATGCATAGGAAGTCGTTATGGCTGAAAAATATACTGCTTACGGCAGCGTCGACGTTACTGCTCAGTACGGCCGCGTTGGCGGCAGACCCGTTGACGACGTATACGGAGGCCGTCCGTCATAGGGCTGCAAACCCGGACGGCCAATATACCGTACACGTCGCCTATGATATGCCCTTTTTTAAAGGCGCCGTGAAAGAAATGATTTCTTTGCAAGCGAATCCGTTTGCCGTGAAGGTGACGGCGCAGGCGGAAGACGCTTCACTTCCGACGTTGGCGACGACGGTTACCGCTTATAGTGAAGTGGCGGATAAGGAATACCATTTTTACTATGGCGTCACCAGTATGGGTGCAACGCAGTGGTATGTCGTCTCCGGGACGGCTGATGCCGCCATGGTCGGACAAAGCCTGACGTCTCTGTTCCAGGTCTTTGGCGACGGTATTACGGCGGTTCGGCAAACCGGCTCGCATACGTACGTCGTCGAATATGATACGAATCGGCTCGGGGCCATGCTGAAGCCGCCTGCTGCCGAGAATAAGACGGCCGATAAGATTTTGTGGGCCTTGAAGCAAAACGGCACGTATACGGTTACGGCGACGTTGGATTCGACGGACAAGGCGTTGCAGCAACTGACGTTTCCCATGACGCCGCAATTGCAGGGCCTGCTTGCCGTATTGGCCGAAGACTATCCGCGGTTTACTCCGCCGGAACGGGAAATTATCCGGCAATATGCCGAGAATGCAACGCTTGACGTAACGTTGACTATTGCGCCGCTGCCGCCGGGAGAAGATCTGCGTGTGCCGGCTGCCGTCAAGAAGGTGGCTGTACCGATAACGGATGGCGCCGCGACGCGTACGGGTACCGTCCGTGAAGGCGATAAAGCGGGTTCGTCGCCGCAGTCTGCCGGACAGGGGCAGGACTGATGACGGCTCGGGAATAGCCGGTCGCTGTTTCGCGTGCCCGTATTCGTTCGAGAAGACGATGCGAAAAGTGAAGTGCCGGTGCGTGAGGCTTTGCGCATTTCGGCAGCGCCGAAGGGAGCGGCAGTGCAGCTTCGCTGCGCGATTTAAACGTAAGGCGGGCGGATTATTTCATCAAATCTGCTCGCCTCAAATTGTAAAGAGAGTATATGAATCTTCGGAAATATGTTGACAGAGAGCTTAAAATAACGGAAAATGGTATAAACGGGACAAACGGACGGATGTTTATGAATTATGGGGTGTTTGTACGTATTACCGATTCACATTGCAGAACCATACGATATAGGAGGTAGAAAAAAATTGGCTAAGAAGGAAAAGCTCTTTGTAATTCCATTGGGAGGCCTGGGGGAAATCGGGAAAAACATGACGGTTATCCAGTACGGAGAGGATATTGTCGTCTTGGATGCGGGATTGGCATTTCCCGATGACGACATGTTCGGCATTGACCTGGTCATTCCCGACATGAGCTATTTGATCGAAAATCGTGACAAAGTCAGAGCCGTCGTTATTACGCACGGACATGAAGACCATATCGGCAGTTTGGCATATTTATTGAACGAGATCAACGTTCCCGTTTATGCTACAAGGCTTGTGTGCGGTCTGATTGAAGGGAAGCTGAAAGAAAATCGTATTTCGAATTATTCATTGAATGAAGTGAAGCATGGCGATGAAGTGGAAATCGGCTGTATGAAGGTCGGCTTTATCCATACGAATCATTCCATTCCCGATGCAAGCGCCATTTATTTTAAAACGCCTGTAGGTACGGTCGTTCATACCGGTGACTTCAAGATCGATCTGACCCCTGTCGATGATCAGTTGATGGATATCCATAAGTTTGCCGATCTGGGCAGGCGCGGCGTGCTGCTGCTCATGTCGGACAGCACGAATGCCGAACGGCCGGGGTATACGGAGTCGGAAAAAACGGTCGGACAGGCTTTTCTCCGTGAATTCAGCCAGGCCAAGGGACGGATTATCCTAGCTACCTTTGCGTCGAACATTTCCCGCATTCAGCAAGCTGTCAATACGGCGGTCCTCTATAAACGAAAGGTTGCCGTTCTGGGACGGAGCATGGTCAACAACGTTCAGATTGCCACGGAATTGGGCTATTTGGATATTCCGGAAGGAGTCCTTATCGAGGCTGACGAATTGAATCGGTATCCTGCCGATCAGGTGCTGATTCTGACGACGGGCAGCCAAGGGGAACCGATGGCCGGATTGTCCCGGATGGCTTCCAACAATCATCGCAGTGTCAGCATCATGCCCGGCGATACCGTCATCATTTCGGCGACGCCGATTCCCGGCAACGAGATGGGCGTCAGCCGCACCATTGATAATTTGATGAAACTCGGAGCCCATGTCGTTGCCGGCAGAGACAAAAAAATACACGTTTCCGGGCACGGCAGCCAGGAAGAATTAAAAATCATGCTCGGTTTGATTAAACCGAAATATTTCATTCCCGTTCACGGCGAGTACCGAATGCTTAAGAAGCACGGCGAAATGGCTGTGGAAATGGGAGTCGACAAAGCGCATATCCTCATTGGCGATAACGGCCAGATTTTCGAGTTTACGGGACGCAGCGGGCAAAAAACGGGCCGTGTCAATGCCGGCCGCGTTTTCGTCGACGGACTCGGCGTCGGCGATGTCGGCAACATCGTCATTCGCGATCGACAGCAGTTGGCCATGGAAGGCGTCGTGATCGTTGTCATGACCTTGGCGAAAGGAACCAGTCACGCTTTGGCGGGCCCCGATATCGTTTCCCGCGGCTTCGTCTATGTCCGTGATTCGGAAGCGCTTCTGGCGGAAGCGCACGAACGGGTTGCTGCCGTTTTGGAACGATGTGAAGCGGGCAATATCCGCGAATGGGCCGTGATCAAGTCCCAAGTCCGCGATACGCTGAGCCGATATCTCTTTGAAAAAACGAGACGCCGCCCCATGATCTTACCGATCATCATGGAAGTTTAAAATATGATAGCATGACAGCATACAGCGGGGGTTTTTGCCTCCGCTGTTCTGAATGTAGAGAGAAAGACAGGATGAGACGATGGACGATATGAATGTAAAAGCAATGACGACAGCCGGGCTTTTGGCTGTCATAATGGTATTTTTAGGCGTACTGGGCTACGTGTCGCCTTTATTCGCGCTGATCGGTTATTTTGTGTTTCCCGTACCGATGATCATCGTTTTCCTGAAATTCGGCGCCAAGTGGGCAGCACTGTTCGCTCTTGCGGCAGGCCTTTTGCTGGCCTTATTTATTTCACCGCTTTTCGCGCTGATCATGTTTCTCTCCTTCGGAATCATGGGAACGGCCATCGGTTGCGGTCTGCGGCGGCAATGGCCGCTGGGGCGGCTGATCGCTCTTGCGGCAGGCGCTTTGTTGGTATTGACCGTTTTGTTGTCCCTGTTGACGTATGCCGTTAACGGCGTTAATGTGATTGCCGTTACGACGGATGCCTGGCGGCAGACCTTCGATTTGGCCTTGGCGTCGTACAGCAGCCGGGGGCTCTCGCCGGAGGAAGCGTTGGCATTGCAGGAACAGGTCGATGCGATCAAAGAAACCTCGGCCGTTCTTCTGCCGGCGGCGGCAGTAGTCAGCATGTTTATCTTGGCTTACGTATATATCAAGGCGGCCGTCATTATCCTGCAGCGGCTCCATCTTCCCGTTCGTCCGCTGCTGCCTATTCGTTATTGGGAAATACCGCGCATTATGGTATACTTATATGTACTGGCACAGGTCATGCGCTACTGGGGATCGACAAGATCCGTTGAGTGGCTCAACCTGACCGGTGTCGGTTTGAGTTTGGTTTCTTTTTTCTTTATTTCCATCGAAGGTATCGCTTTCTTTCTGTTTTTGGCAGAGCGCAAGTTTCACCTGAAGTCGACGGGGCAGGGAATGATCCTTGCCGCTTACTGTCTTTTTCTGCCTCTTTTGCAGAATGCGGCCTTCATCGGCGGGATTGTCGAGATGCTGCTGCAATACCGCAAGAAACACGGGGGTCTTTGACCCCGGGGAGCCGACGCATGTTTAAAAAACTATTGGGCAGTCCATTTGAAAGGTATTATCTGCTTGTCATTTCCCTTCTCCTGATGATCATTGCCGTGTATAACTGGGTAGTCGCCGCTTTGGCGGTAATCCTGATCATCGGCGCATTTTTCTTAAGCCGCAAAGATTCCAATGAGCGCAATCGCGAGATCAGCCGCTTTTTCGATGCCATTTCGCGCAGTGTCGATCAGGCGACGACATATGCCGTTCAAAATCTTCCCATCGGCATTGCCATCATTGACTCGGAATCGGCGCTTTGCTGGTCGAACAGTGTTTTCATGGACTGGTTGGCGGCTGTCGACGACGGACAGAAAATGAGTCAGATCATGCCGAATTTGAATCTCGATAAGGTTTGGGGAAAGTCGGGGTATTTTTTTGAAACGATCAATGACCGGTACTATCGCGTGGTTTACAAGTATCTGCAAACTGATGCATCGGAAGACGATAATTATTTGATCCTGTACTTCGAGGACATTACCGATACGGAACGACAGAAAGAAAATGCCCTGCAGACTATGCCCGTTTTTGCGGAAATTGTCATTGACAACATGGAAGAAGTGGGCAAGGGGATGTCGGCTGTACAACAGGCGACACTTTGGACCGACGTCAACAACTGCATTGTCGGAGAAATGACGGCGCTGGGCTGTTATATCCATGTATACGGCAATGAAAACTATTTTGTCTGCTTAACGAGGAAGGCCTTCGAAGGGTTGAAGAAAAATCATTTCGCCATCCTTGACAAGATCAGAGCCATTCACACCGTGAACCGCATTCCCGTTACTGTCAGCATGGGTGTGGCGGCAGTACCGGAAGAAACCTTTACCCGAGGCTTATCCGATTTCAACGAGCTGGCCGACAAGGCTCATGCCGGCGTTGACTTGGCTTTGGGACGCGGCGGCGATCAGGTCGTCGTTTATGAAGAATCGGGAGAGGTTCATTTTTTCGGCGGCAAGACGCAGTCCCTAGAAAAGAACACCCGCGTTCGCGCCCGTATTGTTGCCCAGGCCCTGCATGAATTGATCGATACGAGTGAAAACGTGCTGGTTATGGGACACGAACGGGAAGATTACGACTGCATCGGTTCCGCCATCGGCGTGGCTCATATGGCGCGTATTGCCGGTAAGTCCGTGCATATCGTCGCCAGTAAAGAAACAGATGCGATTCAGCCGCTGCTGGATAAAGTCAGCGAAGTGGAACTTTTCCGCAATCTGCTGATTACGCCGGAAACGGCGGAAATGATGTGCACCGAAAAAACGCTTCTTTTTATTACCGATACGCATCGGGCTGATATGACGGCGGCGCCGAAGCTTTTGGAAAAAACGAAACGCCGCGTCGTAATCGACCATCATCGGCGCAGCAGCGATTTCATCAAGAAGCCCCTTTTAACGTATACGGAGACGTCGAGCTCCTCGACGAGCGAACTCGTTACGGAGCTGATCCAGTATTTCAGGGATGATGTGGAGCTTGAGAAGGTCGAAGCAACGGCCTTATATGCCGGTATCGTCGTCGATACGAAGAGCTTTGCCGTGCAGACCGGCGTGCGCACTTTTGACGCCGCCGCGTATTTGCGGCGCAGCGGCGCCGATCCGACGATCGTGCGCAGTCTTTTCAGCTCGGATTTCGCCCTGGTCAAGACGAAGGCGCAAATGCTGGCCGACGCGGTTATTATGGACAGTATTGCCATGACGAATTGTCCGCCCGGCGTGGAGAACGCGCCTGTCGTATCGGCACAGGTGGCGGATATGCTGTTAGGAATCAATACGGTCGAGGCGAGCTTTGCTTTTTATGCGCTTTCTGACGGCAATCTCGGCGTCAGCGCCCGCTCTCAGGGCAATATCAACGTGCAGCTGGTCATGGAAGAACTCGGCGGCGGCGGTCACCGCACCGTCGCCGGTGCGCAGCTGAAAGGACTGTCTCCGGCAGAGGGACAGGCTGCCGTGCGGAAAGCATTGCAGCAAGTTGCAGAAAAGGAGAGTACAACGATATGAAAGTAATCTTATTGCAAGACGTAAAAAAATTAGGAAAAAAAGGGGAAATCGTCGAAGTTTCCGACGGATATGGCCGTAATTATCTGTTGGCGCGTAAGTTGGCGGCACCCGGTACGGCTGAAAATATCAACGATGCCAAACAGAAAAGCGCGGCGGCGCAGCATAAGGCGAAGGTGGCTTCCGACGAAGCGGTCATCCTGGCCAGTCAGCTGAAGAAAGTCGAATTGACGATTCCCGTGCGTACCGGTGAAGGCGGCAAGGTCTTCGGCGCCATTACGGGAAAGAACATTAGCGATGCCGCAAAGGAACAATACAACCTTGATCTGGACAAGAAAAAAGTAGAGATCAAAGAGCCGATCAAGGCCGTCGGGACGTATGATGTCATCATCCGTGTTCATCCGACGATTACGAGCGTGATCAAAGTTCATGTCACCGAAGGATAAGGTATGAAAGAGTTATTAGATAAATTACTGCAGCGCCATAAGTATCTGGAACCGACGGCGGAAGAGGAACTGCGCCGGCAGGTGAACGTATTGTACGGCGCTTTTACAGGTCTCATCGGTCCGGAAAAAATGGTTCTTCGCGCCAGCAAATATTCCGCTTTGGCCTACGTTCACTCCGAAGATCCCCGGCAGCGCCTGACAGGGCTGCAGCGGCTGATTTATGAAGATGCGTCATACGATAAGGTACCGACAGACGAAGAGGTCGTCGACGTGTTGAACGAGTTGGAAACTGTTTTGGCGGAGATGCTGGCGCGGCAGGCCGTGGAAGAACGGCTGGAAAAGAAGATTTCCCAGCGGATGGAAGAAAAACAGCAGGAATATGTCCAGGAAATCAAGATGCAGCTGATCCAGGAAGAGTTGCATGACGTCGAAACGCCGCAGACGAAGCAGAAGTTGGAGGCCTTGCAACGGCTCGATACGATCCAGTTGGCCGCATCCGTTATGGAACGGGTTCGGCCGAAAAAACTGTCGGCTATCGTCGGGCAGGAGCGGGCTGTAGAAGCGATGCAGAGCAAATTGGCATCCGTCTATCCCCAGCATCTGCTCCTTTACGGACCGCCAGGTGTCGGTAAGACGACGGCTGCCCGCATTATTTTGGACGAGGCCAAAAAGTTGCCGTTTACTCCCTTCGGCGCAGATGCGCCTTTCGTGGAAACGGCAGGTACGACCTTGCGCTGGGACTCGCGGGATATGACCAATCCCCTGATCGGTTCCGTTCATGATCCCATTTATCAGGGAGCGAGGCGGGATCTGGCCGAAACGGGTATTCCCGAGCCGAAGCCGGGGCTTGTAACGGAAGCACACGGCGGTATTCTCTTCATCGATGAAATCGGCGAAATGGATCCCATGCTGCTGAATAAATTATTGAAAGTATTGGAAGATAAACGGGTGAAATTCGAATCGGCTTATTATGACGAATCGGATCCGAATATTCCCGAATATATACGCAAACTCTTTGCCGACGGTGCGCCGGCGGACTTCATTCTCATCGGGGCCACGACACGGGATCCGTCGGAAATCAATCCGGCTATCCGTTCGCGTTGCGCCGAAGTGTTCTTCGAGCCGCTGGTACCGGCCGATATCGTTCGGATCATCGGCAATGCCGCTGCGGAGTTGGGGATTTCTCTGGCTGACGGCGTGGCGGAAAAGATCAGCACCTTTACGATTGAAGGGCGTAAGGCCGTCAATATTTTGGCTGATGCGTACGGTCATGCCGTTTATCAGCAAAAAAGCACGACGGATATACAAATTACGCTGGAGACCATTCAGCATATTGCTCACGTCAGTCGCTTAGTGCCGTACGTGCCGGAACGGGCGTCGTCGGCAGGCGTCATCGGCAAGGTCTTCGGCCTCGGCGTCGCCGGTTATCTCGGTTCGACGTTGGAAATCGAAGCTGTCGCCTTTCCGGCGCAGACAGCGGGCAAAGGCTATTTCCGCTTTAACGATACGGCCGGTTCCATGGCGAAGGATTCCATGTTTAATGCCGCCGCCGTCGTTCGCGCCGTGACAGGCAAAGAGCTGGCTGATTTCGACATCAACATCAATTTTATCGGCGGCGGCAATATTGACGGACCGTCAGCGGGAACGGCGATTACGACGGCGCTGATATCCGCCATTACCAAGGTGCCGGTACGCCAAGATGCAGCCGTTACGGGAGAAATTTCCGTACAGGGACAGGTTAAACCTGTTGGCGGCGTCTTTGAAAAAGCGTATGGCGCCAGCCGTGCCGCAATGAAGACCATTATTATTCCGGAAGAGAATAAAGAAGATATACCGGCAGATCATTTGGGGCTTGAAGTCTGTCCCGTCAAGACGATCGGCGAGGTCTTGGATCTGTTGCTCATCAAACAGGAGTCGTAAAATGGAACAACGAATACCGCCGCAGAATATAGAAGCGGAACAGGCCGTTCTCGGCGCGATGATGTTGGAACACGACGCGGCGACGTTGGCTGCGGAGAAACTGCTTCCCGTCGATTTTTACCGTGAAGTACACCGCATTATTTTTGAAGCGATGGTCAATTTGCACGGCGAACGGAAAGAAATCGACGTCATTACGCTTCCGGAAGAGCTGCGGCGCATGAAAAAGCTGGACGATGCGGGCGGCCTGGAATATGTGCTGAGCTTGCCGAATCTCGTGGCGACGGCTGCCAATATCGAATACCATATCAACATTGTCGTGGAAAAGTCATTGGCCCGCAAGCTCATTTCCACCTGTACCGATTTGGCAACGGAAGCTTACGACGGCGAGACGGCGGCGAGTGAACTGCTCGATAAAGCGGAGCAGAAAATCATGGGGATCTCCGACAGCAACAATCGCAGCGATTTCGCGCCCGTCAGCGACGTCGTCAATGAGACGCTCGATAAGATTACGAAGCTTTATGAGAATAAAGCGGGGCTGACAGGCTTGCCGACGGGATTTCGCGATCTCGACCTCCTGACGTCGGGGTTGCAGCCGTCCGATTTGATCCTCATCGCCGCTCGCCCCAGTATGGGGAAGACGGCCTTTACGCTGAATATTGCCCAAAACGTCGGGGTGCGTCAGCAGAAAACGGTTGCTTTTTTTTCGTTGGAAATGTCCCGGGAACAGCTGGTACAGCGATTGCTCTGCCAGATTTCTCATATTGATTCGCAGAAGCTCAGGACCGGGCAGCTGAACAGCGACGAAGAATGGGGAAGGCTGACGGAGGCGTGCAGTAAATTATACCAAGCGCCGATTTATATTGACGATACGCCCGGCATCGGCGTCGGAGAAATGCGTTCCAAAGCGCGGCGGCTGAAATCGGAAAAAGGCCTTGATCTGATTATCGTCGATTATCTACAGCTCATGCAGGGGCGCAATGCCGAAAGCAGGCAGCAGGAAATCTCCGATATTTCCCGTTCCCTGAAAGCGCTGGCGCGTGAGCTGAAAGTGCCGCTCATCGCATTGTCGCAGCTGTCGCGAGGCGTTGAGAGCCGGCAGGAGAAACGGCCCATGTTGAGCGATTTGCGTGAATCGGGGGCGTTGGAGCAGGATGCCGATATCGTGTCCTTCCTTTACCGCGAAGATTATTACGATAAGGAGACGGAGAATCAGCACATTACGGAAGTCATCGTGGCCAAGCACCGCAACGGCGCGACGGATACGGTGAAGCTCTACTTCAAAGGAGAGTACACGCTGTTTCTTAATCTCGATACGCATCACAGCGAAGAATTTTAATAACCAAAAAGGGATACGAGACGATCATCTCGTATCCCTTTTTGGTTGGGTTGCCGGCGGTTCGGCGTAATTTTATCCGGATGGACCTGCTGGAAAAGGCGGCGGTGTTTCCCCGTTTTCTTTCAAATACGCCAAGTTGCGCAGCAATATTTTTTTACCGCGCCAGGCAAAGGCGCGGTTGCCGTAAGCGGCGCGGAACTGGCTGTTCGTAATGGATTCCAAGGCGGCGGCATCGATGTGCGTCAGCAGCTGCTCCCTGAATTCAGGCAGCGGCGTTACCGGCACGTCCCGATTATGAGGGCAGACGCGCTGGCATTCATCACAGCCGAAGACGAGGGGCGTTTTTTGTATAATCGCGATTTCCGCAGGGGACAAGTCGCCTTTTTTTTGCGTTAAATACGATTTGCAACGCTCATAGGTGTAGGATGTGCCGGTAAAGCAATTGCCGGGGCAGGCGGCGGCGCAGGCACCGCAGTGGCGGCATTCGCGCTGGTTCGGCGCGTCGGCGTCCAGGGGCAGGGTAGTCAGCAGGCTGCCGATGAAGCAGTACGTGCCGTAGGTTTCGTGAATGAGGCAGCGATTGTCGCCGAAGAAGCCGAGGCCGGCGCGCTGGGCCAAATAGCGATCGGCTAAGGGCGTCGTATCGATGACGGCGACTTGCCGGCTGTCGGGGAAACGGCGGCGAATGGCCGCGTCGAAGCGTGCCAGATAGTCACGAATAATCTGATGGTAATCGCGGCTCTGGCAATAGAGGGAGAGGTTGGCCTTGCCTGCCTTTTGGCCGTGGTAGTAGGGAAATAAGACGACGATAATGGCACGGCATGCCGGCAGCAGGCGCTTCGGTTGCCAGCGGTCCTCGCCGTGGCCGGCGGCGAGAGGGCAAATCGGCTCGGTCGACACTTCTGCCGGCAGTTCGGCGGTGGCAATACCGATGCAGTCGAGCCCGAGTTCCCGTCCCAGCGCTTTGATGAGGCGACTATCCATGGAGAGAGTCGCTTTCCTTGATTTCCGGCCTGACGATATAACTGTACGCGGAGGTATAACAAATATGCAGGTGGTGGCGCATGGCGATCTCCGCTTCTTCAGCGCTGTGCCGTTCCAGGGCGGCGGCGATGGCGGCGTGTTCATTGGCTGCTTCGGCGACGCGGCTGGTACGGCTGTAAAGGGAATTGATGCCGGTTCGCTTGATATTATCCCGAAGTTCCTCTACGACGTATCGAAGAAGGGAGTTGCCGGATGCCTCAATAATGGTATTATGAAACTCCGTGTCGCTGAAAATGAACTCCTGGTATTTCGGACTGTCATATTCCGCCAGTTTGCGCTGTTGTTCTACAGACAGACGCAGTATCTCCAGCTGTTCCGACGTGATATGGGAACAGGCCAGCTGGACGGACAATACTTCCAGTGCCGTGCGGATCTGAAAAATATTAGTTAAATTTTTGGCGTCCAAACTTTTGACGATAATTCCCTTCTGCGGAATATAGCGGACCCAGCCTTCTTTCTGCAAACGCAGCAACGCTTCACGCACCGGCGTGCGGCTGACACGCAGTTCATCGGCGAGCGTCCGTTCCGAAAGCAGGTGACCGTCTTGATACTTTTGATCGAGCAGGCGTTTTTTGATAATCGTGTAGATTTGATTTTTTAATGACTGCGCATGATAATTGACCATACGGACCTCCCTTTGGACGTAATGGAGAAAAAGACTGGCATTCCCCGGGTAACTACATTATACTATAGTTATACAGCGTCGGCAGCCGCTTTTTTCGTTTTCGCCGGACTGCTGATTATTTCAGGCGAACTGATCTCCCGTCAAGGCAGGCGAGCTTATGACCCAGGAAGACCTGACCAAACGCTTTTCGTGCGGTGCAATTGAAAAAGAATATGAAAAAGCGCGTGCCCTGTCCTTCATGTTTCAGCTGGCTTTTACGGCCGTAGGTATTTATTTTTTCTGGCTCATGCTTCCGGAACGGACGATTGCCGCCAAGTTGGACAATATTGCCGTCTTGTGTTTTTGCCTGTGGCAGATACACCGACAGCGGGATATTCTCTGCTACACGACGGCCAAAGGACTGATCGTGCGGCGTCAATGCACGTCGGCGCGGGATCTTCTGAGCGGACAGCTGCACCCGGAAAAGCAATTGCTCTTCGTTCCGTATCGGGATATTTTTGAAATTGCCGATACGTGGCGCGAATTTCGCTTGGGACAGCCGATAGAGGGCGGCCTTGTAATTTTGCCTGTTCAGCTTCAATTTCTCTCCGGAAAAGATAAGCGGGAAATATTGGATCGCATTCGTGATGGGGCAGAAAAAGATGAGGAAGAATGAGAATTACAGAGAGATCAAATGAAATCAGGTGAAATCAAAAAATAACAGGTATGTTTCGCCTCCACTTTATTCTTTACTATTTTAATGAGATAAAGTAAAATAAAGAAGCATCATCAGTAGGCATTGTGGAGGCGATATACATGGGATGGAAGCGGTATGCGGCGTTTGCCGTTGTCGGGGTGGTTCTTGCCGGCGTGCTTGCCGGTTGCGGACAGGATAAAACGGCTGCTGGCGGTCAACAGAAGCGTGCTAAGATCGTTATCGGCTTGGATGATAATTTCCCGCCTTTCGGGTTTCATGATGAATCGGGCGAACTGGTCGGCTTTGATATTGATATGGCTAAAGAAGCGAGCAGGCGTCTCGGCATGGAGGTGGAATTCAAGTCCATCGATTGGGACAGCAAGGAAGCGGAGTTGAAGAGCAAGAATATTGACGCCATCTGGAGCAGTCTTTCCATCACGCCGGATCGGGAAAAGAATATCCTTTTCTCCCGAGCCTATGAAAACGGGCCGCAAATATTGCTGGTACGCAGTGATTCGACGATCCGCGGCAAAGCTGATCTTGCCGGCAAAATAGTCGGGACGCAGCAGGGAAGCACGGGACTGGAAGCGATTGACGCGGAGCCGGAACTGAAGAATTCTTTTAAGGAATTGAAACAATATTCCGATAATGTGACGTCTTTCATGGATCTGGAAGTCGGCCGCATTGATGCCGTCGTCGTTGCCAAGACGACAGCAGGATATTTTATGAAGAAAAACAAGGCTGATTTCCGCATTATCGACGTAGGTTATCCCGCTGTTCCCAGTGGCGTCGGCCTGCGCAAGGAGGATACGGCGTTAAAAGAAAAGCTGGATCGTGTCCTGGAAGAAATGCACAGCGACGGGACGGCACAGAAATTTTCGGAAAAATGGTTCGGTATGGATATAACGGTATAGGAGGCAGAAGATGAGACTCAAAAAAATGATTTGTGCAGGATTGTTGACGGTTGCGGCAGTATCGTTATTGACCGGCTGCGGCGGCAGCGGCGCGAAGCAGGCGGAACAAAAGTTGCCGGATAAATTGGTTATCGGACTGGATGATAATTTCCCGCCGATGGGATTCCGCGATGACAGCGGCGCGTTGGTCGGCTTTGATATCGATTTGGCCAAAGAAGCTTCCAAACGGTTAGGCGTCGAAGTTGAATTCAAGCCGATCGACTGGGACAGCAAGGAAGCCGCTTTGAAGAGCAAGCAGGTGGATATGCTTTGGAACGGGTTGACGATTACAGAAACACGGGCGCAGCAGATCGCCTTTTCCAAGCCGTATATGAAGAATTCCCAGCTCCTCGTTGTGCGCAGCGATTCACCGGTTACCGACAGGGCCGGTTTGGCCGGCAAGGTTATCGGCACGCAGGAAGGCAGCAGCTCTGTTGACGCTCTCGATAAGGTTCCCGATTTTAAAGGTTCGCTGGCTGATGTAAAATTGTACGGTGATTTTGTAGCTGCCTTTATGGATCTGGAAGTCGGCAGGACCGATGCGATTCTTGTTGACAGTGTCGTCGGCCGGTACTACATGAGCAAAAAAGAAGGCAAGTTCAAGGTTATCGACGATCAGATGGGCAATGAAGAATTCGGCGTCGGCATGCGTAAAGAAGACACGCTGTTGCAGGAAAAAATGAATGACGTGCTGAAGCAGATGGGTGAAGACGGCACGCTGACGAAGCTGTCGCAGAAATGGTTCGGCGAAGATATTACGATTAAATAAATACAGGAAAATACACACGTTTGAAGCGCGATGAGGGACGATTTCAGCCCCTCATTTCGTGCGTTTCGGGTAAAGGAGAATCCATTGGAATATTTTTTTACGATAGTGCCTTCCGTTGCTGCAGGGCTGCAGATTACACTGAAAATTTTTGCGATTACCATCGTCCTCAGCCTGCCGCTGGGAATCATCATGGCCGTCGCCAGATTGTCCCGGATCATGCCGCTGCGCAAATTTATGGGGGCGTATATTTATATCATGCGTGGTACGCCGCTGATGCTGCAGATCCTGTTTATTTATTACGGCCTGCCGTTCATTATTGAAGGGCTGAAGCTGCCTGATTTTCCGGCGGCTATCATCGCTTTCGTGTTCAACTATGCCGCATATTTTGCCGAAATATTTCGCGGCGGGATTCAGTCCATTGATCGTGGACAATATGAAGGCGCTAAAGTTTTGGGGATGACCTATGTCCAGACGATGCGCCGCATCGTTCTGCCGCAGGTCATCAAACGGGTCCTGCCGCCGGTCGCGAATGAAACGATCAATTTGCTGAAAGATACGTCTCTGGTTTACATCCTGGCGATGAATGACATTCTTCGCATTACGCGGTCGATCGTACAGCGCGATTTCGATACGACGGCGTTTATCGTTGCCGCCGTGTTCTATCTCTTTTTCACCTTTATTCTGACCAACGTTTTCGGCTACCTGGAAAAACGCTATGCCGTATATGATGAATAGGAGGAGCCGCAAACATGAGTTTTATTGAAATGAAGCACATTAGAAAAAGATTCGGATCGTTAGACGTGTTAAACGATGTTTCCCTTGCCGTCGATGCCGGCGAAGTCATTTCCATTATCGGGCCGTCAGGCAGCGGCAAGAGTACATTTCTTCGCTGTCTTTGCCAGCTGGAGACGATCGACCGAGGTGAAATTACCGTTGACGGCCGGTGCATGGCGCAGCAGCCGGCAGACGGCGGCCACTCCGTTTATGCGCCGGCTGGTGAGGTGCGGGCCATCTGCCGTCGCATGGGCATGGTTTTTCAGCACTTTAATCTCTTTCCGCATATGACGGTTCTGGAAAACATATTGGAAGCGCCGCGCGTCGTCAAAGGCATGAAAGACGAAGAGATTCTTCCCGTCGCCGAGGCCTTGCTGCGCAAAGTCGGCCTTTGGGAAAAAAAGGATACCTACCCGTCCCGTCTTTCGGGCGGACAGAAACAGCGCGTGGCTATTGCCAGGGCATTGGCCATGAATCCGGATATCATGCTTTTTGACGAGCCGACGTCGGCCTTGGATCCGGAGCTGACAGGCGAGGTTCTGCAGACGATCAGGCAGCTGGCGGACGACGATATGACCATGATCATCGTGACCCATGAAATGGCCTTTGCCAAAGAAGTGGCCGACCGCGTTCTTTTCATGGCGGACGGCATTATTCAAGAAGAGGGAACGCCGGCGGACGTATTCGAACATCCGCAAAACGAACGGACAAAAAGCTTCCTGCAATCAATGCTTCATTTTTGAGAAGAAACCGCACTGCAGTCGGTGCGGTTTTTTTATCGCGGCCATGTAAAAGGATATTTACTGTATGATAACGTATACGTATGCTATAATATACGGTAAAAGAATGGATAGGTATTCATAACAGAAAGGCAGTGATTGCCATGGCCAGCATTACGTTACAATCAGGATTTACCTTCGATGCGGGGACGTTATACGGACCTGACGGCGTTACGGAAGAAGAACTGTCCGCATTTGAAGAATGTTGCGGCAAAGCGCATACGGCGCTGATGGATATGCGCAGAAAGGGGACGATCGACGGGCATCTGTCAAAAGACGGCGAGCCCGAGGCCGTACTCTTTACCAGATTGCCGTATATAGCTGAAGAGAATATTAATACGCCTGAACGCATCATGGCGCTGGAGACCTTGGGGCGGACGACGCGCAACCGCGTTGACGCCGTCGTTTTTTTCGGTATCGGCGGCTCCTACTTGGGCGGCAAAGTTCTCTTTGATGTCCATTGCGGCGCTTTCTGGAATTATCAGTCTACGGCGGAGCGGAACGGATATCCCAAGATCTTTTTCTCTGGAAATAACGTGGACTCCCGTTCCCTTGGCGAGATCATCCGATTCTTGCAGGGAGAGCGCAACGCAAAGCCTGCCTATACGGTCATGGCCGTGCTGCTTTCCAAATCGGGGTCGACAATTGAACCGATGTCCAATTATATGATTTTCCGCCAGGCCATGATGGATGCGTCGGTCGCGTTGGAAACCGTTGCCGTAACCGACCCGCATGTAGGGGAAAAAGAAACGTTGTTGCATCATCTGGCGGAAAAATCAGACTGGCCGATCTTTTTTGTTCCTGACGGCGTCGGCGGCCGGTTCAGCGTTTTTTCCGAAGTCGGCCTGATCGTGGCCGCTCTCATCGGCTTCGATATCCGCGCTTATCTGGACGGTGCCAGGGCTATGGATCAGGTCTGCCGGAACGGCGACTGGCATGAAAATCCTGCGCTCTTCAACAGTGCCTTGAAATATCTGGCAGGCAAGCTTCACGGCCGTTGTCTGGAAGTGCTGATGCCGTACGGCGATTGCCTGAAATCACTTTCGGAATGGTATGTCCAACTGCTGGCCGAATCTCTCGGCAAGCGGCTGGATAAGCGGCAGCGTGTCGTCAATTACGGCAGAACGCCGATCGTGGCCGTCGGTACGACGGATATGCATGCACAGACGCAGGAGCATCAGGAAGGGCCGCAGGATAAGGTCGTTCAATTCATTTCGGTGACCGACTGGGAAAATGATCTGGTCGTTCCCCATCTATACGACGAATATGCACAGTTGGAAGCATTCAGCGGTTTGCCGCTGAGCCGCATTCTGGAAAGCGCCCGCAGCGCTAATGCGGAGGCCCTGGCCAGTGACGGCCGTCCCAGCGCCAATTACATTTTGCCGCAGCTGAATGCCTACCATCTCGGCGAGCTGATGTACATGCTCTGCCTTTCCGTCGCCTATGAAGGCGAATTTGCTGCTGTCGATGCCTTCAATCAGCCGGGCGTCGAGATTTATAAAAAGTTTTTGGGCAGTCGGCTGAAGGCCCTGAAGGAAGGGTAAGGAAGTAATGAGAATCCTGGTTACAGGCAGAGCCGGCTATATCGGCAGTCATCTTGAAGAAAGTATTGCCGCTGCCTGGGCTTGGCATCAAAGTCATCCGGACGGGTATGATGATGCGGGCTGAGGTACGGCTTCTGATTCGGAAGATAAGGAACTGTTCGGTTCCACACGCAAGACGTTTACTCCCCTACGGAGTGATCCTGACCATCGTGTCGGGGATGGCGTTCTTGTGGGACGGGCCGCTGCTTGAAAAGAAAACGGTCATAGGGGAGTCGGAGATGCGCGAGGCGTCTCCGGCTCCTTTTTCTTACGCCGGAACAGAAGAGAAACGGAGCCAAGAGAAAAAGGAAAAAAGCGACGGTAACGGCGCGGCAAAGGAAACGGAAAAGACGGGGAAACTGATTTTTACGACATTGCCGTCATTGCGCCATCGGCCGCTGCCTGATCTGTTTGCCGCAGCGCCGGATCCGACTGAAGAGGCGGCTGTGCAGACGTTGCCGGCGGCAGTACAAGAAGGAGCCCAAAAAGGGACGAAGGCGTCTGCGCCGCCTGTTATTCTCGGCTACATGGCGCAAGGCGCGCGTCAGGTCGTGCTGCTTTCTGACGGTACGCTGACGGCGGCTTGCCGGGCCGGTGATCATTTTGGATCCTATACGGTGAGTTATATTACGGACGGT
Organism: Megasphaera vaginalis (ex Bordigoni et al. 2020); assembly: GCF_900240295.1. Lineage (NCBI taxonomy): Bacteria > Bacillati > Bacillota > Negativicutes > Veillonellales > Veillonellaceae > Megasphaera > Megasphaera vaginalis (ex Bordigoni et al. 2020). The sequence goes on from NZ_OEQB01000002.1 coordinate 130,058, forward strand.
ATCGTCGGTTTGACGAAAGGTGGCGAGACGATTGAATTGTATCGATAAACGTACGGCCCGGCGCTGGTTGGGACCGGTTTTGTTCTGGTGTGTTTTCTGTGGCAATCCGATTGCCGCCGCGCCCCTTTCCGTCGATGTCAGTGACGCTCCGATCCGTACGGTTCTGGAGGGATTGGCCAAAAGCGGCGGCATCAATCTCGTCGTTGACGATACGGTGCAGGGATCAATGACGCTGCACCTGGAAAATGTGACGGCAGAAGAAGCCATCAAGGCGATCGTTGCCGGTCAAAACCTTTATTATAACCGCGGCGGCGCCATCGCGTCGATTACGGCAGGGCGGGAACAGAGAGGGGTCAAACGGCTGTATACATGGGCCCTGCAGCATGCGGAGCCGGCAGAGGTGGCCGAGGCCGTCAGGGCGGCGATTCCGGCGGAGCAGGTCCGGACCTATGCAGGCACCAACCGCATCGTCATTGGCGGCACGCCGGCGGAAGCGGCGGCAGTCGGCAGACTGGTTGAAGTGCTGGATCGGGAAGCGGCGCAGGCCGATGTGGAAGTGGAAGTCGTATCCTTGACACAGGACGCGATGAAGGAGCTCGGCCTGGACTGGAGTTGGGGCGGCGTGCCGGGAGGACCCGGACGGAGCGGACTTTTTTCTTTTGAAGGAAAAGTACGGGCGTTGTTGACAGAAGGCAAGGCCAAATTGTTGGCCCGGCCGCATTTGCTTGCCGCCAACGGAAAAGAGGCGAAGATCCTCATCGGCGACCGCATTCCCGTCCTGACGGAGCATGAAAAGGGACAGGAAAGCGTCACGACGACGGAATATCGCGATGCCGGCATTCAGCTCGTCTATACGCCGCGCATTCATGACGACGGCAGTGTGACCGCCAAAATTGACGCCGAAGTCAGTACGCCCGTGCTGGTGCCGCAGCTGAAAGCCTATCGCATCGCTACGCGGCAAGTGACGACGGAGGTGCGGATGGAGCCGGGCAAGACGTTGGTTATCGGCGGCCTTATCAATCGTGAAGATGTCGAAAATTTCCGCAAAATACCGCTGCTCGGTGATCTGCCGGTCCTCGGCAGGCTTTTTCGCAGCCACTACCGCAGCCAGAAAGAGACGGAAATCGTTATCCTTATCCGGTTGCGGTCAAAAGAGGAGACAAAGGTGCCGGAAGAATACGATACGCTGCGACAACGGCGCGTGAATGTGGTACAATAGCGCAGGAAGTGTTTCTTGGTACCCACTTCACAAAAAATCAAGGAGGTTTTTCTGATGTCGAACCTGCGTATTCTCATGGTGAATGCCGTTATTGCCGCAATTTACGCCATTCTGACGATCGTGCTGGCGCCTGTCAGCTACGGCCCCGTGCAGATCCGCTTTTCCGAATTCATGACGCTCTTCGCTTTTTCCGACAGAAAATGGATTCCCGGTCTTGTCGCCGGCTGTTTTCTGGCGAATATGGGAAGTCCGTTCGGCTTGCCGGATATGCTGGTCGGAACGACGGCTACTTTTCTTGCCACCGTTGTCATGTCACGGTGCGCCCATTTGTTTGTCGCTTCCTTGGCGCCGGTCTTTTTCAACGGCGTACTGATTGCGCTGGAATTGGCCTATTTGACGGAAATACCGGAAGAAATTTCCCTTTGGGCGATGATGGCCTATATCGGTGCCGGCGAATTTTTATCCGTCTCTGTCAGCGGTATTCTGATCTATAAGGGGCTGCTGAAAAATAAGGGATTCGCCCGTTACTTTCAGAAGGCGTAAAATGAAAAATGCTTTCCTCCCGATGAAGAGGAAAGCGTTTTTTAAAACGAGGCGGAGCGCTTTTTCAATTCTGCATAAAAGCGTGTCGTAACGGGCAGCGTGAGGTGCAGTTCCGCCGCTTTTTTCAATACATGGCCGCTAAAGGTTTCCAATTCATTGGCCCGTTTCGCCTTGAAATCGCGGGCCATTGAGCTCGTTGCCGCAGCATTGCGTTTATCCGTCATGGAGCGGTAGATTTCGTCAGGCAGCGATGGCGACAGGCGAATGCCGGCGGCGACGCCGACACGGTGCGTTTCTTCCAGGAGATCATGAAATTCTTTCAGCCATTGCGGATGTTGCAGCAAGTCGCCTGTCGTCGCGTCGTAATAGGCGGTAATGACGTTGTAGGCGCAGTTGATAATATATTTATGCCACGCTTCGGCATCCATATCATCGGGGATCTGACAGTCGAATACGCCCGTTTCGTCGAGGAGGCGCCGCACTGTTTCCAAGGCGTCGGAATCGCCTTTACCGATACAAAGTTTGGCGTAGTCGCTGGTTTGGCGAATGGAATAATCCGTATCGTAAGCAGTGGTGATGTAAATCAACGAATCCAGGACGCGGCCCTGCGGCGTCTGCTTTTTGGTTACGTCATAGTGGTCGATGCCGTTCAGAACGGGGACGATAATGGTTTGTTCAGCAATGCAGGGCTGTAAGGCGGCCAATGCTTCGGAGAGAGAATAATTCTTGACACAGATAAAAATTACATCCTGGCGGCCGGCAGCAGCCGGCGTAGCCGTTACGAAGGGATGAAAGATGTGTTCTCCCATCCGTCTGCTGTGGACGACAAGGCCTTTTTTCGCTAATGATTCCCGGCGTTTTCCGCGGGCGATTAAGGTGACATCCTGACGGTGGGAACACAAAACGGCGGCAATATAGCCGCCGACACCGCCGATGCCGCTGACCATGCATTTCATAGAAGGACTTCCTTTCTTGTTGTCATTGTTACTAATTATACTGCAAAAAGAAAGTGATTCAAAGAAAAAAACATATGAACTATTGCGCATGTGTTTGTTCATGTGTTATACTACAACTAACATATAAACAAATAATCATATAAAAAGGAGATATTATGTGTGAAAAAATGTCGCAACAAGAACCGGTAAGCCGTTGCACCTGTACTTGCGGCTGCTGTGGTGAACAGGCGGAGGAAAGCGGAAAGAAACGGCTCTTGCCCGTCTTTGCAGGTATTTGCGCATACTTGGCGGCGTATATATGGCCGCTGCCGGACAAGGGCAGCCTATATCTTTACGGTTTTGCGTATCTGTTGATCGGTAAAGACGTTATTCAGGCGGCTTGGCGTAATATTCGCCGTAAAGACCCGTTTGACGAAAATCTGCTCATGGTCATTGCCAGCGGCGGAGCCTTTCTTATCGGCGATTGTGTCGAGGCTGTAGCCGTCATGCTTTTCAGCCGTATCGGCGAATTTTTGGAAGAACGGGCTGCCGGTAAGAGCCGCCGTCAGATCAAGGCGGCTATCGATCTGAGGCCTGATGTTGTCTGCCGCATTCGAGACGGCAGAGACGTCGAAACGATCCCTGCCGCCGCCGCGAGGACGGGAGACCGTCTTCTGGTACGGCCCGGTGATCGTATTCCCTTAGACGGTATCGTGGCGGCAGGAGAGTCCGTCCTCGATATGTCCGCTCTCACCGGTGAAGCGCTGCCGCTGACTTGTCGTGAAGGGGACGGTGTGCTGTCGGGGGCAATAAACAAGACCGGCGTGATTGAGCTGACGGTAACGAAGGAACTGGCGCAATCTACGGTCTCGAAGATTTTGCAAGCCGTGGCGGCTGCGGAAGCGCAAAAACCGCGACTTGACCGGTTTATTACCCGGTTTTGTCGGCTGTATACGCCTGCCGTCGTAGCGGCGGCGATAGTGACGGCCGTCGTGCCGTCTCTCGCCGGCGGGCAGTGGCATTATTGGCTGTACACGGCACTGACCTTTTTGGTCATCAGCTGCCCCTGTGCCTTGGTGATCAGTATTCCGTTGGCTTTTTCCGCCGCTATCGGCGCGGCGGCCAAAGGAGGAATTCTGTTTAAAGGGGCGGCGGCACTGGAACGGCTGCATGAAGTCAAAACCGTCATTTTTGATAAGACCGGGACACTTACGGAAGGTCGCTTTTCCGCGCAACGTGTCTGCGCTGCCGGCAGGTTCACGGAAGCGGCCGTTCTGGCCGCGGCGGGAGCCGTTGAACAGGGATCGCAGCATCCGTTGGCCAAGGGAATCGTGGCTGCGGCAACTGTCGGCGGCCGTACACTCTCTCCGGCGCTCCGCAGCAGAGAATTCGCCGGAGAAGGCGTTGTTGCCATTGTCGACGGTCATTCGGTCGCCTGCGGCAGCTTGCGGCTGCTGCAGCGGCTCGGTACGGCGGTACCGTCCGTGGCGGCGGCAGGAGCGGCGGTCATCTTCGTCGCCGTCGACGGCGAATATGCCGGCCATATTATCCTTACGGATACGGTAAAGGACGATGCGGCCGCAGCCGTCAACGGCATTAAGAAGCTCGGCCTTTATACGGCAATGGTTACCGGTGATCGTGCGGCGGCGGCAGGCGTCGTGGCCGGAACGCTCGGTATCGATCAGACGCTGGCAGACTGCCTGCCGCAGGACAAGGTCGCGGCGTTGTCGTCGCTGCGGCAAGAACGGGGGGCCGTTTTCTTCGTCGGTGACGGCATCAACGACGGTCCCGTTCTTTCCGGCGCCGATGTTGGCGGCGCTATGGGCAGCGGCGCCGACATCGCTGTCGATGCGGCTGACGTCATTTACATGCACGGCGCCGTCAGTGCCGTTCTTCGTTCACTGCTACTATCCCGGCAGACGCTTGCCGTCGTTCGGCAGAACGTCGTGTTTGCCCTTGGGGTGAAAGGCCTGGTCATGCTGGCCGGTCTTGCCGGATTCGCTTCCATGTGGGGTGCCGTTTTTGCCGATGCCGGTGTCGCCGTTTTATGTATTGCCAATTCGGTTCGCATTTTGTATCAAACGTGATATAGTAGAGAGGAAGAACGCCGCAATCTGTTCTTCCTCTTTTTTTCGCAAGAGAAAAGGAGCGAAAGCGTCCCGTGAAATGCTGTGGGGAAGAGATTACTGTTGAGGTGAACGTATGATGAATAAGCAACGATATCTTGTCGCCGTATTGGCGGCACTGACCGTTATCGGTACGGCCTTACCCGGTTTTGCCGCAGAAGGGGGCGGTTTATCGGACCGGATTAAGGCCGTTTTGGCCGGTTACGATGCGCGTAACGGCGCAGGCAAGGAAGAAACGGGTAAGGACGGTAAAAAGGATGTGCCGGCCGAGCTCTTTGTGTTGCCGGAAAAAACGGTTGACAATATGAAAGCGACGTGGCTGATGGATGGGGCGACTGTTGCGCGAAGTGATCGCGCCATCCACGCCTTTGCCATGGACCGCAGCGTCGTGTTGGCAAAACATGGCGCCGCTGTGGTCTTGGAACGACTGAAGATCGACAAGGGTGGCGATACGACGAGTGAAGAAGGCGGCCGGCATAATGGGCAGAATGCAGCCGTTCTGGCTGTAGAGAGCAAGGTGAAGCTGGACGGTTCATCCGTTTCGTCCGCTGCAACGGGCGCCGCCGCCGTGGCGGTCGTCGGTACTGACGGCAATGTGACAGTAAGGCGGAGCCGCCTTTCGACGGCAGGAAAGGATTCCCCGGCCGTTGCCGTGTTGCCGGCGGCTGCTGCGGAGCTGACCGACAGCGAACTCGTGACGCGAGGGCGACAGAGCGCCTGTCTGTATTCGGCGGGCAGCGTCACGGTTGCGGGAACTAAGGGCTTTGCGGCAGCGGGGCCGATTGCGGTGCTCAAGGACGGCGGCCGTATTTCGCTGGAAGACAGCAGCTTTTCCGGCACTGCAGAAGGCGTTATGCTGGACGGCCCGGCAGCCGAAGGCGGCGAGGCTTCGTTCGAGGCGAAACACACGCGCCTGGAAAATACCGGCGCCGCGCCCTTATTCCGCGTCGGGAATATGACAGGCCATATTTATCTGGAAAATACGGTGTTGCTGTCCGCCGCTCCGGCGGTCGTTGCCGTATGCGACGGCGGTGCGTTGACGCTGGCGACGGCAAAGCAGTCCTGGTCGGGAAACGTCGTGGCTGATAAAACTAGTACGGTCATGGTGTCACTGCAAGACGGCGCGGTTTGGACGGGAACGATGAACGGTACGGCAGAAGCGGAGAAAGCTGACGTCAATCTGGACCGATCCTCGCAGTGGATATTGACCGGTCCTTCTCATGTCACGGTGCTGAGCGATGCCGACAGGAGTCTGCAAAATATTCGCAGCGGCGGGTACGACCTCTATTACGACCGACAAGCTGCCGGTAACGACTGGCTGCACGGGCGGACCCTTGATCTGCCCGGCGGCGGTCAGCTGTTACCGCAGCCCGTACGGGACGCCGTCACATGACCGGCGGGAAGAGCGGCGCGCTGCAGGAAAGAAAAGAGCTTTCATTTTCCCTGTTATTTTATGTAGTGATAATATATAATAGCTTTATAAAAAGTAAGATATTTTTAGGCTGTTAATTTGATCAATGTGATGGGAGCAACCAAGCAGATGGCGGCAAAAGTATGCCGGGCCATGAACCGGTTAGGAAAGATCGGATTCGTTGTGGTCCGTTTCGGGAATGTGCTCGGCAGTCGCGGGAGCGTAGTGCCTTTATTAAAAAAATTGCGGAGGGAGGACCGGTAGCAGTCACAGATCCGGCAATGTCCCGGTATTTTATGACGCTTCTGGAAGCGGGCGTCTTAGGAAAAGGCGGAGAGCTGATCCTGTTGGATATGGGAAATCTCCGTAAAAATTATTGTTATGGTACGAAATATGATTCAATTATCGAGTTATATTCCGGATGTGGATATAAAAATGCACCGGTCTTCGTCCGGAAGAGAAGCTGTTTGAGGAGCTTTTAACATCACAGGAAGGCACACGAAAGACAACCCATGAAAAAATATTCGAGGCAAAAGTGGCTAAGATGGAGTCTGAATGGCTGGAAGATACATTGAGCGCCCCGATAAGTACCAAAAATGATTTAGAAACCATTCAGACGTTAAAGGAAATAACTTCCACTTACCAACCTAATCATAAATGAGGAAAATAAATTGGCATAAAAAATGTGTTTTATAAAGTGAATGAAAAGGAGAAAATGATGAAAAATAGGAATATTTCATTTAGCCCGCCAGATATGAGTGATTTGGAAATACAGGAAGTGGCAGAAGCCTTGCGTTCCGGATGGATAACTACCGGGCCGCGTACAAAAAAGCTGGAAGAGCTGATTGCCAAGTATGTTGGAGTCAATAAGGCTGTTTGCCTGAATTCTGCCACCGCGGCAGAAGAACTTAATTTGCGGATCCTAGGGATTGGGAAAGGTGATGAAGTTATCGTTCCCGCCTATACTTATACATCTTCTGCGGCGGCAGCCATCCACGTAGGCGCCACTATAAAATTTGTAGATTCACAAAAAGATTCGATAGAAATGGATTACGATCAGTTAGAGCAAGCGGTTACAGATAAGACAAAAGCTATTGTTCCGGTAGATCTCGGTGGGGTGATTTGCGATTATGACCGTATTTTCGAGATTGTGAATAAGAAGAGAGGACTTTTTAAACCAAGTGGAAACACTGATTTGGGGAAGAGAATTCAGGCGGCTATCGGCAGAGTGGTGATTGTTGCAGATTGTGCCCACGCGTTAGGTTCTGAGCGTCAGGGAAAAATGGCAGGGGCAATTGCAGATTTCAGCAGCTTTTCTTTTCATGCTGTGAAGAATTTCACTACGGCAGAAGGAGGGGCTTCTACATGGCGTAGTATTCCCGGTATCGATGATGAGGAAGTTTATCATTGGTTCCAGCTATATAGCCTCCACGGGCAGTCAAAAGACGCTCTTCATAAGATGCAGCTCGGAGCGTGGGAATATGATGTCGTAGCGCCTTTGTATAAATGCAATATGACAGATATCATGGCAGCAATCGGTTTGAAGCAATTTGAGAGATATCCTAAGCTGTTGGCCAGACGAAAAGAAATTATTGAACGGTATGATGCGATGTGTGATGAATTGGGAGTTTTGCATATCAAACATTTTTCGGAAGGGCAACGCAGTTGCGGACATCTGTATATTACTCGTATTCCTTGGGCGGATGATTGTATGCGGAGAAATATTATTACGAAAATGGCTGAACATGGTATTGCCTGCAATGTTCATTACAAACCGTTGCCAATGATGACTGCTTATAAAGATTATGGATGGGATATCAAAGATTTCCCTAATGCATATAATCTGTATAAAAATGAAGTTACGCTTCCTCTTCATACGAAATTGACCGATGAAGATGTAGACTATGTGATTCATTGTTTCCAAGGAATCATTAGGAATACTAAATAGGCGGATCAAGGAAAATGTTTAAACGAGAACTTTTGGAATGAGGTGTTCTTGTGCTGTGCCAATGGGATGAACTTCCGATGGAAATGCAGAATCCGGAAGTAAAGATTTATTATGATATTCTTGTCAAAAAAAGAAACCAACTTTTATTAAAGGCTGTTTTTGATAAAATAACGGCACTGTGCCTGTTAATTTTTCTATCGCCGGTTTTTCTGTTACTGGCATTGTTAATCAAAGCTGACAGTAAGGGGCCTGTCTTTTTTAGGCAAGAGCGCGTTACCCAATATGGCCGGCCTTTTCGAATTTATAAGTTCAGAACGATGGTGGATCATGCAGAAAAATTAGGAACCCAGGTAACAACCCAATCCGACAGCCGTATAACAAATATAGGTAATAAACTCAGAGGGTGCCGTTTGGATGAATTGCCCCAGCTTATCAATATTCTTAAAGGAGAAATGAGTTTTGTCGGGACGAGACCTGAAGTTATGAAATATGTAAAGGCATATACTCCTGAAATGATGGCAACATTATTGCTGCCGGCAGGTGTTACAAGCGATGCAAGTATCGCATATAAAGACGAGGAGAAGCTTTTGGCGGATACGGATAATGCAGATGAAACATATATTCAGGTGGTTCTTCCTCAAAAAATGAAGTTCAATTTGCAAAGTATAAAAAATTTCAGCTTTCTTAATGATATTCTGACTATGTTTCGGACAGTGGGGGCGGTTTCATGATACAAAAAGGATTAGTTTCCATAATCACTCCTACATACAATTGCGGAGCTTTTATTGGAGAGACGATAAAATCGGTACTTTCTCAGACCTATGAAGATTGGGAGATGATTATTGTCGATGATTGTTCCACAGATGATACGGAAAATATAGTAAAAGAATATACGGAGAAAGATGATAGGGTACGATATTATAAGCTGAAAAAAAATTCAGGACCGGCAGTAGCAAGAAATGAAGCCATGCACCATGCAAAAGGAGAATACATGGCCTTTTTGGATAGTGATGACTTATGGATGCCGGATAAGCTGGTACGGCAAATACGATGGATGGAATTAAATGGATATCCATTTTCAAATACGTCATATGAACAAATTGATGAGAGAGGGCAATCCTTGGGGAGAGTGGTTAAGTCGATAGGAAAGACCGGCTATAGCCGTTTATTGCTGGATTGTCCTGTGGGGAATTCAACCGTTATGTACAATGTGGAAAAAATGGGGTATTTTGAGGTTCCGGACATAAGGAAGCGCAATGATGATGCTCTTTGGCTTAAAATGCTGAAAAAAGAGAAATATATGTATGGAATGCCGGATGTCCTCATGAAATATAGGATACGGGGAAATTCCGTTTCCAGTAATAAATTTAAATTAGTAAAATATCACTGGATTCTTTATCGCAATATTGAGCACCTATCCGTATGGAGGTCATTATTCCATATAGGATATTGGGGAATCATAAAAGTTTTAAGGATAAAATAATTAGAGACGGAATGATGAAAATACAGGTGCTGGTTGCTACGATGCATCAAAGAGATCACTCTTTGCTAAACAAAATGAATATACAAACGGATGCCATTATAGGAAATCAGTGTGATTTTAATTCAATTGAGCACTTTAATTGGCGCGACCATCATATTGCTTATCTGAACTTTGCGGAACGTGGGGTTGGATTGAATAGGAATAATGCCTTAATGCGTGCGGATAGTGAGATCTGTCTATTCGCGGATGACGATATGGCCTATGTAGATGGATATGCAGATATTGTAAGAAGGGCTTTTGAAGAAAATGGGGATGCAGATGTAATCATATTCAATGTATACGAAGAAAGAACGACGCGTTTTAAAATACAAAAACGCACGCGAGTGGGGTATTTAAATTATCTGCGCTACGGAACTGCCCGCATTGCAGTTAGGTTAAAAAGTATTAGAATGAACGGTATTTATTTTAATCAGTGCTTTGGCGGAGGAACGCCTCATTGCCATGGGGAGGATAATCTTTTCCTGACTGCCTGTCTGGATAAAAAGTTGAAAATATATGCAGTTCCTGAATATATAGCAACGCTTACAAATGAAAGAGATTCAACTTGGAATAATGGATATGATGATAAGTATTTAAGGGATCAGGGTATTCTTTACAAAATGATTTCTCCCAGATTTTGGAAACTGCTTTGTTTGCAGGATGCCATTAGACATCGTTCTTTATATGGAAGAGGAATTGCAGAATTATATTTCCTTATGACTGGACATAAATAGGTTTTGAGGTAATTATGAATAATAATGATAGAAAATTAAGTAATTTCAGTACGTTATATTTTTTTATTTCTATGTTAATCTTTCTGGTTTTTGTGCAATCCGGAAAAGCTTTAAATGATAATATTGATATTCCGCATATCGTAGTTGGATTTACGCCACTGATGATTGTGATGGCTTTCGGCCTGTTTATGCTTGCAGTTATAGTTTTGCGGAAAGGGAAAGTCTTATTAGACATGATATCTCTCATCATGTGTATTAGATTGATTTTTCCTTTAATCCCTCTTGTTTATGAGCCACAGGCTTCTGAATTTGTCGGGAATTATGCGATTCTGATTATGGATATATTAATTTATTTAATTGCGGCAAATAGCATAGTTGATTTTAACGGACTAAAAAAAGCTGTATTGCTTGTTTTCTTATTGATTTGTGTGCAAACTTGTGTTGAAGCATTAATTGGTACATACACATTCTTCGATGATACCTATTTTTATAAAAATGATCTTGTCATACCTGTTGGAGGAAGTAATGCCATAGCTGCCAAAATAATACCGTTATTTGCTTTTCTTTACTGTGCGGAAACTGGGAAGAAAAAAAGAATCGCCTTGCTTTTAATCATGTTAATTTCTGTCATTATCACGAAATCACGCGGAGGAATGATTGTTGCTTTATTGAGTTTAGTTATAATGCATTCTTGGGGGAAAAGGCTGTCGTTTAAAACAATTGTGTCTTTTTTTATTATATTGACAATAGCTTTGGCAGCGGGAATTTATTTTTTGTTTGATACAAATATCGGAATGTTGGCTTTTTCCTTATCCGACAGTACAGTGATCGGGAGACAAGACTTGTTATTATACGGAATTTCTTTGTTTTTTGATCATCCTCTGTTAGGGAATGGCTTTTCTGATGAAGTTGTTTTTTATAATCCACATAATTATATTTTGTATACATTAATGGCGTTTGGCCTTGTGGGGCTACTTCTTTTCTGCGTGCTCATGTTTTTTGTCTTTAAGTCGTTTTGCGGATATTCTGCAGATCTTTTTGTTAGAGGGTCTGTTTGCTTTTTGCTGTGTGTCCTTATGGAAGGATTGGGGGAAATTGTTCTTTACTCTTATATTTCTGATTTTATGTTGTGGTTTATTTTAGGAGCAACGATGTCTAGGATAAGAGCTATAAAACTAAAACAAATGCAGTCTGTCTCAGGGGTGACTGATGGAGTTATATCTATATGATTAATGTTTTGGTATTAAATTATAATGATGCAGACAGTGTGATGAAACTGGTAAACTGCATAGAAACTTACAAATGTATTGATCATATTGTCATTGTGGATAATTGTTCTCAGGATGATTCTTTTCAAAGATTAAAGAGTATAGTGGATAATAAGGTTGATTTAGTATCAAGCGGGCATAATGGTGGTTATGGAGCAGGTAATAATTTTGGAATCCGATATATTGCCGATCACTATCAATCGAATTATATCCTGCTTTGTAATCCAGATGTGATTATCAAAGAAGATGTCATCATTAAATTGGCGGGATTTTTGCAGACACACGATGATTATGTGATGGCAGCGCCCTTTATGCTGGATGCGGAAAAACAAAAACAATATAACACAGCCTTTAGAATTCCAGAGAAATGGGAATATATTTTTTCATTAGACGTTTTTATTTCTAAATTGACGAAATCTTTCCATTACAAAGGGATTGATTCAATTAGAAGTGAGTATAAAGATGTGGAAGCCGTTTCAGGATCGTTGTTTTTGTTGGATACGAATAAGATGCTTACATATGGAATGTATGACGAAAATATATTTTTATATTGTGAAGAAATTGTTTTGGCCATAAAGTTAAAAAAAGCACAGTTAAAAACGGCGTTACTTCTTACGGAAACCTTTATCCATAATCATTCTGTATCAATTGATAAGTCCTTTCATTCACAGTATGCAAAGCATACGCTTTTAATGAAGAGCAAATTGTATGTGATTAAGAATTATTATAATAGCAATCGTATTGAAAATTTGCTTGCATATTTATTATCCCGGATATCATTGTTGGAAGTCATGGTTATTTCTAAAATCAGAGGTAAATAATGGCAGATAATATTTGTAAGAACTTTAGAAAAGAAGAGTGCTGCGGTTGCGGAGCCTGTGTCAATATTTGTCCGACGGGGGCATTGTCTTACGGAAGGGATCAGTATGGATTTACTATACCGCAGATAGAGGAGAGCAAGTGCATATATTGCGAGAAATGCATAGATGTTTGTCCATTTATTCAGTGCAAAAATGGAGAGGGTGCCCGAATTCCGTTAAGGACATATGCAGCCTTGAACAAAAGGGCAGATGAAGTTTTTCGCAGTACCTCCGGCGGTATTTTTATCGTATTGGCGAAGGAAGTTATTTTACGTGGTGGCATAGTAGTCGGATGTACCATGGATTCGGCGTTCAAGGTGAAACACATCATTGTCTCTACCGAGGATGACTTGAAGAGTCTGCAAAAATCCAAGTATGTACAAAGTGATATGGGATACATTTATCGTGAAGTAAAGCGGACATTGTTACAAAAAAAGAAGGTGCTGTTTTCCGGTACACCTTGTGAGGTTGCTGCAATAAAGAGATTCTTGGGAAATATGGATACAACTGATTTATATCTGGTGGAAGTGGTCTGCCACGGAGTACCGAGCCAGGAGTTTTTTGATGACTATATAAAGAATTTACATGATGTAGCGGGCGGACTGAAAAAATACACCTTTCGTATAAAGCGTAAAGCTGAAAACGGAATGAATTGGTTTTTCTCTTATCAAAGGAAAATGGGGAAAGCGTCATAAAAAATTGGCCGGAAGACAGCTTTAACTATTATTATATGAAGTCATATTCCTATAGGGATGGTTGTTATCAATGTCCGTTTGCACGAGAAAGACGACAGGCGGATATTACATTATGTGATTATTGGCATTGGGAAAAATATCATGAAACAAAGTTCTCCCCTAATGCAACGGTATCCGGTGTTTTGGTGAATACAGAAAAAGGGGAAAATCTATTTGAGGTATTAAAAGACCATTTTCAGATGGAGGAAACAAAATTCGATGATATTATCCGCCATAACGGGTGCCTGCAAAGGCCGTCCCCTTGTCCGGACGGAAGAAACAATGTGCTCAATACTTGGAAGATAAAAGGGTATGGATATTTAGATCGTGAATTCAGGAGAAAATACAAACGACAAATATGGAAGTATTCTGTCATGAGACATGTACCAAATTCTGTCATTCGTGTCTTGCATTCATGGAGAGGTTGATATGGATATAAAAATAATCACGATTCATGCCATGCATAATCCGGGATCCGTGTTTCAGGCGTATGCACTGCAGAAATACTTAAGTAAACAACATAATGCACAAATTATTGATTATCGCCCAGGCTATTTTTACAGTGAGGGTTCAAAAATTAAGTTGTGGACTAAAAAGATACTTTTTTCAGGATCTTATGGAAGCCGAAATAAGAAGTTTAATCAATTTATTCAGGAAAATTTGGTGTTGACATCGTTATATACGGATTATAATCAGTTGGAAAACGGAAATTTACATGCAGATGTGTTTATGGCAGGCAGTGATCAACTGTGGAATACGGATTTTCCCTGTGGGCATGATAAGGCGTTTTATTTAGAATTTGTGAAACAGGGAAAGAAGGTTTCGTATTCTACTTCCGTTGGTAAGGAAAATATCGATTTCTCAAATTTATCTGTTTTGAAGGGGAAATTGCCCTATTTTGATGCTTTAGCCGTAAGAGAGAAGTCGAATGCGGAATTTTTGACAAAAGAATTGGGGCGAAGTGTAAAATGGGTGTGTGATCCGGTGTTTCTGTTGGAAGCCGAAGAATACATGCCTTTTATTTCTTCTGAATCGCCGATAGAAGATCCTTATGTAGTCATTTATCTTTCAGGTGCAAACCGGATTCTCGATGAAATCGTGAATTATTATCATCAGCGTGGATTAAAAGTAGTTTTAGCAGGTGGATTTACCAGACGTTGTAAGTGTGATATCCATATCAAAGACGTGGGGCCGGAAGATTTTTTAAATCTTATTTATCATTCTCAGGCTGTAATTTCCAGTTCTTTTCATGCGACTGCGTTCAGCCATATTTTTCATAAGGAGTTTATTACATTGGTGCCCAAGGCCAATGGGGAGCGTATCTACAGTCTTTTAAGGAAATCAGGACTGATATACCGAGGTGTTGATTCTACATTGAATTGGAATTTGTTAGAAAAAGAGACAGATTGGAACAAAGTACAAAATAATTTGGAGGAATATATCAGAGAATCCAAAGAATATTTATCTAAAGTTTTGGAATAAAATGATATGTAATATTAAAAAGTTTATACTGTGAATTTCCCAAGATATTTAGTGAATGTTTTTTGCAGAAGAATGCGTGCGACGATAAATCGCAATGGATTAACATTTATTTAATTTCTTTATTAGTCGGGTTTGGTGCCGGAGTAGAATATTATATGATACAAATTTTGTTAACTTTTATAAAAGCAATTTTACAACGAAACCAATGGAGAAAATTAAATTCCCATAATTATACTACGGTTTCGCAATTACAGATTTTTAATCTTCACAAAATAAAAGTGGGGAAAGGAACTTATGGAAAGATTAATGCACATCTTTTTAATCATGAGGATGATGTAGTATTAGAAATCGGTAATTATTGTTCCATTGCGAAAGGAGTTCATTTTATCTGTGGTGGAGATCATTATTTCGATCATTTGATGACGTATCCGGTTTTAAATAAAGTTTGGGGAGAAGATGAGGCAATAACAAAGGGGAAAATAACAGTTGATGATGATGTTTGGATTGGTACAAATGCATTAATTTTATCTGGGGTTCATATTGGGCAAGGGGCAATCATTGCAGCGGGAGCAGTTGTGGTTAGCGACGTGCCGGCCTATAGTATTGTGGGAGGAGTTCCTGCGACTATTATTAAATGGAGATTCAGCCAACCAGTCATTGATAAACTCATTACGATTAATTTTGGCGGAATAGATTTTTCTTTTATTGATAAGCATAGAGAATTATTTACAGAAAAAGTTGATATGGATTTACTTGAAAAAGCAATTAAAGAAATAAAAGATAAGTAGAGGCGTTGATAAATGAATGTAACCCGACTGATCAGAAATATATCATATTCATTTTTCGCTAATTTTATTTCTTTGTGTGGATCTGTTATTATGACAATATTTGTTCCTAAGTTTATGCCAATTGTCGATTATGGTATTTGGCAATTATTCTTGTTTTATTTTTCCTATATGAGCTTTTTTCATTTTGGCTGGTCAGATGGAATTTATTTACGATATGCGGGAAAATCATTTGATGAATTGGATTCGAAGGTTTTTGCCGGTCAATTATATGGGCTTGTATGTATGGAATTATTGCTTGCATCATTAATCTGGCTGTTTAGTAAATATTTTGTTGAAGATTATACCAAACAGAATCTATTGCTTTATTCTGCGTTTTCATTACCATTTTTACATTTTAATGCAATGTGCGGCTTTATTCTTCAAATGACAAATAAAATTTCCGGTTATGCTAAAATTATCTTAACCGAGAGGGTCCTGCTACTTGCTATAGTGTTTTTGCTTCTGATTATTGGATATAATTCTTTTTATGATTTATATTATGCAAAAGTAATATCCCTTTTGGGAGCATCCTTATTTTGTGTAAAAATCTGTTATAGGCTTCTGTATTTTCAATTTACTTCACTTAAGGAATTCGTTTATGAAACGTTTATGAATATAAGTGCAGGGATTAAGCTTATGTTTGCGAATATAGCAAGCATGCTTATTATTGGTATTGTCCGTTATGGGGTCTCGGTAGGATGGGATGTTGTAACTTTTGGAAAGGTGTCATTGACTTTAGGTATCTCAAATTTTTTAATGATATTTATCAGTGCGGTTAGTGTCGCGTTTTTTCCTATATTGAAGCATGTGGAGGAAAGCAAGCTGGCAGGTCTTTATGTGAAACTTCGTAGCGGGTTGTCTGCTATCCTTTTGGCTCTACTGATTTTTTATTATCCGATAAGGTGCTTGTTGTCATGGTGGCTTCCACAGTATGAGGATAGTTTGGTGTATATGGCCGTTTTATTTCCTGTTTGCATATTTGAAAGCAAGATGCAATTGTTGGTTAATACTTATTTGAAGAGTATGCGGCAAGAGTTTCTGATGCTAAAAATCAATAGTATTGCAGTTATATTAAGTGCGATTGTCACTGTCGTATCGGTTGAATTGTTCCATAATTTAGATATGACAATCTTTTCAGTAGTATTTTTATATGCAATCAGATGTTTTTATGCAGAAGTAAAATTGCAAAAATTATTAGGACTACACCTTGGTAAAGACATGGTAGTGGAATGCTTATTGGTAGGCACATTTATTGCTGGCGGATGGATTTGGGACAATTTTATATGCATGGTTATTTATGGAGCAGCATATATGGCATATTTGGCGTGGAATAAAAAACAAATAACAAATTTAATTTCAATAATAAAGACTATATAAGTTTTTTAGAAGGAGAATTGTTTTTTATGAATATAGCAATTGCAGGTACAGGGTATGTGGGTTTGTCATTAGCAGTTTTATTGTCACAGCATAATCATGTGATGGCGGTGGATGTGGTTCCGGAGAAGGTGGAGCTGATTAATCAGCGAAAGTCACCGATTCAGGATGATTATATCGAAAGGTATTTGGCAGAAAAGAAATTGGATCTGACTGCGACGCTTGATGCGAAAGTGGCTTATAGTCATGCCGATTTTGTCATTGTTGCTACTCCAACGAATTATGACAGCCAGAAAAACTTTTTTGATACGAGCTCGGTAGAGTCGGTCATTCGACTTGTGATGGAATATAATCCTGATGCCGTCATGGTTATTAAATCGACGATTCCTGTCGGATATACAAAAAGTATCCGTGAGAAAACGGGCAGCAGGAATATTCTATTTAGTCCTGAGTTTTTGCGAGAAAGCAAGGCCCTTTATGATAATCTTTACCCGAGCCGTATTATCGTAGGCACTGACAGCGATGATGAACGTCTTGTGGAAGCGGCGCATACGTTTGCCGGACTTTTACAGGAAGGTGCGATAAAGAAAGATATTCCCACGCTTTTTATGGGATTTACAGAAGCGGAAGCGGTAAAACTTTTTGCAAATACGTATTTGGCGATGCGTGTTTCTTATTTCAATGAGCTGGATACTTATGCGGAAATGAAGAAATTGGATACGCAGCAGATTATCAATGGTGTATGTCTTGATTCACGAATTGGGGCATACTATAATAATCCTTCTTTTGGCTATGGAGGATATTGTTTGCCAAAGGATACCAAGCAGTTGCTGGCCAATTATTCGGAAGTTCCTGAAAATCTGATTGAAGCAATCGTCCAGTCAAATCGGACACGCAAGGATTTCATTGCCGGACAAGTGCTGGAAAAAGCGGGATATCATTGCAGCGGTGACGAACATGCGGAGAAAGAAAAGCCTTTAGTGATTGGGGTCTATAGATTGACAATGAAATCCAATTCAGATAACTTTCGACAGAGCAGTATTCAAGGAGTCATAAGAAGAATTAAAGCTAAGGGCGCTAAAATCATTATTTATGAGCCGACCTTGGAAAATGGAAGCATGTTTTTTGGAAGTATGGTTGTGAATGATTTAGACAGATTCAAAAAAGAAAGCCAAAGCATCATTGCCAATCGATATGACAGCAGCCTCAATGATGTCAGGGATAAGGTCTATACGAGGGATATTTTTGCAAGAGATTAAAGAATGTAAGGGAGAGGCTTTATGAAGGGAATTGTTTTAGCCGGCGGCAGCGGGACGCGGTTGTATCCATTGACGATGGTGACATCGAAGCAGCTTTTGCCGATTTATGATAAACCGATGATTTATTATCCCTTGTCTACGTTGATGTTGGCCGGGATTCGGGATATTCTGATTATTTCTACGCCGATGGATTTACCTAATTTTGAACGTCTTTTAGGAGATGGCTCAAGATATGGTATCCATTTGAAATACAAGATACAGCCTTCTCCTGACGGATTGGCACAGGCATTTATACTGGGTGAAGAATTTATTGCCGGAGAGCCTTGCGCCATGGTTCTGGGGGATAATATCTTTTATGGCGCCGGGTTGACAAGGTATTTGAAGGGGGCGGCAGAAGACGCACAGCATGCGGCAGGTGCGACTGTTTTCGGATATTACGTGGATGATCCGGAACGTTTTGGCGTGATTGAATTTGATAAACAGGGGAAAGCGATTTCGATTGAAGAGAAACCTAAGAATCCAAAGTCTAATTATGCAGTGACCGGATTATATTTTTATGATTCCAAAGTATGTGAGTATGCGAAGCAGGTCAAACCGTCAGATCGTGGAGAATTGGAAATTACGGATTTGAATAAAATGTATCTGGATGATGGAAACTTGCAGGTGGTCACTCTGGGACGCGGGTATGCGTGGCTGGATACCGGGACCATAGATAGTCTAAGTGCTGCTGCTGATTTCGTCCGGGCGGTGGAAACGCGTGCGGGAATCCATATAGCGGCGCTGGAGGATATTGCATACCAGCAGGGCTGGATAGATAAGGCGACATTGGAAGAGAGTGCTGAAAAGTATGGAAAGAGCCCGTATGGACAATATCTGAAAAAGGTGGCCATGGGGAAGATTCTGTCGGAAGTGTGAGTATAGAAGGCAGACATCGGAGGACAGAAGTCAGAAGGAGAAAGCTAGAAGACAGATGTCAGAGATTAGATGATAAAATATGATGGAAATCGTTTAATCTATGCATTTTTATATGGACTTTGCTGAGTGGTGATTAATAAGGGGCTTGAGAATCATGAATTTCCAGAAAATGATTGTTTGGCAGAAATCCATGACTCTTGCTGAAAAAGTATATGAAGCAGTGAGATTTCTTCCGAAAGAAGAGTTGTTTGCTTTGTCTTATCAAATGCGGCGAGCAGCGGTTTCTGTTCCGTCTAACATTGCTGAAGGTGTTGCACGTGCTACAAAAAATGATACAAAGTATTTTTTGACGATAGCACGAGGTTCGGTAGCTGAGTTGCAGACTCATATTTTAATTTGTAAAAGGCTGAAATATATAGAAGAAGAGCAAGCTCGGATTCTGTTGGATTTAGCGGATGAAATACGAAAAATGTTATCAGTATTGATTAATAAAGAAAATTTGATATGAAGCTGGATGTGATAAAGGCTTCCTATGTTATTTAGTGTCTGCCATCTGATATCTTTTCTCTATTAAATCTGACATCTCTTATTTCTATTAAGAGGAAGGAGATAGACATGACGATTATTGTTACCGGGGGCGCCGGATTCATTGGCTCCAATTTTATTTTTTATATGATGAAACAGCGCCCGGAGGATAGGGTGGTTTGTCTGGATAAGCTGACCTATGCGGGGAATCTTGCCACTTTATCTTCTGTTATGGATAAGGATAATTTCCGCTTTGTGAAAATGGATATCTGTGACAGACTGGCGGTGTATCGATTATTTGAAGAAGAGAAGCCCGATGTGGTCGTTAATTTCGCTGCAGAATCCCATGTAGACCGGTCTATCGAAAATCCTGAGATATTCTTACAGACGAATATTATCGGCACAGCTGTATTGATGGACGCCTGCCGTAAATATGGAATCATGCGTTATCACCAGGTATCGACGGACGAGGTATATGGTGATTTGCCCATTGATCGTCCGGATTTATTCTTCCATGAAGATACGCCGATCCATTCTTCCAGTCCGTACAGCACATCCAAGGCTTCTGCAGACCTTCTGGTCATGGCCTATCATCGCACATATGGGCTGCCTGTCACGATAAGCCGCTGCTCCAATAATTACGGGCCTTACCAGTTTCCGGAAAAACTGATTCCGCTTATGATTGTCCGTGCGTTGGCAGAGGAGAAGTTGCCTGTGTATGGAGAAGGCCTGAATATCCGTGACTGGCTGTATGTGGAAGATCACTGCAAGGCAATTGACTTGATTCTCCAAAGAGGAACATTGGGAGAAGTTTATAATATCGGCGGGCATAATGAAATGAAGAATATCGACATCGTTCACCTGATTTGTGAGTATTTGCAGAAGCCCCTTTCATTGATCGAGCATGTAACAGACAGGAAGGGACATGACCAACGGTATGCGATCGATCCGACGAAGATCCATCATGAATTAGGCTGGTTCCCTGAGACCAAGTTCAAGGACGGCATCGGGAAAACGATTCAATGGTATCTGGACAATCAGAACTGGTGGAAGGAAATAGTATCAGGAGAATATCAGGGATATTATCAAAAAATGGATGAAAATAAAAAGTAATTAAGATCATTAAAAGCCATTGCAAATGGGGAAGATTCTTGAGCGGAGGGAAGCATGAAGGTATTTGTGACGGGTGTGACCGGGCAACTTGGACATGATGTGATGAACGAATTGGCTAAACGGGGGTATGAAGGAATCGGAAGTGCCGTAGAACCTGTTTATACAGGCATTCAGGACGGTACGGCGGTTACCAGGATGCCGTATATTTCCTTGGATATCACGAATCAGTCGGACGTAAGGGCTGTGTTGGAGAATGTCCGCCCTGATGTGATTATCCATTGTGCGGCATGGACGGCCGTCGATGCGGCGGAGGATGAAGATAAAAAAGCGCTGGTGAAGGCGATTAACGTGGATGGCACCAGATATATCGCGGAAGAAGCAAAGAAGTTAAATGCCAAGATGGTTTATATCAGTACGGATTATGTGTTCAACGGTCAGGGAACGAAGCCTTGGGAACCGGATTGCAAAGAGTACGCACCGCTTAATGTATATGGGGAAACAAAGCTTGGTGGAGAGCTGGCGGTTTCAGAACTGCTGGAGAGATATTTCATTATCCGTATCGCGTGGGTGTTTGGCACGAACGGAAAAAATTTCATCAAGACGATGCTGAATGTGGGGAAGACGCACGAGGAGGTTCGTGTTGTTGATGATCAGGTCGGGACGCCTACATATACGTTAGATCTTGCCCGTCTCTTGGTGGATATGGTGGAAACAGAAAAATATGGTTATTACCATGCGACGAATGAGGGTGGCTTTATTTCCTGGTATGATTTTACCGTGGAAATATTTAAGCAGGCCGGATATACGACAAGGGTTGTGCCGGTTACGACAAAGGAATATGGAGTTTCCAAAGCAGCACGGCCGTTTAACAGCCGGTTGGATAAACAGAAGCTTGTGGATTATGGCTTTACACCGTTGCCGGACTGGAAAGATGCATTGAAACGATACTTGCAAGTAGTTGCGGATCGTCGGGAAGGCAGGGAGAAGTGACATATGGGGCAGATAAGAGTAGAAAAAAATGTAGGCGGTATCGAAGGGCTGTGTGTAATCACACCGGCGATCCATGGGGATGATCGCGGGTATTTCATGGAAACTTATAATCAGAGGGATATGGAAGAAGCCGGTTTCCATATCCGTTTTGTTCAGGATAACCAGTCTATGAGTAAAAAAGGCGTCCTGCGCGGACTTCATTTCCAGAAACATTTTCCTCAGTGCAAGCTGGTGCGTGCTATCCGTGGCAGCGTTTTTGATGTTGCCGTAGATTTACGTTCCGAGTCTGTCACCTATGGAAAGTGGCATGGCATCGAATTGACTGCGGAAAATAGAAAGCAGTTCCTCATTCCTGAAGGGTTCGCCCATGGATTCTTGGTACTTAGTGCGGAAGCGGAGTTCTGCTATAAGGTGAATGATTTCTGGCATGCAAATGATGAGGGCGGTCTGGCATGGAATGATCCTGAAATAGGTATCATATGGCCTCAGCTGCAGGGAGAATATGCGGGAAATGCCGCAAGTGGCGGATATGCCATGGAAGATGGCACGCCACTCAATTTGAGCGACAAAGATCAGAAATGGCTGGGACTTAAGGATACGTTTAAGTTCTAAGTGATGAGGTTCCGGCAATGCAAGCGCGGGAATAGTTTATAAGATAAAAGGGGCATATTATGAAAATTTTAGTGACCGGCGGGGCGGGGTTTATTGGATCCCATTTGACGCGGCTGCTGATGGAGCGTGGCGAGGATGTCATTGTGTTGGATAATCTGGCTACCGGGCTTCGGGAGAATCTGCCTGCTGGGGTGATTCTGCTGGAGGCGGATGTTTGCAGTGAAGGAGCACGCAAGCTGATGGCGGCCGGCGGCTTTGATGCCATTGTTCATCTGGCGGCGCAGACGATGGTGGACGCCTCTATCCGGGATCCGCTGTATGATGAACGGAATAATATCGGCGGCATGGTGAATGTGCTGGAAGCGGCCAGGACGGGCGGTGTGAAGCGTGTCGTATTTTCTTCCACGGCGGCCGTTTACGGGGATGTGCCTGAAAGTGCGCTTCCGATACGGGAAGACCGGACGGCGAGTCCGTTGTCTTTCTATGGGCTCAGCAAAGTGGTTTCCGAAAAGTATATGGAGCTGTACCATCAGCTGTACGGTCTGGATTATGTGGTGCTCCGTTTTGCCAATGTTTTTGGCGAGCGTCAGGGAGAAGGCGGAGAAGGCGGAGTTATCAGCATATTTACAAAGAAGATTGCCTACGGGGAAGGAATTTCTATTTTTGGTGATGGCAATCAGACGAGGGATTTCATTTATGCCGGCGATATTGCCAGTGGGATTTATGCAGCGCTCAAAACGGATCGGGTGAATGAGGTATATAATCTCAGCACGGAAACGGAAACCAGTCTGAAGGAGCTGGTGCAATTGCTGGGCGATGTGGCAGGGAAGCCGATTCAACCGGAATTTTCCGCACCTCGTGAAGGAGATATTTACCGCTCTGTCTTGTCCAACCGGAAGGCGATGGAAGCCTTGAGGTGGAAGCCGGAAATGCCGATGAAGGAAGCCTTACGGCGCACATATGGGCATTTTCTGAAATAATTCATATATAGATGGGAGAAAGAAGTATTTGCAGATGGTGGCAATCAGTCGGGAAGAGGTCAGAAATAAATTTAATACGTATCTGTCCCGGTTTGACCAGACAGATGAAGCCATCCGGTTGAAGCTCGTCCATTCTTTTAAAGTGGGCGGGCTTTGTGCATGCATCACGGAAAGTCTGGGCTTGCCCCGCAGTGACGTAGATCTGGCATGGTTGATCGGCCTGCTCCATGATATTGGGCGGTTCGAGCAGGTGAGAAGGTACCATACGTTTGTTGACGGTCATTCTATGGATCATGCCGGGTATGGCGCTTCTTATTTGTTTTCAGAGGGACATATTCGCGATTTTCTTTCTGATGACGCGGCGGATGATATCATCCGCGAAGCGGTCGGACAGCACAGCGCTTATCGCCTGGAGGTGGATTTGACGGAAAGGCAACGGTTATTCTGCCAGATTGTCCGTGATGCGGATAAGATCGATATTTTCCGTGTCTATGCGGTGTACGCTTTCGGCAAGAAGAATATGCTCCATGTCAATATTTCTGATTTGGAAACATCAGCTGTTTCGGAACCTGTCATGGAAGCGGCACGCCGTCGGAAAGCGGTTCCCGCCGAACTTGCCCAGACGACGATCGACTTTTATGTAGGCATGCTTTGCCTGTATTTTGAGCTTGTTTATCCGATCAGTCCGGAAATTGTCAGGGAGCAGGGAAATTACAGGAAGCTTTTGGCGGTTCATTCCCGGAATGAGGAGACGGAAGAACGGTTAAATGAACTGCACCGTTTGATTGGCGAGGTATAGGCTGGAGTTTTACAAGCGTTGCGAAAGAAATAATTGGACAGACAAAACAGATTGTGGTTTTTCAGCAGGAGCTGAACGAGCACAATCTGTTTGTTTTGCCTTATTTAATATATGCAGTGGTTTTGCGCAGGAGGATGTTGTCCATTTTTTATGCCTGTGTCTTCTGCGTTGAATCCGCAGTTGGCTTCCGCGATGAGGTCTTTCATCGGTACGAAGGCGGCTTTGGCGAGGAAAATTCTGCTCTGCCGAAGTTGTTGTTGCTTAGATCGCAAGCTGTAAGGAAATCCGGCTTATCTGCAAAGTCAGCGGGACCCTGTATGCCGTTCCGGCGGGCTGTATATATGGCTGTACTGGTCAGTGATGTCATTTCCGGAATAGCTGCCCGGCTGTAAATATAATTTACGCTGATGGAATAGGCCTTCGGCTGGGGATGGAGGACCTTTCTGTAAGAAATACGGCGATTAAAACTGTACGTTTTTTCATTGTTTAACGAAAGGATGCGAAGATTTTTGATATATTTTTCGTGGGCATTCCCTTTCGGCGTGACGCAGTAGGAACCGGCAAAGCCATAGGGTTTACAGATATGGCTGACAGGACCGGCGCCCTTACCGGCATAGATGTGGGCTTCCCATTTTCCGGAACCTTGTAAATTAGGAAACGTAAGATACGGGTACTCCCCTTCCTCTTTACCCTGATTCATCATGACGTCTTTACCCATCGGGGACAAGGTGTCGGACGCCACCTCATAATACATGGAACCGCCGGAGGCGAGGGCTCCCGGATTTAGAATACCGCGTTTTGCGGCTACGATCTGCGCAAGAGCAGGGGACTGGGATTGGATGATACCGACAATCGTGCCAACGGGCCTGCAATTCGGCCAATAGGAATGTACTGTGAATAGGTATATCACCATTTCGAGGAATGTAAAGAAAGATATATATATGTTATTACAATGAGAAGCGCGTTCAAGCATCCCTTGATTACGTTGCCTGATCGAATATCGAGACAAGAAGGCATCTGCATAGAAAAACGCCAACGATTTCTTGCCGGAGTAAATAGCCTAATGTTGGGTGACACTTCATCAAACGCCCTCTTTTTTTCATTGCAGGAAAGGGTCGGCGCTTTCAGCCGGAAGCATGCGCGGAGCGAATTCATCATAATAGGTTAAATTTAAGATATAACGTTTAACTTTAAAACAATTTAAAATTATTAAAGTTTTTCCTTGACAAGGAGTCTTCTTCCGTGGATAATAAAAAGCAACTTTCCAAACAATTGCATCTGCGGCATAATTGCCGCTATAGACGATGAACGGGAAGAGCGCATTTTCACGGTGTAAAGAGAGTCCGTATTTGGTGAAAGCGGATCACATGGAGTGTGGCTGACATCGCCCGGGAGTTTCGGCGTCGACTTATTTTTCTAGAGAATATGAGGCGCAGACGTGTTTCAGCGTTAATGAACGTCTTGTCGGACAATGAGTATAATGACAGGGTGGTACCGCGTACATCGCCCCTGTCGCCGTTTCTTCGGAAATGGCGGCAGGTGTTTTTTTTAACAATTTTTGGAAAGCAGGGGGAATATTGTCATACAGAGGGGGATGTAGTGATGGAACGAGTATTGGAGAACAGAGCTGTACAGGCCGTAATGACGAACTTTCGCTGGAAGGTCGCCTTTCTTATTTTTATGATCAGCTTTGTCGCGTATATGGATCGTGTCAATTTGTCTGTCGCCAC
The DNA here is from genome assembly GCF_900240295.1 of Megasphaera vaginalis (ex Bordigoni et al. 2020). Classification (NCBI taxonomy): domain Bacteria; kingdom Bacillati; phylum Bacillota; class Negativicutes; order Veillonellales; family Veillonellaceae; genus Megasphaera; species Megasphaera vaginalis (ex Bordigoni et al. 2020). Next base: position 155,964 of record NZ_OEQB01000002.1, read on the forward strand.
GCCGGTTATTATGCAGGAATTCGGTTTTACAAAAATGGATATGGGCTTTATTCAGACCTGCTTTTTTGCCGGGTATGCGCTGATGCAGGTGCCGGGCGGTATGTTGGCTGAAAGGCTGGGGCTGCGCCGGACGGGCGCGCTGGCCATTCTCTGGTGGTCCGTATTTACGGCGTTGACGGCCTTGGCGAAAGGGAAGATCAGCTTTGCCGCCGTGCGGTTGCTGTTCGGTCTCGGCGAAGGCCCGGTTTTTCCGTCTTTAGGCGCGGCGACGTTCAACTGGTTCAACCGACATGAAAAAGGCAAGGCCAGTTCGTCGATTCTGCTCGGCACTTTTTTCGGTCCCGTCGTCGGCCCAGCCGTGACGGTGGCGTTGATGGCAGCTTTCGGCTGGCATGCCGTGTTCTTGCTTTTCGGCGCAGTCGGTGTCCTGCTTGCTTATGTTTGGCATCATTTTGTCGTTGACAATCCGGCTGACAGCCCTTATGTAAATGAGCTGGAAGCCGATTATATCCATCAAGGGCGCAGCGCGGCCGCAACGGGAAAAACGGTAGCTCCGTGGGGAACTTTTCTTCGTTCGTCCCAATTCTGGGCCGTCGGCATTCAGTTTATGGTTGTCGACTACATCATGTATGTGTTTTTATCTTGGCTGCCGCTGTATCTGACGGAAGTGCACGGCTTATCGTTGAAAACGATGGGGATCTGGGCTTCTTTCCCCTGGGTTGCGTTAATGGCCATGGTTTTTGTTGCCGGGTTCATCTCCGATAAGATGGCTAACGGCGCAAACAGCGAACGCCAATATTCCATGCGTACCGTAACGGCAATGGCCGGTGTCGCCGTCTGTTCTCTCGGCCTTTACATTGCGGCTCATACGCCGAGTGCGGCGATGAATATTTTCTGGATGTCCGTTTCGTTGGGAGCCTTGGGATTTTCCATGAGCGCCAGCTGGTCGACGGTGATCTCGTTAGGCGGTCAGTATACCGGCTCCGTTTCGGGCTGGATGAATCTTTGGGGAAATATCGGCGGCGTTCTGGCCCCGATTGTAACGGCCTATTTCGTTACCAATTACGGTTGGAATGAAGCCTTTACGGCTACGTCTCTTTTCGGCATCGTCGCCGTCGTCTGCTGGTTTTTCGTCAAACCGGGAAAAATGCTGGTTCCGAAAAAAAGGCCGGCAGCGGAATAACGTATAAGATAGGGAATTATGTAGGGGTAAAAAAAGAGCATCTTCGGGGGAAGATGCTCTTTTCGCGTATTACGTTGATGACTGACGTTTATTCGACAGTGACCGATTTTGCCAGATTGCGCGGCTTGTCGACATCACAGCCTCTGGTGATAGCTGCGTAATAAGCCAGAAGTTGGAGCGGGATAACGGCCAGAATCGGCATCAGCAGTTCGTCGATTTCGGGAACGCGAATTACGTGGTCGACATATTTTACAAGCTCCGTGTCGCCTGCAGCGGCAATGCCGATGACGATGGCGTCCCGGGCTTTGACTTCTTTGATATTGCTCAGCGTCTTTTCATAAACGCTCTTCTGGGTAGCCAGGGCGATAACGGGGACGCCGTTGACGATCAGCGCCAGCGTACCGTGCTTCAATTCACCGGCGGCGTAAGCTTCTGCGTGAATGTAAGAAATTTCTTTCAGCTTCAGCGAGCCTTCCATGGCGACGTTATAATCCAGAGAACGGCCGATAAAAAAGGCGTCTTCGTTGAAACCGTATTTCTTGGCGAAGGTCTTGATCGGCTCGACGTCTTCCAAGGTGCGGCCGATCTGGTCCGGCAGGTTGCGCAATTCGCCGATCAGGGCCATGAGGCGGTCGGCAGGCTGTGTCTGTTTGATGGCGGCCATGTAGAGAGACAGCATGAAAAACGTAACGAGCTGTGTCGTATACGCTTTGGTCGAGGCGACGGCTATTTCCGGGCCGGCCCAGGTATAAACGACCTGATCGGCTTCACGGGCGATGGAGGAGCCGACGACGTTGGTTATGGCTAACGTCTTGGCGCCGCGCCGTTTTGCTTCTTTCAACGCCGCCAGGGTGTCGCTCGTTTCGCCGGACTGGCTGACGACGATGAGCAGTGTTCCCTCATCGATGATCGGATCGCGATAGCGGAATTCGGAAGCGATATCCGTTTCCACCGGAATGCGGACCAGCTTTTCGATGTACGTCTTGCCGACGAGACCGGCATGGTACGCCGTTCCGCAGGCAACGATAAAAATCTTGCGGAAGCCGTTCAGGTAAGCGGCGTCCCAGTTCAGTTCATCCATGACGATCCGACTGCCGTCTTTGGAGATGCGGGGCGACGTCGTATCGCGGACAGCTTTCGGCTGTTCGTGGATCTCTTTGAGCATGAAATGTTCATAACCGCCCTTTTCGGCCGTTTCAGCATTCCACGTTACTTCAAAGATCTTCTTGTCGAGCTTTTCTCCGGAAAGGTCGGTGACAGTGACGGCGTCCTTGCGGACGACGGCCATCTCTCCGTCGCTTAAGATATACGTTTTCCGCGTCCTGGTAATGATCGCCGGAATATCGGAAGCGATGAAATTTTCTCCTTCCCCGAGGCCGACGACAAGAGGATTGTCTTTTTTCGAGCAAATCAGAACGCCGGGATCGGCTTTGGACATAAAGACCAGCGAGTACGAGCCGTCAATGCGGTGCAGCACGTTTCGTACGGCCTTTTCAAAATCGCCGGCGTACAGATCAGCCAACAGATGAACGACGACTTCCGTGTCCGTTTCCGATTGGAAGACGTGGCCCTTTTTGAGCAACGCTTCCTTCAGAGGCAAATAATTTTCAATAATGCCGTTGTGGACGACGGCGAAATTCCCCGTGCCGTCCGTGTGGGGGTGCGCGTTGATATCCGACGGACGGCCGTGCGTCGCCCAGCGGGTATGGCCGATGCCGACGGTGCCGACAGGCATGTTGCCGGCAATCTTATCGACTAAAGATGCCAGACGGCCGACACATTTTTCCACGCGAATCGTCTGGCCGTCGTCGACGGCGATACCGGAGGAATCGTAGCCGCGGTATTCCAGCTTCGTCAATCCTTCGATTAAAAACGGGGCAGCCTGTTCATTACCGACGTACCCTAATATTCCGCACATGTGCAAGAACCTCCTCTATAAAATAAAGTAGATAAAGTTCCTGTTGATCTCGAGTCTGCTTTGTCCCCTCCGTTACCGAAGGGCTTTTACAGTTCGTATCGGCAGATCTTGCCGAGAGGCATCCGCTGACTGTTCGACGACCTCTTCCTCGTCTTCTTGCCTGAGTGCAAGAGCTAGCGCTGAGACAGATATGCTGTCTTTTTAATACGGCGCTGCCGGACATACAGGAAAATGAACGGCAACGGCGGAGCAGGGAAATAGTATATAACATTTCCTGATCCTGTCTCATTTTAATAGATTGTCCGATGATAGTCAAGATAAGCGGCTTCGGCCGGTTTTTTGCAGCCCTTTCCTGCCGGTCAGAAGGGGAAGATCGGCGGGATAAGACGAGAGAAAATCAGCCCATTGTCACAGTTGTGACACAAAAAGAAGACAACAGTTTATCAATTACAGGAAACAGGGACTTTCCGTATATGGATTTTGCAAAAAGCCTAACAAGGGGAAGCTCTTTATGATAAAATGAATGAACAATTAAAGATAGGAAGAAGATCGTGTAAGCGCTTAGCGTAAGAAAGGAGACTACTATCATGAAGATAAACAAAGTAAGCGCGGCTTTGGCCGTGACAACCGTATGCTTCGCCGTTTCCGCCGCCGCTCCCGCTGCGGCGCGGACCGTCGATATCGGCAGTCTGATCCTGGCCCAGCTCAAGGAAGCCAATCCGCTGACGCAAATCACGCAGTCGGCGGCGGATAACGGTTCGACGTCGACGACGGCGCCGGCGACGTCCGCGCCGGATCCGCAGGCCGCGGAGGTGACGAAGGTCCCTGCCGTGCCGGAAGAAAAACCGAATCATCTGGAAATGGTGCTTGTCTTGGACCGCAGCGGTTCCATGGGCGGGCTGGAAAGCGATACGATCGGCGGTTTCAATTCCATGATCGAAAAGGAACGGAAACTCGCCGTCGATGCCAATGTAACGACGGTGCTGTTCAATAACCATGCAGAAACGGTGTATGACAGAGCTAAGCTTGCCGATGTCAAGACGATGACCGATAAGGATTATCAGGTCGGCGGTATGACGGCTCTTTACGATGCCGTCGGCACGACGATACATACGGTGGAAAAGACGGCGGGCATTGCCGATAAAGGTAATAAAGTGCTTTTCGTGATCATTACGGACGGATTGGAAAACAGCAGCAAAGAATATACGCAGGATGCGGTCAAGCGCATGATTTCCGACAAGAAGGAAAAGGACGGCTGGGAATTTATTTTCTTAGGCGCCAATATCGACGCGGAAGCGGAAGCGCAGAAGATCGGCATTACGCAGGACAAAGCGGCCACGTACACGAACAACAGTGAAGGCGTTCGCGCCAACTATGCGGCTGTCGCCGAGCTGGCGCATTCTCTTGCTTATCATCGTGCCATTACGCCCAATTGGAAAAATAACATTAAATGAAAAAATCGGTTCCGCGACGCACGGCATGCCCTTATCGTGGATGACGCGGACAGAAGAGACGGCCAATATGAGCAAGCCGTCTCTTTCCGCGCGGCCGGCGGATAAGGCGTCGCTGTTCGGAACAGTACCGAAAGGAGGACGTTCGTGAAACGGATTATTACGTATGCTCTCATCGCCTTTGTCGCTCTTTTCGTTTTGGCCGGCTGCGGCAAAAGCAATGATGCGGCTGCCGCCAAACCGGCGTCTGCGGCAAAGCAGCAAGTCAGCGTGGAAGAACGGGGAACGTATACCGATAAGGATCATGTCGCCGCGTATATTCACGCCTATAAAAAGCTGCCGTCCAACTATATTACGAAAAAAGAGGCGCAAGCGCTGGGCTGGAAAGATAAGGGAACCTTGGATACGGTGGCGCCGGGCAAGAGTATCGGCGGCGACCGCTACGGGAACTATGAAAAAGCCGTTCCCGACAAGCAAGGCCGTACTTGGCGGGAATGCGATATCGATTACGTCAAAGGCAATCGCGGCGCCAAGCGTATCGTCTATTCCAATGACGGGCTGATTTATTATTCTGCCGACCATTATAAGGATTTTCAGCAGTTATATTGAGGAGAGTCAGCGATGAACGAATACCTGATAGACGCGGAGCGAATGAAGACAAAAGACGAGGCGCATCATTACTTGCAGCGTCTCTTCGCCTTTCCGGACTATTACGGCGCCAATCTGGACGCTTTACACGATCTGCTCGGCGAAATCGGCGAGGAAACGCTTCTCAAAGTGCCGCGCAAGTTGGCTGACGAAGCGTATTTGTCTGCTTATGGCGCAGCGATGCTGCAGGTTTTCCTGGCCGCCGCTGCTGAGAACGAGTTTTTAACGGTGCAGCTGGTATAGACTGCGCGAAATCCGGTCGGGATGGTCATCCTGCCGGTTTGTTGGAGCGAAAGGAGAGGTTGCTGATGAAATGTCCGCGATGCGGCAAGCCGGTTCCGCCAGGTGCAAAGACCTGCCCTTATTGCGGCGCGCCGTTGCCGCCGCCGGGCAGCCGCAAGGAAGAGGAGATGCCGAGCGTATCGGCAAAGACGACGGGAATCGGTGTTGCCGTCGTTATCGTCGTTGTGCTTGCCGCTGTTGCCGCTTTTGTACTGCTGCGCTGAACGGAAAAGAATACAAAAAAGGAAGACTGCGGTCTCAAAGCAGTCTTCCTTTTTTGTATCTGTCAGAACAGCCAACCCAATATTTTTCTGGCAACGTCGGCTCCCATTTTAGCCGCTTTGATGCCGGCCTTGGCCGGCGCCGTTTTTGCATCAATCCCTTTTTGGATAGCCTTTTTGGCGATTTTTCCGGCTGCATGATTGGCCTTTTTTCTTGTTCTCTCGGCGATTTTGGTATCCTTACCGTTTTTCTTCGTTTTCGCGGCGCCTTCATTACGGCAGATCGGGATGTGGTCTCTTGCTTATCGTCGCGACGCCCCTGAACGCCTCTTTCGCCGGCTAAGCCCGCGTCGGCGCGGAGCGGTCGCGTACTTGCTGCGGTCCCTGTCGGGACCGGATGCGGCGCCGTGTTGAACCGGTCGGCAATGGCGGGAGCGGGATGGATGTTATATTCATAAACAGGTGTTGCCGGTGTTTTTTTCGTTTGTTCTATGGCAAGCTCTTGCCGTAAATTCATTCTTTCCCGCAGAGACGGGAAAGAATGCTGCGCTTGCTCTTCCTGCATCGCTGCCGGCGTCGCGGCGGCCAGGAGAGGCAGCGGCGTGCTCAGCAACAGAAAAAGAGGGATGATGGCTTTGTTCATGATAGATCCTTTCCCATAACAAATGCCGGAACGTACCGGACAGACGACGGCGTAAGCGGTGCTCGAACCGACATACTATTGTTATAGTATATATACTGGGACTATGAAAATGCAAGTATTTCATAGAGGATGAACCCCGCTTTTTTAGTATGGCGAACAAGAGCATCTCGCCGCGATCGCGATATAGACCGTAGAATTCGCGCGGCGAGATGCTCTTGTTTTACATACATGACAGCTGAATTTGAAATTATCTTGTCTGAAAGAACGGCAACTTCTGTGCACTTTCATCCTTTTTTTCGTTTTTTTGCTTTTCCTTCAGCTTTTTTTCGTTTTCCTTATGTTGATCATTTTTTTTCAGATCGGTCTTGTTCGTCTGTCGATACTTATCATCTTTCGTGGCAACCGTATAAGACCGATTTTCTTTTCCCTCGCTGCGGCTGAGTTGGCCGGCGTTGTCGTTCCGGGTACGCGTGGCGACATGGGAGGACGGCGCCGTCTTGTTCGTACGGCCTGCTTGATCATGGCGATTCGTCGCTGGTTCTTTCTGCGCCGTGTCGTTGTCTTTTTTCTGATCGGCATTTCCATCTCGATAGGAGTAGGACCGGTTATCAGGCGAAACGACGGCTCGATTATTGCCGCTGTTCCATTCCGGTGAAGTCGGAGCCGCCGTGTCGGCTGCGTAGAGCGGCGCGGTCATCATCATTAACGCAACTAAAGGCGCCCATATTTTTTTCATGATGCAAACCTTCTTGTAAGAATGGGTTTATTCTAGCACGAAAGGAGACGGTTTTACAGCGAAAACGACGATTTACTCCAAGGTGTGAAAAGGTTGTAACAATAGACGTGAGATCGACAAGAATCTGTCATACAAGCCTCGCCGGTAAATAGCGGATAAAGGCGTATCTTCTTCTTGCGGAAAATCGGCTGTCAGTGTTTGCCATGAAGGGAAGATAATGCTATGATGAAATGGAAATCAAACTTGCATCCGGATAAACAGGGGGGAATGGATTATGTTTAATCTTTATATACCGACAAAGGTGCTGTTTGGCTGCGGGCAGCTGAACAATCTCCACAAGCAGACGATGCCGGGGAAAAAAGCGTTGATCGTCGTGTCGAACGGGAAATCGGTAAAAGTCAACGGCTATCTTTCACGGACGGAAGAACAGCTTCATCAAGCCGGTGCGGAGACGTTTTTGTTTGATAAGATTGAAGCGAATCCGCTGCATACGACGGTTACTGCCGGGGGCCATTACGCGGCGCAGGTAAAAGCCGATTTTCTGGTCGCCCTCGGCGGCGGCAGCGTGCTTGACGCGGCCAAGGGGATTGCCGTCGTCGCCGCCAACGGCGGCGATGTTTGGGATTATGTTACCAACGGTACGGGAAAGGGCAAAGCCATTGCCGCGAAACCGCTGCCGATCCTGGCCATACCGACGACGGCGGGAACCGGTTCGGAAACGGATATGGGCGGCGTCATTACCAACAGGGAAACACGTGAAAAAACGCCGATCAAGGATCTCTCCCTGTTTCCGCAGGTCGCTGTCATTGATCCCGAGCTGATGCTTACGGTGCCGCCGCGATTCACGGCGTATCAGGGATTTGATGCGCTGTTTCACAATATTGAAGGCTATATCGCCAATAAAGCCAGTGACATGAGCGAAATGATCGCCTTGACGGCGATTGAACATCTTGCCGCCTATTTGCCGCGAGCCGTTGCCGACGGCACTGATTTGGAAGCGCGGGAAAAGGTGGCCTTTGCCAGTTATCTCGGCGGCGTCGAAATGGTCGTCTGCTCGACTGTCAGCGAACACTCGCTGGAGCATTCGCTCTCCGCGTTTCATCAGGAACTGCCGCACGGCGCAGGCCTGATTATGCTCAGTGAAGCCTACTTTACCTATTTTATCGAACACCATGCCTGTGATGAACGATTTGTCCGGCTGGCGAAGGCCTTGGGAAAGGTCGATGCCGCCGTTCCGACAGACTTCATCAGCGCCTTGAAGACGTTGCAGCAAGCTTGCGGTGTTGCCGAGCTCAAGATGTCCGATTACGGCATCGTACCCGATGAATTCCCGGAAATGGCACGCATTGCGAAATCGGCCATGGCCTTTTTATTCGCCTCCGACCGTATTCCCTTATCCGAGGCGGATGTCGTCGAAATCTACGAAAACGCGTATCGATAAACGGGAGAAGTGATGACAAAAACGGTCTCGATGCCGGGTGTACCGTCAATAGAATAGCGATAAAGAAAAAAGCCTCCGTACGGGGGCTTTTTTCCTTATACAAAATATGCAATTAAGCGGTACTGTGATTACCGGTGAAAATGAATAAATATGTAAATGATCGGTGTGGCTATATAGATGCGTCCGGCCGACATCGGTCAGGTAAAGACGGTGCGAACTGATGAAAAAAAGAAAGTTTTCTGTTGGCAAGGCATTTACAGTGGAAGCATAGACACTGTCATTTTCTTTAAGTCGATAAGACAAAAACGGGGCGGCGGGAGCATTGGGGTATCGATGCGGTTTGGCGATATATTATTAAAATATGAAACATGTAACATTATTTAAGCTAATATTCGTGGTTAATACATAAGATTAATGCAATGGTACATTGTAAATTGATTATAAATTATAAAAAATATATTGCATTTTGAATGTGTAATGTGGCAAAATTTAGTCTGTAATGTTATATTGCGAGGACATAGCGTACAGGGAGGGATAAAAGGAAGAAATACTTACTTGCAAAAGCGAAAAAGAGCATGACTACCGGATTTTCGGACACTGGCAAGTTTTAGTATTTTTGACCCTTTATCTGAAGGAGGAAAAGAATGAATAAGATTTACAAAGTAATGTGGAGTAAGGTTAAAAATTGCTATGTAGTCGTTTCGGAAATGACAGGGATTGCGAAAAATCGGGGGAGGGGGGTAAGAGCCTCTAAACCCGCTCTGGGAGCGGTTTTTGCGGCTTTTATGCTGACCGTGGCTCCTGTCGGCGTACATGCAGCGCCGGCGACGAATCCTGCGGGAGAGGGGCCAGGCGTGGCCATTGGTACAGGTTCCTCTTCCAATCAGGCTTCATCAGTGGCTGTCGGAAATACGGCAGTAACCACAGGAGCGCAGGCATTGGCAGTCGGTTACCAGAATACGGCAGGGAGCATGAATGCTGTAGCCGTAGGAACCAGCAACAATGCATCACAAGGAAACGCTGTGGCCATCGGCGTGAAGAATACGGCGTCAGGTAGTAGCAGCGTAGCTCTGGGACAGTCAAATACGACGAGCGGTGTATCCAGCGTCGCCGTCGGCAACAGTAATCAGACTAAGGCACAAAATGATTACGCCTTTGGCGCAGGAAATATCATCACGGGCACGACGTCCTATGCGCTGGGAAATGCCAATAAAATCGGGTCGAATAACGCTTATGCCATTGGTGAAAATAATGTAAATACCGGTCTTCGTGCAACGACGGTTGGGAATAGCAATAAGGCGGGCGGGCAGGATGGCTTCGCAGCCGGTTATAATAATGTGATTGGCTCTACTTCTAAAAATGCCGTGACTATCGGAAACGGAGCGAGAGTGGGAGCGACCAGCGGGTCGGGAACGGTCGATTCGACGACGGGTTTGGTTACAGGGACTTACAATGGTGAAGTGGATGCTACAGGTGGCGTGGCTGTCGGAAATGCAGCGAATGTAATGGCTAAAAACGGCATGGCTTTGGGCGTATCCAGCAGTGCGACTGTTGACGACGGTGTGGCACTGGGAAGCAATGCTGTGGCAAATCGTGCAGCAGCAACCACAGATAGCAAAAATATCGGTTATGATTTTGGAACAGGCAAGGCTTCTACGATAAATAACGGAATTTGGAAGTCTAATAAAGGGGCTGTATCCGTAGGAAATGGTGCTGGAGTAACCCGCCAGATTACGAGCGTGGCAGCAGGCACGAATGACACGGATGCGGTCAATGTGGCACAGTTGAAAGGGATTTCCAACGGTTATTTCCATGTCAATACGACGAATACCGGCGTGGCGGCAGTAGGGAATAATTTGGGCACATTAACAGCTACAGCAGGAGCAGGTGGAATGTATTCCGTTGCTGCCGGTGTGAATGCGAAAGTACAGCAGGCAGCCGATAACGGCGTGGCTGTGGGTTATAATACGAATGCTCAGGCGGCGAACACCGTTGCTATCGGAAGTGGCGCAAGTGCATCTGCTACCGGCGTATCCGGTGTATCCGTCGGTGCCGCCAGCAGTGTGACAAAAGAAGGCGGCGTGGCGCTGGGGAGTGGCTCTGTAGCCGATCGCGCAGCCGGTTATTCCGTGTATGATCCTCTCAGCAAAAAAGTTATTACTGACGAAGCAAGCATCGCGGCCGCAATGGGAAAGACAGCACAATTGAATACGACCAATGATAATATCGCTACTGCCCAAGATAATTATGATAAGGCAAAGGCGACTTACGAATCGACTAATGCCGCCGCAGATAAAACAGCAATGGATAAAGCGCTCGCAGCCTTAAATGCGGCAAAGACAGCGAAAGCGGCCCTCCTATCCCCGTATCAGTCTGTTTCGGGCGCCGTATCGGTCGGGAAATCCGGCGTCACCCGCCAAATCATCAATGTAGCAGCAGGCAGCGCCGATACGGATGCAGTGAATGTGGCGCAGCTGAAAGCGGCGCAGGCGCATTTTTACGGAGTGAACTCCACAGACAGCACCAAAGGGAACTATAACGGAAACGGTGCGAAGGGAGAAAATGCATTGGCTGCAGGCGTAGAGGCCGCTGCAAATACAAAAAATTCCATAGCCATAGGAAATAAAGCACAAGTCTTGGGAAATGGTGGTAATGCTACTGGAACCAGCAGTATTGCTATCGGAGATAATGCCCTCATTACAACTAATGGACTTGATTTAACGAGCATTGCCATGGGTAAAAATGCAAAAGTTTTAAATGGCAGCGGGAAACAGGAAAAAGCGTTAAGCTTCATGCCAGATAACTATGCGTCTGGTAATCTTCCTATTAATGCGGATAAGTCAGCCGGCGGTATTGCCATCGGTACAAATTCGTTTGCCCGTACGGCCAGCATCCAGATTGGTTCGCATACTTTTGACGGATATACCATGGGCGGTACGGTGATTGATAACACGTCGCAAGCAAATATTGTGGGCATGACGACTATTGGTACGAATACGTACAATAAGGGTGCCTTGGCCAATATGTATGGTGCATACTCTGTTATCAGCGGAGACTTTACCGGTGCAGGTGGTTTCAACAGTTACTTCTATGGTTCTCAAAATTTCGGGGCCAATGTGGTCGGCTCCTTGAATAGTATCCGGTCTGCAGGGAAGAGTACCTCTAGCGGTATTGCCAATAGTATCGTTGGCTTAGCAAATATTACTGAGAATGCGAATGGAGCACTTATTTACGGTGCAGGAAATAAAATCAGTAATTCTGTGAGATCAATTGATGGTGTTAATACCTTAACAAGCTTATTGACTGTTGATGACATGTCCGATGTTTTACGGCAAGGGATTCAAAATTCTGATGGTGGCGGTGCGACGTTGGCCATCGGTGGCGGAAATACAGCGGATTATACACAGGCCTCCCAGATGATCGGTGTCAACAATACATTGAAGGGGGCAAGCGAATCGGTCAGCAAGTTCAATATGCTTGACGGTTTTAAGAACACGGCAACGAATGTAACCCATGTGACTGTCGTCGGTTCCCAAAATAAGGTGGAAGAGGGGACATCCGATATCCTCATTGGCGACAATCATACTGTAACGGGAACAAATGCCAACAATATCATTCTCGGCAGTGCCGATACGGATGCAGCTAAGGCGGCGATTAACGGCGTCAGCGAAACGGTCAGCATCGGTCATAATTCTGTGGCGTCTGCCAATAAAGCCATTGCCATCGGTACGGGAAATAAAGTGACTGCCGAAGGTTCCGGAGCCATCGGTGATCCGAATACAGTCAGCGGAACCGGTTCCTATGTACTGGGCAATGATAATACAGTGACAACAAAGAATGCGTTCGTCTTGGGCAACAAGGTCACAACGACAGCCGATAATTCCGTGTTCCTTGGTGACAGCTCTGCGTATGTAGCAAGCGGTGACACGACGAAAGGAATAGATAAGACCTATACAAGTGATACAGTGGCAGGAAATACCGTCAACTTTGCCGGCGGGGATAAAGTAGTCGGCGTTGTATCTGTCGGTTCTGCCGATCAGACGCGCCGTATCCAGAACGTGGCGCCGGGACTGATCAGCGCAACCTCCACCGATGCTATCAACGGCAGCCAGCTCAATGCGGTGGTAACCGGATTAAACAATTCCGTTGATGCGGCAAAGGCCCACTATTACAGCGTAAATGATATGGACGCTGCGCTTAAGAATTTGGGCAATTACGACAATGACGGGGCGCAGGGCATTGCGTCCATCGTGGCAGGCCTCGGTTCTTCTGTCAAAGTGGGAAGCAACCAATTTCAGGGAGCGACAGCCAGCGTATTTGGTACATTGAATACAGTAGATGCTTCTACGGGTGGAACTTTTGATGGCGTGGCCAACAGCATCGTCGGTGTGGCCAATACGACGAAGAATGCCAATGCAGCCCTCATCTTTGGCGCAGGCAATCTTATTACGAATTCTTACGGAGATGTAAGTCTTGATACAAGCGCGTTAGATACAAGCACGCCGGAAAGATTGACGGCATCACTGGCGGCAGCCGTGAAGGATAGCGGCGGAGATGTGCTGGTAATCGGCGGAGCGAACGCAGTAGACAATGGACAGTTCTCACAGGTGACAGGTATCGGGAATAAACTGACGGGCAAAACAACTGCAAGCCAGTACAATTCCATTACCGGTTCAAAGAATGAAGCGACAAATGTGCAGCATGTCACCGTGATGGGCTCTGAAAATAATGTGACAAATACGACGGGCACCCTTGTTCTTGGGGATAAGAGGACATTGACAGGCGCGGACGGAAGCATCGTCCTTGGCTCTTCTGCAAGCGGATTGACGACCAGTGTCAAGAATGCAGTAGCGATCGGCACAGACGCGAATGTGGCGACGGAAGGCGGCGTGGCGCTCGGAGCGAACTCGGTCGCTGCCATAAATAAAGGGGTGGCAGGATATGACCCCCTGACAGGAACCGTATCCACTAATACAGGGGAAACATGGAAATCGACAGCAGCTGCTGTTTCGGTAGGTGACGCAGCAAAGCAGATTACCCGCCAGATTACCAATGTGGCAGCAGGTACAGCAGACAGCGATGCTGTCAATGTGGCACAGCTGAAAGCGGTTAAAACGGCAGTGGATACGGCAGTAGAGGGAAGCAAGATCCATTTCTTCTCTGCAAAGGGTAGCAGCAGTGAAGCAAATTATAATAATGATGGTGCTACCGGTGACCGTGCTTTGGCAGTTGGCGCAGGTGCCAAGGCGGAAGGTTTGAAAGCGATAGCGCTTACCGGTGGGACGGCGAAAGGTGATTTCTCTTTTGCCGTAGGAAATGGTGCAACTGCAAATGGCTGGGGCGCTGTTGCGATTGGGGCCGGTACGTTAGCTGAACAACAGGGGACCGTGGCGCTTGGACATGGTGCAAAAGCATATAGCCTTGAATCGGTTGCTTTAGGCTATAATACGCAGGCAGGTGCGCCTGCCGGACAGCCGGGGGCTGGAAATGAAGCGCAGACTGCCATGGGCAGCGGTACAATCGCTACCGGTGGAGCGGCGACTGCATTCGGCTTTGAATCCGTGGCCAGCGGAGCTCATGCCATTGCCGGCGGTGATCAGGCTAAGGCAAGCGGTCAGGATTCCGTAGCATTAGGAAAAGGAACGGAAGCGTCCGGTACATGGTCTGTAGCCTTAGGGAATGATACGAAGGCTACTAATAATTGGTCAACTGCCATGGGGGTTGAAACGACTGCTTCCGGAGAAAGTTCCACAGCCATGGGGGTTGCAACACTTGCCTCTGGAGTTGCTTCTACAGCGATGGGAAGCGCGACACAGGCGACCGGCGCCGGTTCCACGGCAATGGGCGGCAGCACGATTGCAGCTGGCAAATTGTCTTTGGCAAGCGGCGCAAAATCACAAGCCAATGGGGATTATTCTACCGCTATGGGATTTAGCAGTCAGGCAAATGCAAAGAACAGCGCTGCCGTTTCCGGCGGCATTGTGGAAGAAACTGCGGAAAATTCCGTAGCTATGGGGAAAGATGCAAAAGCGATCGTGGCAGATACAGTGGCATTGGGAAGCGGTTCTGTGGCATCTACTGAAAAAGGTAAGGTTGGCTATGATGTTTTCGGTGTTGATCATTCCAATGATACCGATGGTGTATGGAAATCTACGGCGAACGCTATTTCTGTCGGCGACGCGGCAAATCAGATTACCCGTCAGATTACCGGTGTGGCAGCAGGTACAGAAGATACTGATGCTGTCAATGTAGCACAGTTAAAGGCACTGGAAAAGAAGACTAATGAGGCTGCCTCAGCGTCACAGAAGCATACTTCCGTGACGGCAGGAAAGAATATTTCTGTACAAGCGGGAGTGAATGCACAAGGTGGGGCTAATTATGAGATCAGCCTGAATAAAAATATTGATCTGGGAACCGACGGCAGCATCAAAGCCGGAAACACGATCATCAATCAGGACGGCGTCATGACGAATACGGTCAACGCGACAACGGTAAAAGCCGGAGATACGACGATAAATACTAACGGTATGACCATTACAGGCGGACCGACGATCACCAAGACTACGGTGGACATGAATAATCAGCAGATTCATAACGTGGCAGCCGGCACGTCCGCGAATGACGTGGCTACTGTCGGGCAAGTGGATCAGAAGATCACGGACGGTGTGGCAAATGCCTCTGTCACCGGCGGTACGATCGGTGCGGACGGAACGGTTTCGTTGACTAAAGGTGATCAGTCTGCGGTGACGCTCGACGGTAAACTGACAGATGTTTCCGCCAAAGCCGGGGAATATAGTATTGCCAATGGCACCGTAACGATCGGCATGCAGGATAATTATTCCGGCGCCGCTGCAGGGAACATCGTTATCAAAGACGTGGCGAAGGCCTCCGACTTGGCGACGGAAGAGGGTGACCGCAAAGCGGCCGATACGGCCATTACGGATACAATCGGCGCGACAAGCACGACGGCGCTGAAAGAGTCTTACAAGAACACCAACTACATCCAAAACAGCGGAACCTTAGCGGCTGCGGATAAAGCGCTGGACAGTCAGATCAAGACGAATGCCGATAATATCACCAATCTTGGCAATACAATCAACCACATGGGCAATCAAGTAGGCGAGCTGGGCGACCGCGTCAATAAAGTCGGCGCGGGAGCGGCGGCGTTGGCGGCCCTTCATCCGCTCGATTTCGACCCTGACGACAAGTGGGACGTTGCGGCCGGGTACGGAAATTACAAAGACGCCCACGCAGTAGCGGTCGGCGCTTTCTACCGTCCCAATGAAGATACCATGTTCAGCGTAGGCGGCTCCTTCGGCAATGGCAATAATATGGTCAATGCCGGCGTCAGCGTTAAGCTGGGACAGGGAAATCACGTTTCCACGTCCAAAGTCGCGATGGCGAAAGAAATTGTGGACTTGCGTGATGAAAATAAGGATTTAAAGAAGCGCTTAGATACGATGGAACAGAAAATGAATGCCATCTTGGGACTGTTGGATACAACCAAAACGGCGGATTTCCCTGATGTTCCTAAAAATCATTGGGCCTACGAATACGTATCCAAGCTTGCCGGGAACGGTATCTTGGAAGGCTATCCGGACGGTGATTTTTCCGGTGATCGGACGATGACCCGTTACGAGATGGCGGCAGTATTCTATCGGGCGTTAAAAAACGGCGCTTCCGTTGATTCGGATATGGACCGTGCCATGAATGAATTTGAACCGGAACTCCGGCAGATTCGCTTGGATCGTATCAGGGTGGATCGCGTTTCCGGGAAAGATAATGAACGGAACAAAGTGGAACGCGTCCGCGTGAATAACGAAAATGACCAACAGAATAAGATATACCGGGATGTATACGGCACCCGTATCAGTCACTAAAGACGGTTTGGCTCGTTTGGCTTGTCAGCGGTTTGAGCGGCTGATGAGGCATGCATACAAAACGTGTACCTGCATATGCAGGTACACGTTTTGTGCTTAGTATGTAAAAAAATCCCCTTTGCAGATCGATCTGCAAAGGGGGATTGGTATGGAGCGGATGAAGGGGATCGAACCCTCGTACCAAGCTTGGGAAGCTCGTATTCTACCACTGAATTACACCCGCATGCGAATTCTTATCTAGTATAGCAGATGAAGGCGGTAGTTGTAAAGTGTGGCAAGGCGTCAGCTTCGAAAAAATGGGGTTACAAGTGACGGTTTTGCCGCAAGGCGGCGTATTGCGCGAGCAGATCCGTTTTTGCCGGGCTTTGATAGGCGTAATCAGGTTGCGCTTCTTTTGCCTTTTCAACGGCGTTTTTTAAGTCATAGTAAACTTGCCATTTCGCTTCGACGAGATCGTGGCCCTGCTGCCGCAGGAGAAAGGCCGGGTGGTATGTCGGCATGACGGGGATGCCGTCATAGTCTAGCCATTTGCCGCGGTTGCGCATAATGCTGGCGGCGTGACCGCAAAAGTATTGGAAGGCGACTTTGCCCAGGCAGACGATAACGGCAGGCCTGACGATGGCGATTTCCTGTGTGAGGTGAAGGTTGGCGCAGAATTTTCCTTCGTCCAGCGTCGGCGTCCGGTTGTTGCGCGGGCGGCATTTGACGATATTCGTCACGTAGACTTTGTCGCGCGTGAGGCCGACGCTCCAGAGCGCTTTGTCCAGCAGCTGTCCCGACGGCCCGACGAGGGGAACGCCGTATTCATCTTCCACACTGCCGGGGCCTTCGCCGACGAACATGAGCGGCGCCGTATCGGGACCGGAATTTTGCGTCGGACCGCGGTTTCCTTCGCGGCGTAAGGGGCAGGAACTGCAGGTCAGAAGTCCTTGCAGCCATTCTTCGCGTGTTGCCGTCATGAGCGAACCCTCCCGTCTGTTAAGATAATATCATCCATCGTCAAATCGGCGAAGGTCGCGCCGCTGAGCGCCGTCAGCGCTGTCGGAGCGAGGAGAATCTGCCGGCCCCGCTGACCGGCGCTGATGCTGATCGTTTCCAGGGTCGCCGCCGTGCGGTCGAGGTACGTGGGAAAGTTTTTTTTCATGCCCAGCGGCGAACAGCCGCCGCGGATATAGCCCGTAAGGCCGAGCAGATCCTTTACGTGTATCAAGGCGACGCTTTTATTGCCGCTGCAGGACGCCGCTTTTTTCAAATCCAGTTCCTGGTGGCAGGGAATACAAAAAACGACAGGTCCCGTTTTGTTGCCTTGTGCCACGAGGGTTTTAAAGACGCGTTCCGGCGCTAAGCCGAGGGCTGCCGCGGCATGGATGCCGGAGAGGTCATTTTCGTCGAATGCATATGCCTTTGTCGTGTACGGTATTTTTTCTTTGTCCAGAAGGCGCATGACATTCGTCTTTTTTTGTTTTGTCATGGAAAAGAACTCCTTCGTTACGTATTTTTTTTCTGTTCGCTTTCGCCGCCGGGCCGATTGTCTCTGTTGGCCGTCGGTTTGGCCGTATTCGTCATGCCGCTTTTTTTCCCAAGAGGACGACGGCCGTCAGAATGCAGATGATGCCCAGCACGCCGCTGAGCGTCAGGTCTTCATGGAATACGGCAAATCCCGTGAGCGTCGAGGTCAGCGGTTCTACCGAGGCCAGCACCGAAGCCCGTCCGGCTTCCATTCTTCGCAGCCCGAAGGTGTAGAGAGAATAAGGGAGCGCCGTTGAGAGGAGACCTAGCAGCAAGAGGAAGAAAATGACCGCCGTGTTTTCCATGGCGAGCCGGCCGATTTGGGTAATCCCGCTGAACGGAAGCAGCGCCAGTGAAGCGACGATGAAGGTCCAGCTGGTGACGGTCAGGGGCCGGTATTTTTCCAAAGCATAGTGGCCGAAGACGGAGTACAACGCGTAGCCGAGGCCGGCGCCGAGACCGGCCAGGATACCGGCTGTAGAAACGGAGCCTGCGCCCAGGCCGCTGACCAGAACGCAGCCGGAAAAGGATAGGAGCAGGCAGAGGGCTTTGAGACTCGTGAAACGTTCTTTGAAGAGAACGACTGAGAAGATCATGACGATGCTGGGCGCCGTATACAGGAGAATGGCGGCTACGGAAAGCGTTGTCAGCTGAATAGCCGTAAAATAGCAGACGTTGAAAAAGACGAGACTGCCGATACCGGTGCCGAGAAACATCCAACAATCTTTTTTTCTGATGCGCAGCGAGCGGGGATCGCGTATGACGGCGACGGCAACCAGGATGAGGGCCGTGACCAGCGACCTTCCCAGGGCCAGCTGCAACGGTGACAAGCCGAAGCCCGCAATGGTACGGGAAAAGAGGCCGATAATACCCCAGCAGATACCGGCTGCAATAATACTTAGTGTTGCCATAGTGCGTTCACCTGATTTATCGTGATGTACATTTCCTTTATTAAGCATAGCAGAAATATGGCTGCAGTACTACGGTTTTATAGAGTAAATTTCAGAAAATAACGTATGAAACAGTCGTCGGTCCGGTAGCAGGATGGCGCAGAAGGGGAGGCGTTTCGTTGCATCTGCTGCAGGACTCCTCTATAATACAGGTAGACTATAAAGGGGGCATGAGCATGAAGATTTCGTCGCTGCAAATGCACTTGGCTTTCGGTGAAACGCAGGCCAATTACGACAAGGCGTCCCGATTTTTGGAAAAAGCCGCCGCAGCCGGCAGTGATATTGCCGTTTTGCCGGAGCTTTGGAATACGGCTTTTTATCCCGATGACGTCCGGGAAATCGCCGATCATGACGGCGCGGAGACGAAGGCGTTTCTTTCCCGCGCCGCCAAACGGTACGGCATGAATATCGTCGGCGGTTCCGTAGCCAACCGCCGCGGGGAGAAGCTTTACAACACGACTTTTATCGTTGACCGTGAAGGCAAACTTGTCGGCGAGTACGATAAGGTGCATCTTTTTTCACCGGGTAGAGAAGATGTCGTTTTTACGGCCGGCGAGGCGTTGAACGTCTTTTCTCTTGACGGCGTGACGATGGCGTCTGTCATTTGTTACGATCTCCGTTTTTGCGAATGGGTGCGGCTGACGGCACTTGCCGGGGCGAAGGTGCTCTTCGTGCCTGCGGCCTGGCCGTTGAGCCGAGCCGATCATTGGCAGCTCCTCAATCGGGCGCGGGCCGTGGAAAACCAGTTTTTTGTCGCTTCCTGCAACGGCTGCGGTCAGTCGGGGCCGATGCTGGCTGGCGGCCACTCGCAGCTCATCGATCCCTGGGGCGCCGTCCTGTCGCAAGGCGGCGCGGAAGAGGCCGTACTGACGGCGGCATTCGATTTGACCGTTGTTGATGACGTGCGTCGAAAAATCGACGTCTTTGCCGACAGGAGACCGACGCTGTACGCCGGCACTACGTAACGGAAGGCCGGAATCATGTTGGATGGCGCAGTGCAGGGACTGCAGGGAATTTTTGAAATACTGTTTATCATGGCCGTCGGCTTCGGTATGGCCAGAAAGGGCTGGGTGATGGCGGCGACGAGCGCTCTTTGGACGAAGATCGTCATGAAGGTGGCGCTGCCGTTGTATATGCTCTGCCAAATGGAGAAGGATTTTACGCAGGCGTCGCTGTTGCAACTGGCGCCGGATCTGGCTCTGCCGTTGGCGTCTATGCTTTTGGCTTACGGTCTCGGCCGCTTGGCGGCAAAAGGGCTGAAGATACGAAGAAAACGGCAAGGCATCTTCATTACGTGTTTTTTCATTGCCAATACGATTTTTATCGGACTGCCCGTTAATCTGGCGCTTTTCGGCAGCGGCAGCGTACCGTCCGTCATGCTGTATTACATGGTCAATACGACGCTGTTCTGGACTGTCGGCATGTACCACATCGTCGGTGACGGTCTCGGTGCAGGCGGCAAAATGCCCCTTTTTTCGGTAATGACGCTGAAGAAGATTCTGTCGCCGCCGCTGCTTGCTTTTCTGGCAGGACTGGTGCTGGTGCTTGCCGATCTGCATTTGCCGGAATTTCTGCTCACGTCGTTTCTTTATGTCGGCAATTTGGCGACGCCAATGTCGCTTATGGTTATCGGCATGGAAATGTCGTTTCTTTCGTTGGCCGAAGTTCACTGGGGGAAGGATATTATCGGCGCCTTAGCCGGCAGGTTCCTTGTTTGCCCGCTTTGTGTGCTGGTCCTGCTGCCGTGGATCGGTGTCAGTCCCATGTCGGCCAAGGTCTTCGTCATGCAGGCGGCGATGCCGGCAATGACGCAGATGACCGTTGTGGCCAAGGTTGTCGGCGCCGATGTGGCGTATTCGACGGAGGTCAGCTTTATTTCCATTATGTTGGGAATGGTTGTCATTCCGCTTTATATGATGATCGTATAAAAGATCCGTTTGCTGAAGGGGGCTTTATGAATGGATGGGGAAAAACGATGGCAAGAGGCGTTGCAGGAATATTGCGGCAAGGCCTTTGCCTTGAATTATCAGATTGCCGGCGATCCCGAGCTGTCGGGAGCGGAATATCATGCCTGCGCCGCTTTCGTTCGGGAATGCCGTGCTTTGGGCATGGCGACGGAGGAACGGTTTACGCAGCAGCCGACTGCCTTTCGTGCCGCCGCCTGGCGTGCCGAGCGGCCGCTTTTCAGGGCCGCCGTACTGGCTGAGTACGATGCCCTTCCCGATATCGGCCACGGCTGCGGTCATGCGGCTAACGGTGCGATCAGCTTTTTGGCTGCGGCAGCGCTGCGGCGCTTGGGGCAAGCGGAGGGGCTGCCCTTTGATGTCGATCTTATCGGCACGCCTGACGAGGAACTGCACGGCGGCAAAGTTATCATGTGCCGCGCCGATGTATTTAAGGCTTACGATGTGGCTGTCATGGTGCATGTGTCGGCAAATGAGACGAATCCTAACTGCCGTTTTTTGGCGTTGAATGATTTTCTTATTCGCTTTCACGGTCAGACGGCGCATGCCGCGGCGGTGCCGTGGCAAGGGCGCAACGCCTTGAACGGGGCCATGTTGGCTTTGCATGCCATGGATATGCTGCGGCAGCACGTGCGGCCCGAAACGCGGTTGGCGTCGTGTATCCGCAACGGCGGTTCGGCTTCAAACGTCGTGCCTGACCTTGCCGAGATAGAATGTTGTATCCGCCATAGTGAACGGCCTTATTTAAATCAACTGATCAAACGGGTCATGAACTGCGTCAGAGGGGCGGCTTTGGCGACGGAGACGACCTATGACGTCGAAGAAGTCGGCTGCGCTTTTGACGACCTTCTTTGGAACGAACCGCTGACGGAAATATCGCGCAGCGTCCTACGGGATCTGGACATACCGTTTACGGAACCGGTCTGCGGCGGCAGTTCCGATATCGGCAATGTCAGCTATCAGTGTCCGGCAGTTCATCTTCACCTGGCTATGGGGGATACGTACTATCCGGGCCATACGCGGGAGATCGCCGAAATGGTGCAGCGCAAAGACGTAGAACCCGTTATCGTCAGCGGCGCCGATATTATCGGGCGAATTTTGTTTAAGCTGGCGGCCGACGGCGCTGTCCGTGAGAAGGTCAAACAGGGTTTTCTGGAAGGAACGAGATAAAGAAGGAGAAAGCATTTCACAGCAAAGAAAGTGCGCGTAATGAGTTGGAAAGAAGTTTATGCCGAAAAGATCGTAACGCCTGCCGAAGCCGTCCGAAAAGTACATTCCGGCGACAGCGTGATTCTGACTCACGCCTGCGGCGAGTCGCAATGACTGACCGCCGCCTTGACGGCCGCAGCCGTGACGACGTCACACAACGACGTCGATTATGTGGTCACGGAATACGGCATTGCGCAGTTAAAAGGGAAAAGCCTGCAACAGCGGCGGGAAGCGTTGCTTGCCATTGCTCATCAGGACTTTCGAAAAGAGCTTGCCGGAGCCTGACGTTGATGGAAAGATACAAGAGAGAAGAAATTTTTTTTCTTCTCTCTTTTTTTGTTGTAATTACAATTGACGAAAGAAGACTGTAATGGTACTATTTAATCGGAAAGAATAGATGAAATAAATTATCAATATAAACGAAGAATCTGCTGAAAGGAGAGATCGTTATGAAGTCGATTGTTTTGTATTCCTCATTCACGGGACGGACGAAAGCTGTTGCCGAAGCTGTAGCCAGCGGTTTGCCGCAAGGGACGCCTTGCGTTTCCGTCGAGCATATTCCTGATGATATTGACTCCTATGACTGCGTGTTTTTCGGCTGCTGGGTACATGACGGCGTAGCTGACGAAGGTTCTCAGCAAGTACTGGGAAAGCTTCACAACAAGCACATCGCCGTATTTGCCACCATGGCGGAAGATCCGTTTTCCGATGAAGCGTCCAAGAGCCTGCATAATGCCATTGAGATTCTGCCGCCGGGCAGCCGTGTAGACGGAACCTATATTACTATAGTGCAATCAAAAGAACATTTTATGGATATGATTACGGAGACGCCTCATGATATGGACTTGAGCGGGGCCCGGCTGTTCGCGGAAAACACGTTCAGCCGTATTCTGGCCGCTTGATTGCGGCAGCGGCGGAACCGTTTTGTGATCGCAGGCCTTACGGGGCCGGGGGACGTTGCCGTCATTGCGCTTGGGGCTGCGAAAACGGGGACGCTCTTTTGCGCGGAGAAGTGGCACGGCGTAAAAAAAAATGATAAAATTAAGGTGCATACTGCTGCAGGCGGGTCTTGCAGCAGTTTTTTTACGAATCGGGAGATGTCGCGGTACAGCTGAGCTTGATCCGGAGGGGACTATGTCGTACAGGTATGTTCGCTTTTTCACTATTATACTGGCTGCTGCTTTTGTTTGCGCCGTAGCCTGGGTTTCCTGGGGAAAGACTACTGGCCGGTCAGGAATCATGCAGCGGCTGACGGACAGTACGGGCGCCGTCGTGCTGCTGCCCGCCCATCCGCAGCGCGTCGTCATTTTGAACGCGTCCAATCTGGATCTGTATTACGGCGCCGGCGGAACTGTTGTCGGCAGGCCGCTGACCTCTTCTTTGATGCCGGAGCTGGCGGAAAAGGTAGAGGATATTCCTGCTGTCGGTTCCGTTTATCAGCCGAGTGTGGAAGAGATCGCCGCTATGCAACCCGATCTGGTTATCGGTGACGATGTTCCCTTCCACCGCAGCTTGCGTAACAGTTTGGCGGAAGAAGGAATACCGCTCTATATTAACCGCCTGCATACGTATGATGACGTCTTGCAGACGCTGCGTTTTTTCGGCCGCCTGACGGGACAGGAAGATACGGCGGCGGCCTTGGAAAAGACGATCGCCAAAGAGTATGCCGTCGTTCACGATAAAGCGATCGGTAAAAAAGCGCCGCGGACCTTGATCCTTTTCGGCACGCGCGAGGCCTTACAGATGGCTACGGGAAGATCCTTCAGCGGCGCCTTGCTTAACGAAATCGGCGGTGGTAACATTGCCGATTTCGTTAAGCAAGGCGCCGCTGGTTCCCTTGGACGAAGCCTATATTGCCGCAGCCGATCCGGAGGTCATCCTCTTCATCAACATGGTGCATGATCCGGCCGTAGTGGATTCGTTCCGCAAGGATATGACGGCAGGAAATATCTGGCAGCGTCTCAGCGCCGTCCGCAACGGCCGAGTTCGTTTTCTGCCCGGCGATCTCTTTGCCGTCAATCCCGGATCGCGCATAGCCAAAGCGATGGCCGTCCTCTATTGTCGGGTGTACAGTACGAAATAGGGCGGTGCAGGCGGCGAGTCGCGATCCTTTCCATGTAATCGACAGTCGGTACAATTATCAGCGGTGTTCTGCATTTGTGATACGAGGCATGACGGCCTGTTGCTATCGAAGATGAAAATAAGGGGCTGTAACCGGATGAGTTTATCCGGTTACAGCCCCTTATTTTCATTGTTCGGGAAAACAATAGCGGCGAGCCGTTGATGGCGAAAATATTGGTGTTATATTAATTTTATTTGACAACAATAGAGAAAAAAAGTACAATCTCATTTGAATGATAATAGATGTCATTATCTAAGAAGGAGGCGATTTTTTGGGAAAGCCAATACGTATGTTGAGGATTACAGTGGCTTGCTGCCTTGTGGTGTTGATCGGCTGGCTGGGACTGTACGGAAGTAGCGGCGGTAATAGGGCGGTGCGGCAGGTTACGGACAGTACGGGAACGGTCGTAAACATTCCGGTACATCCGCAACGCGTCGTTTTTCTGAATGTGTCCAACATGGACATGTATTATGCGGCAGGAGGTACGGCTGTCGGTAAGCCGTCGTCGGAGTCCGTCTCGCCGACGTTGCAGGAAAAGACGAAGGACGTTACGGAAGTCGGTATCATTCATAATCCAAACGTTGAAACGATTTTGTCATTAAATCCCGATCTGGTTATCGGGGTCAATGTCCCATTCCATAACAATTTGCGGGCTACGTTGGAAAAAGCGGGGATTCCGTTGTATATCAATGCGCTTGATTCTTATGATGATGTATTGGAAACGCTGCGCTTTTACGGCGAGCTGACGGGACAGGAGAAAAAGGCGGCAGCGGAAGCCGCGCGTATTGAAGAGGTACACCGGCAGATTTTTTCCCGTACAGAAGGGAAAGAAGGTCCGCGAACGTTAATTATCTTCGGCGCACCGGGCAGCTTCAGTATGGCGACGAGCAAGTCTTTCAGCGGTGATTTGCTGACACAACTTGGCGGCGTCAATATTGCTGACGGAGCGGCGGAAATGGAAAGTGGTTTTGTGCCTTTGAGTATGGAATATATTGCAAAGCGCGATCCGGAAGTTATCCTGTTTATCAGTATGGTAAAACGTCCGGCAATCATTGAAAATTTCCAAGAGGAAATGGCCGGAAGTTCACTTTGGCAAGGAGTCAGTGCCGTGCAGCAAGGAAGAATTTATTATTTGCCGGGAGAGCTGTTTGCCGTGAATCCCGGGACGCGCATTGCCGAAGCCTTTGACGTATTGTATAACGATTTGTATGGAAACGGTGCGGCGCAATGATGCTGCGTAACGAAACAACGGATAAACGGCTGGCCTTACGGTATGCCGTCTTGGCAGCCGGACCGATGATACTGGTTGTTCTCCTTTTTATCGGTATTGCCGCCGGCGCCGTTTCGATGACAATGACGGAAATATGGCAGGTTTTGACCGGCGGCGGGCAAGGTGAAAATTATCGCATTATTTATTATCTCCGTCTGCCGCGCGTTTTTTGTGCGGCGCTGACGGGGACAAATCTGGCGCTGGCAGGATGCATACTACAGGGAATATTGCGTAATCCGCTGGCTGATCCCGGCATTATCGGCGTTACGGCCGGCGCCGGATTGGCGGCGATGGCGCTGATGCTGGTCGTACCTGAAATGACGTATCTGGTTCCTTTCGCCGCCTTCCTGGGGGCGCTGGCGGCCGCTGCCGCCGTTTTTCTCCTGGCTTGGGAACGCGGCATCAACCCGTTACGGCTCATTTTGGCCGGTGTCGCTATTGCCGCCTTTTTCGGCGGCGGCACGGCGGCGCTGTCAGTGTTTTTTTCCGATAAAATTCAAGGCACCGTCAATTGGATGGCCGGCGGTTTTGCCGGTGCGAGTTGGCAGCATGTTTTCATGATCCTGCCATATAGCGCTTTCGGCATTGTCGTGGCGTTGTGGAGCTACCGTAAGCTCAACGCCTTGCAACTGGGTGATGATGTGGCCGCTTCTCTGGGCTTACACGTGGAACGGACACGTTTTTTTCTCGTCGCCATCGCCGCGCTGCTGGCGGCATCTGCAGTCAGCGTAGCCGGCCTGCTGGGATTTGTCGGGCTGGTCGTTCCACATATTATGCGTCTGCTCGTGGGATCCGACTTTGAATTTCTTTTGCCGGCTTCAGCTGTTTTCGGTGCCGTTCTGGTTATCGGTGCGGATATCGTTGCCCGGACGGCTTTCAGTCCCGTCGAGGTGCCTGTGGGAATTTTCCTTTCCTTTTTGGGAGCTCCTTTTTTCCTTTATCTGTTGAAGCGGAGAATGAGAACATGAGTGATACTTTGGAAATGTGCGATGTTGCGCTGGGGTACGGCGATCGTGCCGTTGCGGAACATATTAATTTGTCGTTTATGGAGCCGGCGATCGTATCTATTATTGGGCCGAACGGCTCCGGCAAGTCAACTTTGCTCAAGGCTTTGGGACGCTTGCTGAAACCTCGTTGCGGCACCGTTTATTTAAACGGCGACGATATTCGTTCATGGCCGTCGGCGGAAACGGCCAAACGGCTTTCCGTTTTGCCGCAGTCGGCGCAGGCTCCCGGCGATATGACGGTCCGTGATTTGGCTGCTTGCGGCAGGATACCGTACCAGTCGGCGTTTTCCCAATTGCAGGAGACAGATCGGGAGGCTATTGACAATGCGTTGGCGGCAACGGGGTTGCAAACGATGGCCGACCGTCCGCTTGCAGCGCTTTCCGGCGGCGAACGGCAACGGGCTTGGTTGGCAATGGCGCTGGCCCAGGAACCGCAGATTTTGCTGCTCGACGAACCGACGACATATTTGGATATTCATTATCAGTTGGACCTGATGGAACTGATCCGGCAGCTTCACCAGACTTTGCGGATTACGGTGATCATGGTAATGCACGATTTAAACTATGCCGCCCGGTACAGTCAGCGGCTGATTGCGGTGAAAGACGGCGCCGTCATGGCGGACGGTTCTGTGGAAGAGGTGTTTGTACAGCCTGTTTTAGAAGCGCTGTACCAGGTTAAAGCCACGGTATTGAAGGTAGGCGAGGGCGATGTGACGCAGCTTGTTTGTGTGCCGTATAAGACGGAGTGCGGCATGACCTAGAGAAGAGACGTGCTCATGGCATCTTCACCGAAGACAGGCATGCATCGGACCGTTGCGTCAGCATAAAGAATGTATGACTTGGTAAGAATAATGACAAAAGGAGATGATTTGGTGAGAAAAGAATATATACTGCGTGCCGTTATTATTTCCGCCTTATGTACAGGCGGGGTTTGCCACGGCGCCCTGGCGGAAGAGACGGCGGACAAGACGATGAAGAGCAGGGATATCATCGTTACGGCATCTAAAACGGCGGAGGAAATTCGGACGGAGCCGCAGGCCGTAGAAGTGATCACTGCCGATGATATGCGGCGAATGGGGGCTGACGATCTCCTGACGGCGTTGGCTTTGGCGAATAACTTGAATTTATCGAAGGCAACCATGACCGGAAATGCCGTACAGATTCGCGGTATGAGCACCAATCACGTGCTGATTCTCGTCGACGGCAAACGGTATGCCGCCGAAGATACAAATGTGACGACAAATGTATACAACTTGCAGCGGCTAAATGTTGATGATATTGAACGCGTTGAAATCGTTCGCGGCCCTTCCAGCTCGCTTTACGGGTCAGACGCCATGGGCGGCGTCATCAACGTGATCACGAAGGTGCCTGAAAAGGCCGGCGGTAATGTCGGTATGGTGACCGGTTCTTCGTTGACTGCCGGCGCTTTTAATTTCAATTTCGGCAAGCACGGACGTTGGACGACAAGCTTTGACGGCCGTATCGAACAAGAACGAAGGCATAATCGCTATACGCACAGTGAATCGTTGAATCCGATGACGCACCAGGTGTCTTCCGTGACGGACGGGAATACCGGCTCTTATGGCACACGCCGTATGTTCCATTTGGTTTCGCAGTATGATTTTGAAAACGCGAACAAGAATAAGCTGCGGTTTGATGTCGATCTTATGAATGAAGATGCGCGTTCCGATTTTGCGGATACGAAATCCCATATTTATGTTGGCGACGGGTATTTGATGCAAATGGGACCGTTTCCGAAAGCGCCGAAAGATTGGGTCTTGACGAATAAAAATAAACGGGAATGGTATCACAACGACCAATATGGCTTCAGCGTAGAATATACAGGAAAAACGAAACGAAATGCCTATACGTTCCGTTCCTATTATAACGAATTGAAAAAGGATTCCCATCTGTATAACGATCGTGTGCTGCCGAAGGAAAAAGTACGGGTCAACGTGCCGCCTATGTTGATTCCTAAAATAGGGTTTCCTTTTATTGATTATGACTATGGCGCCCAGTATGCGAAAGAAGATACGGATTACGCCAAATACAGCACGTGGGTCACGGAAGCGCAGGATACGCTGTACATCGGTGAGAACCATAACCTGACCTTTGGCGGTGAATACCGAACGCTGGAGTATAAGGGCACACGTCTTAGCGATTCGCCGACAGGCGTCAACAAACGGGCGGAAACACATGGTGTTAATTCTTACGCCGCTTTTATACAGGATCAATGGCAGATCAACGACAAGCTTTATTTGGTGCCGTCTCTGCGCTATGAGCATAACAGCCGCTTCGGCTCGGAAACGACACCCCGTTTAGGACTGACGTATGCGATCAATCCTTATTGGCGATTTAAAGCCAATTACGGTCGTGGCTACAAAGCGCCGTCTATCAGCGAAATGTATATGCGTATGCATCGATCGATGGGCCCCATGTCTGTCAATATTTATGGCAATCCTGATTTGAAACCGGAAAAATCCCGCAGCTACGACTTCGGCGTCGAAATGGAAAAGGGCGCCTGGTTCGGCAAGGTGACGTATTTTAACAATGATGTCAGCAACTTGATTACGACGGATAAGATTGCCGGGACCGATTCCGATTATCACTATATCAACGTAAACGAGGCCGGGATAAACGGTGTGGAAGCGGAAGTTGGCAAGCGTTTGAATAATCGCTGGACCGTTAAGCTGACGCACAATTATCTGGATGCAGTGAATCAGCGGTCGCATCAGCGGCTGAATAACCGGGCGAAGAATACGACGACGCTGCAGCTTATTTACGATGACCATAACGCGGATAAAGGATTCAGCGCGATTCTTTGGGATCAATTCTCCGACAAGTACCGGCTGAATGACCAGGATTACACGTATAATACACTGAATTTTTCGTTTGACAAGCACGTGACGAAGGATATTTCCGTTTATGGCGGCGTGGAGAATATTCTCAATAAAAAGGTGGATGACTTATACGTTGACGGCCGCTTCTGGCGTATTGGTGCGGAATGGCGCTGGTAAGGATGCAGGGTGCCGGGTGGAAAGCGGCGGTTATGGCGGCAGTGTTGTCGTTTTTTTTGACAACAGTTGCAGCTCATGACGTTACTTTTCCAACTGTTGCGCCCCCGTTTTTCTTGGAAGCCGCATCTGGCCGTTTGACGACGGCGGCAGCGCCGGCTGCGGCGGCGCGTGGTTCCCGCGTCATCTTCTTCAATGAATTCCATGACAGCGAGGACTGCCATGCGGCCGAATACGACATTTTGCAGGCCTTGTATGCGCAATACGGCGACAGACTGGTGCTTTCCATGGAAATGTTTGAACGGGATGTGCAGCCTGCTGTCGATGCTTTTTTGCATGGAGAGACGGATGAGGCCGAATTTTTGTCGGCAACGCGCCCTTGGCCGAATTATGATCGGGATTACAGCGCGATCGTTCGATTTGCCAAGGTGCATCGGCTGCCGCTGTTGGCAGCCAATATTCCGCGGCGTATAGCGGCCGTTTACGCGCGAACCGGCTCCTTGGCGGAGCTGGCGGAAAAAGAGCGCGCCTATTTGCCGCTTGTCCGGCGCAAGGGGTCGGCAGCGTATGCGGCAAAATTTACTGCCGTTATGAACCGGATAGGGCAAGTCGGCATGAAGGTGGAAGAAGATCGCATTCCCTTGCTGTATCAAGCGCAGTGCCTGAAGGATGATACGATGGCGGAAACCTTGTCGGCGTACGGGACGGCCCATCCGCAAGCCATCATTTATCATCTTCAAGGCGCTTTTCACGGCGAAGAAGGACTGGGCGTCATCGAGAAGCTGCACCAACTGCAGCCGGCCTGGCGTCTGACGGCGATCACGGCTGTTCGCAAGGGCGAAGGCGATAATGCAGACGTATTGCAGCGTTATCGTTCTTATGGAGACTATTTGTTTATCAATTGACGGAGGGGCTGCAAAGCAGTGTTGCAGCCTTTCTGTACACAGGAGGCGGGCAGTTGGAATGATTCACGCGTTAGTCGCCGGTTATGGACCGTATAAGAAAATTGTTTTTGCCGTTATGCTCGGTTCTGTTGTTACGGCGGCTCTGGAAGTTGTTTTTCCCATGCTCATCCGACAGCTTTTGCAAGATGTGTTGCCCTTGCAGGACGGATACTTGCTGGCGGAACGGTCATTTCTTCTGTTTTCACTCTATCTGCTTTGCCTAGCCGTTACTTTCGGCGTTCACTATTACGGCCGAGCCATGGGCTGTGCCATTGAAAATGACTTGCGATGCAGGCTCTTTGCACATTTGGAGGGCATGCCGTTTTCTTTTTATGACAATATGAAGGTAGGGCAGTTGCTGTCGCGTCTGATCAGCGATATTGCGGAGATCGGGGAGCTGGCCTTTCAGTTACCGAATCTGCTTGTGGTCTGTACGATTACCATGCTTGGCGGCGCTGCCTGTCTCGTATATATTCATTGGCAGATGAGCCTCGTTGTCATGGTCCTGCTTTTGGTAAAAACGGCTGATACGATTATTCTCAACGGTAAGATGAAGACCGCTTTCCACGCAGCGCGAAGAGAAGTGGGCAATTTAGGAGCTTTGGCGACGGAAAGTCTTGGCGCTGTTCGTCTGGTACAGGCTTTTGCCAATGAAGCGAGAGAACGGCGGCGTTTTGCATGTGCCAGTCGTCGCGTACAGGATGCGCAGACGAAAACGGTACGTTGTGAAGCGTATTTGCTCAGCAGCGTGACCTTTTTTTCTCATACCCTTCATCTGCTGATTATCGGCATCGGCGCCTGTCTGATCATGGGCGGATCGCTGACGTTCGCCGATCTGGTCGCGTATTTGCTTTACCTGATGCTTTTTATTCGTCCGATCATGCAGCTTACGTTGCTGACAGAGCGTTATCAGCGCGGTTTGGCAGGCTTTCGTCGTTGTCAGGAACTGTTGGCGGCACCGCCGTTGTGTTATGGCGATGAGAAGGCGATCAGTGCCGGACCGATCAAGGGTGATGTCGTTTTTCGGCATGTGAATTTTTCTTATGACGGCGTGCGCCCCGTTCTTACGGATTTCAACCTGCACATTCGGCCCGGCGAGAAGGTTGCCGTTGTCGGCGCTACCGGAGCGGGTAAAAGCAGTATTGCCAACTTGCTGCTGCGCTTTTACGATTTCCAGTCGGGAGAGATTCTTTTGGACGGCGTTAATATCAGACAATATGAATTGTCCTTTTTGCGGCGGACAATCGGCATTGTGCCGCAAGACGTTTTTCTGTTTTCCGATTCCATCGGCGATAATATTGCCTTTGGCAGAAGCGGCGCTTCCTTTGCTGAAATTCGAGAAGCGGCGGCTGCGGCTCACGCTGCCGATTTTATTGAGGCATTGCCGGACGGCTATGAAAGTTTTATCGGCGAACGGGGTGTCAAGTTATCGGGAGGGCAAAAGCAGCGGTTGGCTATTGCCCGGATTTTTTTAAAGAATCCGCCTGTGTTGATTTTGGATGAAGCCACGTCGGCTTTAGATAATGAGACGGAAAAACAAATCGTACAATCGCTGAAAAAGGTTGCCGAGCAGCGTACGACCCTGGTCATTGCCCATCGTCTGGCAACGGTACAGGATGCCGACAGGATCCTCGTCCTGCAAAACGGCGTTATTGCCGAGAGCGGCAGTCATCAGGAGCTGATGGCGCGGCGCGGTGTGTACTATGAGCTGGCGGCGGCGCAGATCGACGGCGGTAAACGTTGACTGTGTGAGCGTGATGGCGCCTGTCCGGTGTAGAGAATATAGAGGAGAGATGCATAATGGGAAATACGTTATTTGTTTATGGAAAAAAAGAAGGAAGCCAGCGGCTGGCATATCGCGCAGCCTGCATTTTGGCTATGAGCCGTGTTGTTTCCGTCGCGGCTTTGCCGGAACTGACGCCGTACGGTCGGATCGTCGCCGTCGGTTTGAGTGCGGAAGAGTGCGGAATTTTGGCTGCGGCGGTGCCGGCAAAAAAAGGAAAATGGCTGGCATTGGTTGGAGCCGAGGGGGAGGAAAAAGACCTCGATTTATTTGATTTTTCCTGCGCCGTCGGCGACGGCGTTGATCTGGAAACGATACAGTCGGTTGTCGAAGCGTTGCAGGATGCCATGCCGCCGGCTGATGTGTTGCCGCCGTCAATCATTTTGGCACGGATAGAAGACTTCTTGCGGCACCATAATACTTGTGCGCTGGCAACGTCGTATGGAGAAGATGTCAGAAATACGACGATCGAATATGGTTACGACAACGGCATTGTATACCTGTTCAGTGAAGGGGGCAAAAAATTTGCCAATATCTTCCGCAAT
Organism: Megasphaera vaginalis (ex Bordigoni et al. 2020); assembly: GCF_900240295.1. NCBI lineage: Bacteria > Bacillati > Bacillota > Negativicutes > Veillonellales > Veillonellaceae > Megasphaera > Megasphaera vaginalis (ex Bordigoni et al. 2020). The sequence goes on from NZ_OEQB01000002.1 coordinate 188,684, forward strand.
CCCCGGGTAAGTATAGCCGTATTTGATAACTATATCGATTTCAGTCACATTGGCGGGCTGCGACTGGATGGCATTGCCGCCGTTTATGAGATAGGGCATCCCTTGTACGAGAAAGGGGCGGCATTGCGGGGAATTTCTGTCGAACGCCTGGCCGGCATGGCGGTTCCTCTTCACTTGATCGCCGTGACATTGACGGCAGGAGATTTTCTCTGGCATGGATTTAAGAATGACGGTGGTTTTGCGCATCAACGGTATTACTGGCAATAATCAGTAAAGAAAGGGGGAGAGATGAAACACGTTGAGGAAATGAAAGGATTGCATGGCATTGGCCGTGATCATACGTTTACCATCCATGATGAAACCGGTACGGCGAAAATGCGATATTACGCTGTTCATCCCGGTATTTCTTTAATGTATGCCGACGTGCACATGCCGGGTTTTTCGTGTGAAGGAAGGCCGATGGCAGATGTGTTCGCTATTAACCACTGTGAAGAAGGTCGGATCGAATGCAGCTTTCATAACGGCGAATATCTGTACATGGGGCCGGGAGATATGTCTTTCGGCTGGCGGCGGAGAACGGCTTATTGCCATGAAGCCTTTTTTCCCGCTGCCCACTATCATGGAGTATCGTTGTTGGTCTCCGTTTCGCAGGCGCAGCCTGTTTTGGATTCCCGCCTCGGCGAGGATTCGATTGATTTGCGCCTCTTTTGCTCCCGCTTTTGCGAGGAAGGGGCGGAATTTTCATTGATCATGCAGGAAAATGATGAAATTAAGCACCTTTTCTATGAATTGTATCATGTGCCGGAACGGATCAAGGCGCAGTATTATCGTTTAAAAGTATTTGAAATTTTGCTGTTTCTCAGCATTATTGATGAGCTTTCTGTAAAAAGAAATCCCGTATTTCCGAAGCAGCAGGTCGATATCGTGAAAGCCATTCAGCAGGAAATCACGCAGCATATGGCGCGGCATTTTACGGTAGAGCAACTGGCCAGAAAATATGGAATCGCCCCGTCGACACTGAAAAAATGCTTTAAAGGCGTTTACGGATGTACGATTCCGCAATATATCAAGGAATACCGCATCGGCCAGGCGAAGAAGCAATTGATCCACACGCAAAACAGCATTTTGGAAATTGCCAATAAGGTAGGCTACGAAAATGGCAGCAAATTTGCCGTTGCCTTCCAAAAAATAACGGGACGTCTGCCGGGAGAATTCAGACGAAATTATTAAAAAAAGTCCTTCTCATCTTGAGAAGGACTTTTTTTAATAATTTCGATGTCCAAACGGAGCTTTTTTGAACTGAATGGAGTAGAAGGAAGCAGAACTATTTGATATAGTACGGATAGTGAGAATCAATCTAAAGTATAGAAGCGACAGTTGAAGATCTCGGCTGTATTGCTGTAAGTACGACTGTACAAAAATGCTGGAACTGAGAAAGGATGAAGTTATGAACGGGAAAACTGGTGAAAAGTCATTGCGGCAGGTGCTGCTGACAGCTGCCGTTGCAGCCTGGCTGGCGGTACCGGTCTATGCCGCCGATGTAACGACGCGAGATATACAGGTACAGGCCAACGCGGCGCAGGAAGCGGCGAAATGGGAATCACAACAGGTATCGGTGATTACGCACGAAGATATTGAGAAGAAACAGGCCAAATCCGTAGAGGATATCATTTTCGGTGAAACGGGAGTATCGCGCACTGTTGATGCCATGGGGCGAGTCGGGGTGTCAATCCGCGGCGCTGAACCGCGGCATACGTTGATCCTCGTTGACGGGCAGCCGGTTATGGGCGACTTGGCAAAATATTCGGGTGCTGCCGATGAAGTCATGCGCCTCGGTACGGAAAATGTCGACCACATTGAGATCATTCAAGGGGCGGCCAGCGCAAAGTACGGATCTGACGCCATTGGCGGTGTAGTGAACATTGTGACGAAAAAGGCACGCGATACGGCGGGATTTCAAGTTAATGCCGAAGGATTGCGGCGTGCCGGCGATGGTGACATCACGCCGTTTCAAAATATTTTCTTACGGGCAGATACAGGGAAGATCGGTAATGTGCGCTTAGGTATTTTCGGAAATAAGCGGGCTATTGCCTGTTCTTGCCAGTAACGGCCGCCGTAAATCCGGGCTGAGTTTTGACTACAAGGAGCGTAGTTTTGATCCGAATGTGTTGCGGTATTATGGGAATGCGTCCGATGTCGGGTTGACCGGCTCTTACGATATTAATAAAAATAATTCTCTCGATTTTAAATTTGACAGATATACGGAAGATTTGGTTCGCGATGTCAAGCATTCCGATTCCGATTTGGAACCGCAGCAGCATTTTAAGAGAAATGCCGACAGAAATACGTTTAATTTGGCGTGGAAAGGCCGCCGCGGCAATACGGATTGGACCGTAGAAGGAAATTATACGCGAATGAAAGAAGACGATGTTGCCTTGATCAACTATTTTGGGCGGTCTGCGTATGAAGGGAAAAACGAACTTCGTTATGTCGATGACGTTGATCACCGGCAATATAATTTACAGACGTCGTTCAATACGCAGATCAATGACAGGCATATGCTCAATTACGGCATCGGCTATTCTCATGAAGAAGGCGAAGGCAGCCGCCTGAAAAGCTCACCTCACACACGGACAAAGTACATCGATGCCTGGGACTATGATAAAAATCTGCTCGTCGATAAACTAGACCGTCTGGTTCGCAAAAAAGGCGATACGAGTACGCGGATTTATTCGCACATCCATGATTACAAATTTGACGGCAACGATGCATCGGGCATGCCGCAATGGGATATCAACTATGAATATTACGGCGAAGAAAAGGGAAATGCCAAAACGATTGCGCCGATTAAGTACGAAGACTATGAGAACTATAAATTAGGCGATAAAGGAATGAGGGAGGAGAAAACCGATTGGAGTACGGGCAAAACGAGCTGGGTAATAAAAACAGAATATGACGGTACCGTTCACATGCCGAACGGCGCTGTCGTAGCGGCTGATTCGGATATTGCCAAGCGATATGAGGCGATGTACCATAAGTTGACGAAAGAGAACCCCGGTTATAAAGGAGGGAATATTGTCGGCGCGTATTTTGAATATGGCGAATCGTCAGATGCAAAAAAACGCGCCGAAGCACCGACATTAAACGGCAAAAAATTCCTTGAAGAATTTCGTAACCGTAATCAGCGGATTACGGTTGGCAGCGGCAAAATTACTAAGCATAACGTCTTCCTTTCCGATATGTGGCAAGTTAATCCGGATACGATCATCGTGCCGACACTTCGCTACGATCACAGCAATCTTTTCGGCAGCAATCTTTCCGGCAATTTGGGCTTGACCTATACTGTTGCCGGCAATGCACATCGACGGTTTAAAGCCAATATCGGAACTGGCTATACGGAACCGGGAATGGGCGAGCTTTGGTATAATTGGGAAATGTACGCCAGCAATCCCGTCGGAGTCGGTTATGCAAAATTAGGTTGGTATTGGGCCGGTAATCCGAACTTGAAGCCGGAAAAATCACTGAATTTCGATATGAGTGTGGAAGGAGAAAATAAAAACACCTACGCTCGCCTAGGAATTTTCCATAACCGAATTAAAAACTATATGTCGGTGTACTACACGGGAGCCTTGATGGACTTTGCACCGTATTTGCATGGTGATCGGAAGTATCAGCGCGCTCCCGACATGATTTACAGTTTTAAAAATATCGGCAGAGCCGAAATTACGGGGCTGGAAGCGGAAGTGCGGCAGAAATTGGGAAACCATTGGAGCGCAAAGCTCGGGTATACGTATCTGCACGCTATCAATAAGAGTGATCCTCAAATGCCGCATCGCTTGCTGGATAAACCGATGCATAAAGTGGACATTGGCCTGACCTTTGACGATCCCGTCAGCGGCTGGGGAGCTTCAATATGGGGCGATTACTATATTCGGATGCTCGACAGCAATACGTTGGCGGACAGTGCGAATTATTGGCCCGATATTTTAGATGGTGAAGGCGCCGTCTACAATAAACGCGTTTACCAGGAAAAGACTTTTGGGATTTGGAATCTCCTGTTCCAAAAGAAGTTTGATGAAGATTCCATCGCTTATTTCGGTGTCAATAATGTCTTCAACCATCGCGACGACGATCGGGCGACCCAAGAACGAGTATATCGCTTCGGCGTTAACCTTAAATTGGGGTTCAGCCGGAAAGCAAAAGAAAGGGTCTTTGTACCGAAAGATAAGGCCGGCAAGGCTAACGTGGCGCCGGTCTTGCTGCAAGGGTTCTTGGATCGTCCCTTTGATACGGAAAAAGAGCGCGGCGCGGAACTAATGGGAGAGTATCGTGCCCGTTGGAAGGTTCATGACGGTACGAACCGGCCTCAATCGAGATACCGTGCCGATACCTACGTCGGTACGGCAGCGGCAAATATGAAGGATCAAGGCGAACACGGTTTTGAACAGCGGGTTCGCCTTGGCGTTGACGCTCGTCTCAGTGAAAATACGAACCTTACCGTCGTCGGCAGTGCTTCCGGAGAAAGCGGTGTCGATACGTCTTACGAAACGGAAAGCGCTAAAGGCATTAAGCATCGCCGTCTCGATCGTGTTGATCTTACGCAGCGGGCGCATAAATGGGACTTTTCCATAGGTCGCCTGACGGAACCGATGGGGGTAACGGGATATTGGTTCGGCAAGGAATTTGACGGTGCTCGGGCTGTCTGGACAGGCAAAGAGACACAGATCCGCCTTGGTTACGGTACGTTTACCCACAGTACCGGCATTCCTGATTCGGCGTATACGCACGCTGTCCATGCGACCTTCTTCCGACCTCCTACTATTATGGAATTAGTTGGTATTGATAAAGATGAAATGCCATATGCCGTGCAAAAAGGTACGACGCTGGATAAAACCTATGAGACGGCATATAAGGGGAAAACGGATTCCCTGTTCTTCCTCCAGCAATTGCGGGATGTTTGCGAAGATCCCAAGGCTACGGAAGCGGATAAGTTGGCCGTACTTCAACGGATGCAACGTATTGTTAAACAAGCATATGGAGAAGACCTTTCTCAACAAAGCTTTGCGTTGCGGACTCCTGCATCTGGGTACGTGTTATATAAAATCAGAAATAAAAAGACGCATGAAGAAAAGCTGCAAAAAGTAGACTTGTATTACAGCAATAGAATTGATGCTTGGGACAGTGATGAAATAAAGGCCTTGAAAAAAGAAGTCAACAAAGATGTCTCCATTACTTTAAGCAATGAAAATGCACTGCGCGGACGGAATTATATCGAGGCCAATAAAGATACGTTATTAGCGGCCTATTCAAAAATCGCAAAGGTTTATGCGACGTCCAATTGGAACGGTAAGACTGATGACGAGTTAGGTTCCTCGTACACGTATGTGAAATATAACGGTAGAGACAAGGCCGGTGTTTTATATCAAAGTGATGCAAGCAAACGTGAAGATTACGAGTTTGCCGGGGTAGATGCTATTGTCACCATTGACAGTTATCATTCCGTACCGGGATATGATTCCAGCAATGTCATTACGCCGATTGATCTTTTAGATGGGTTATATAAGGCCAATTACGTTGATACGAACAGCGATCCGCAATACGGTTGGGCAATGCCGCACCTTATGTTCGAATTTTTCAATCGGATGGAAACGGTATTGGAAGCCACTGAAAGCGGAAATCGCTTACCCCGTGAATCCATTGGCAAGATTGTCGGCAATCTGATTAAAACGGAAGGGACAATGCTGGAACGGGATCGGATTCCGGAGCTGGATAAGGCGATATTTGTACAGGCCAAGCATGAAATTACACCGCGGCTTGGCGTACAGGCCTGGTACTTGCGCTCAATAGGCGATGATATCCATACGTTCCTCAACGCGAACGGTAAAAATAATGAACGTCATCGTTTCGACTCGTTGGCAAATGTCATCGGTATCGGTGCAAAATACCAAATTGGTGCCAATACTTCGATTTCCTTTGACTATGGACAGAATAGAACTGATTTTGGCCGGTATATGAATGGCCGGAGTATGTACAGGCATGAACGCGGCACGGCAGACTTTGATCTGTGCGGCCATGAAAATGGCGGTATTCCGCATTTTTGGACGGCGCGCCTCGACATCGGCCAAACCGATACGAATGTCGCCGGCAGCTGGAATGCCTTCGTCGACTACAAGTACTTCCAACACGGCTCCTTCTTCGGAGGCAACGGAACCGAAGCCTTACCGGATCGGTACCTGGACGGCATCAGCAGCTTTACCTTCGGCGGTGGTTATGTTCCGGCAAAGAATTTCCTGCTGGAAGCGTTCTATACCTTTGACGCTAAAGGCATTAACCGTCGTGACACGCTTTACGGTCCGGAAAATTTCCGACTCGGAAACTATACGCGGCTGCAAATGACTTATAAATTTTAATAATAAGTAGTTTCGTACAGGGGAAACTACTTGCTTACACTCCTTTGCTGCAAGGGTTTTGTTGCGGCAAAGGAGTGTTTCTGTTTTTTTAGTAAAAAAGGCAAGTCGGTGTTCGAATGGAGCTTTTTAGAACTAAATGGAGTAGAAAAATAATTAGGAAAAATTTATAATACAATTATATTGATAAATGATAATAAAAATCAAAAGAATGAAAGGAGCAACAAATGAGGAACCGATACGGCATAGCCCGGAAACAAACGGCGCTTTTCTGTGCCGTCTTACTGTGGATGTCGCTGCCTGTCTACGGGGCAGATGGGCCGACGGAGAGTGCCGGCGTTACGACGCGCGATATCCAGGTGCGGGCGGACGCGGCGAAGGAAGCGGCCAAGTACGAGTCGCAGAGCACGACGATCATCACGAAGGAAGATATAGCAAAGAAGCAGGCGAAATCGGTAGAAGACATCATCTTCAATGAAACCGGAATGAATCGCGCTGTGGATGCCATGGGGCGCGTTACTGTTTCGATCCGCGGCGCCGAACCGCGGCACACGCTCATTCTCGTTGACGGGCAGCCCGTCATGGGCGACTTTGCCAAATACAGCGGCCAAGGCGATGAGCTGCAACGGCTGGGAACGGAAAATGTGGAACGCATCGAAATCATCCGCGGCGCCGCCTCGGCCAAGTACGGCGCCGACGCTATCGGCGGCGTCGTCAACGTTATTACGCGCAAACCGGCAAAATCGGCGGGAATGCAGGTCAATGTCGAAGGACGGCGTGTCCGCGGTGACGGCGATTTGTTGCCGTATCCGAGTTTTTTCCTTCGCGCCGATTCCGGCCAGATCGGTAAAATGCGTTTTACCGCTTATGGCGGCAAGCGAGACGTCATGCCTGTTTATAGTGCGGCTCTTTTTCACGGCGGCATGAATACAACAGAGCCGATTCGCAATTCGTTGCGATATTACGGCGCTATTAAAAATATCGGCGTACTGGCAACGTATGACATTGATGCCAGAAACAAGATCGACGTCGGCATAGACCGGGCGAATGAAGAGATGGAACGATTTGTCAAGCATTCTGACGACAGCCCGGATCCCGTAGTCAACTATAGGCGAAAGGTAAACCGTAATACTTACCGTATCGGCTATGCAGGAAACGACGGCGGCAAGACGGATTGGCAGATCGATGCGGATTATGCCAAGATGAGAGAGCATGATATTACCTTGTCTTCCGTTGCGGCGTATTCCTCCTATGAAGGAAAGAATTCTTTGGAATATCTGGATAACATTATACATAAGCAATGGAATATAAAAGCAAGCGCAAATACGCAAATTAATGACGCGCATTTGCTGACCTATGGATTCGGGTACAGCAGGGAAAATGGCGAAGGCAGCCGATTGAAAAGTGCAAGGAATATCAAAACTCAACATATTGATCCTTGGGATTACGATAAAAATCTGCATAGTGATAAAGGTGTCGGCGCGCCGCAATCTCATGTTTACGATTATGCCATGTATCTGGATGAAAAAGGCATTCCCCAGTATGATCAAGCATATGAGTTGTATGGCTATAAAAATGAAGCCGGCAAGTCTGTGGTACCGGCCTATACTTATCAGGATTATGTCGATAATGTGGATGACGAAGAACGCATTGCCGCCTTTTCCCGTCAGCTGCGCGAAGAGAACCCGTCCTTGCAGGTGGAAGACGAATGGGGAGAAATACCTGATGACGATATCGTCATGCGCAGGTATTATGATGCGAAAACGTTGAAGTGGCACGGCAAGACGTTTCAGGAAGAATCGGCCAATCGCTGTAACCGCCAAACGATTGGACAAGCGGAAATCAGCAAACAACATTTCTTCGTTCAAGATACGTGGCAAATCAATAAGGATACGTTGGTGACTCCTGTATTACGATTGGATCACAGCAGTCTCTTCGGTTCGAATGTGAGTTTTAATGTGGGACTTACGCATGCTCTTGGCGGATCTTCCACACAACGGGTTAAGGCTAATATCGGCACCGGGTATACGGAACCGGGAATGGGAGAATTATACTATAATTGGGAAATGTATGCCGGTATGCCTTATGACCTGGGAATAGGAAAGTTAGGATATTACTGGTTTGGCAATCCGAACTTAAAACCGGAGAAGTCATTTAATTTCGACCTTGGCTTTGAAGCGGAAAAGGGTAAGACCGCAACGCGGGTAAATGTGTTCCATAATCGTATTAAGGATTATATGACCACCTATTTTACAGGAAAACTTATGAATTTCTATCCCGATGCGGGTGTAAACACGTGGATCACACCGCCGGACATGATCTACAGCTTCAAAAATATAGGAAAAGCTGAAATTACGGGGCTGGAAGCGGAATTATCCCATCAATTCAATGATCATTGGTCCGGGAAATTGGGCTATACATATTTGCATGCCGTCAATAAAAGTGATCCGGATATGCCCGATCAATTGCTGAATAAACCGCAGCATAAGTTTGATATAGGTGTTACCTATGATAATCGGAAAACCGGCTGGCGAGTTTCTTTGTGGGGTGATTATTACATTCATATGTTGGACAGCAACACGATTGCCAATAATGGGAATTATGTCCATAATGACATCGGTGATGGGCAACCGGTGTATACATTTGCGGAAAAGGGGAAGCAAACCTACCAGAAAAAAACATTCGGCATATGGAATCTCCTGATTCAAAAGAGGTTTGATAAAGATGCGATTGCTTATGCGGGAATAGACAATCTCTTTAATCATCGTGATGATGATCAGGCAACGCAGGAACGGGTATATAAATTCGGTGTAAATATGAAATTCGGAGCTGCGGTGCAACCTGCCGAGAAAAAGGCTGCGGCCCCGAACGTTGCGAAGATATTCACACATAGCGAGCCGTGGTTTATTCATGTGCCGTTTGACTTGCAGAAACCGAAAGGTGTCGCATTGATTGGTGACTATCGGTTGCGTTGGAATGCCTTTGGCGGTAAACAAAAGCCGGCAGACGCCCGGGTTACGGCTGTGTCCAGCGTCGGGTCGGCGTATAAGAATTATCTGGAAAAAGCTGGGCACGGCTTTGAACAGCGTTTTCGACTTGGGCTTGATGCCCGAATCGGCCGGTATACGAATATCACGCTGTTAGGCGGTGCTTCTGGCATAAGCGGCGTCGATACGGCGCAGGACATTGCCGGATCCAGAGGCTTGGGCCGGCAGCGCCTTGAAGCGGTTGACCTCATGCAACATGTGCGTAAATGGGATTTTTCTCTTGGCCGTTTAACGGAACCGATGGGTGTTACCGGCTATTGGTTCGGAAAGACATTTGACGGCGTCCGCGCTATATGGACGAGTGGAAAGAATCAGGTGCGTTTGGGCTATGGCGATTTTAGCGCTAGTACGGGGATCAACGATTCGGCGTACACGCATGCTGTAACGAAGATTTTTATGCGTCCGCCGACTAAACATGAATGGTTGGGGCAGGACCAACCGGAAAATTATGCGCTTCACGGTGAATACAGCGACATGACGATACGGACACCGGGGTTTGAAAGCCTGTATCAGAAGTTGGTGAAAGCAGGCTCCTTGGAGGAAGAAAAGAAAATTATTGATACCTACATGGCCGTTATCAAGAAAGATAAGCCCGGCTTGTATGAAAAACTGAGCAAGCGCAGCGGTCAGTATTATATGAATAGCTATATCTGGAGAAAGGTTACGGTAAAAGACGCGGCCGGCAAGATTGTCAAAGAAGTTATTACTACGGATGTACCGGTCGTATATGTCAAAAATACAACTTTCGATAAAGCGAAGATTCAGCAAGACGGAGAAGAAACATGGCGGCGTCTGATGGCGATGACCGGTGAAAACGGAGAAGAGTGGGATGACTATATTCAAGATTCGTCTTTAGTACGCGAAGGCGCATATCATATAACTTCTGAATTTTACGGCTACGGCATATATACGGGCAAGGAAGTATTGGAAGACCTCGGTGCAGACCACAAAGGAAAACGATACGCAGGGCTTCCTGTGAATAAGTTGAAAGCCGGAGATATTCAGCCGCTGACGCAGGCAGAAGCTAAAAACAGAGCGTCGTCTTCGTTGTGGAACAGAGATACGGCGTGGATGACGGTGTATAAAAAATTGCCTAATGGTAATGGTATTCAAGGCTATAAGGCGGCTCCTATCTCCCCGATCGCTAAGCGCGTGCTTTTCTGGTTGGCAGGGGATATGTGGAAGCCGGAAGATGACAGTACGCTGCCGTTGCACTTATTAGAAAAAGAAGGGTATTTGATCGCGCAGATGGGAACCGTTCTGGTACAGGATCAGCTTCCGGCACTTGATCGGGCCTTCTTCGTCCAGGCCAAGCACGAAATTACGCCGAACTTCGGCGTAGCCGCCTGGTACCTGCGCTCCGTAGGGGACGATAAGCACACTTATGCGGCGGCTCACGGCGACGGCAACGACCTGGCATCTTTCGACACGTTGGCCAATGTCATCGGCATCGGCGCCAAGTACCGCTTTGGGAAGCAGGCGTCCGTATCCTTCGATTACGGCCAGAACCGTACTGACTTCGGCCGGTACATGAACGGCCATACGGTGTACGTTCATCAGGCGGGAACGTCGGGCTTTACGATGGGCGGCAGAACGGGCGGCGGGACGCCGCACTTCTGGACGGTACGATTCGACATCGGCCGGGCCGACACGGACAAGCCGGGAAGCTGGAACGCCTTTGCCGACTACAAATACTTCCAGCACGGGTCTTTCTTCGGGGGGAACGGAACGGAAGGCGTACCGGACCGGTACCTGGACGGCATGTGCAGTTTCACGCTCGGAGCGGGCTACGTACCGGCCAGGAATTTCCTGCTGGAAGCGTTTTATACCTTTGACGCCAAAGGCATCGGCAAGCGGGATACGCTCTACGGCAGTGAAAACTTCACGCTCGGCGATTACACGCGCATTCAGGCGACGTACAGATTCTGACTGCAAGAATGCATTTTTATTCCGCTTTTGCAGTGCGCGGAATTTTTTCTGAACGGCTCTGTTGCAAATTGCGGCAGAGCTGTTTTTCGTGTGGAATGGCTGCGTGGTATACTGTAAACGGAAGCGATTGAGATAGCTTGCCGTATTTTGATCCTTTTATGGATATAATCATAAAGTCGGTGTCCAAATGGAGCTTTTTAGAACTGATTGGAGTAGACAGGATGGAAATACTTTGTTAATATTTGAATGTAATAATTACTCTCAATTAATGACTGAACAGAAGGAGGCGGGTTCGGCAAAATGTAACGGTACGCTGCAGGTGTGTGTCGTGTTTTATTGATGCGATCAGGTATATAGTTGAAGGATAATAGGAGAGTGTCGACATGGAAGGATTTTCGTATTGTATTCATTTGTTTCACAGCGGCGGTATCGTTATGTATCCGCTCTTGCTCTTGTCCGTCATCACGGTGGCAATTGCAGTGGAACGGGGATTTTATTATCAGACGAACCGCAGCGGCTCGAAGAAGTTTTTTCACGGCGTTTATCACGCTGCCAAAACCGATAATTGGTCGGCGGCGGAGCAGCTTTGCAAGGAGTTTCCGACGTCCATCAGCCGAATTATTGCGGCAGGTTTGGCAAATGATGCTTCGGAGATAGCGATGAAGGATGCGTTTGCCGAAACGATGGCGGCTGAAGCTGTCGGCTTCCGCCGTTATCTCGATTACCTCAGCGCTATCGTTACCATTGCGCCGCTTCTGGGACTGCTCGGTACGGTAACAGGAATGATCAATACTTTCAGCGTGCTGGATAACGGCGCCGGCGCCATGGCCATGACGGGCGGTGTCGGCGAAGCGCTGGTCGCTACGGCAACCGGGCTTTGTGTCGCGATCATCGCGTTTTGCGTGTATACCTATTTCAGTCATCAGCTGGACACGATCATTAGCGATACGGAAAGTCTCTGCGTTTCCGTTTTGAACGGAAAAATGAAAAAGTGGGGGAAGGACAATGTTTAATCGCCATCGGATGAAGAGGAAGCCGCAATTTATGATCATTCCCATGATCGATATCATTTTCTTTCTTCTCGTCTTTTTTATGATGAACAGCTTGCAGACGGTGGCGCAGAAAGCCTTGTCCGTACAGCTGCCGCAGGCACAGAGCGCTTCGGCGCCGGCGCAGCTGCCGATTATTCTGACGTTGGATGCCGAAGGGCACATTACAGTTGATAATAAACCGGTCAGCTTGCATGAAGCGGATCAGATCATGAAGCAGCATATGTCGGAAAACAATCATGCTTCCGTTATTTTGCAGGCTGATAAGCGTACGGCGCACGGACAGGTCGTCGCCGTCATGGATATGTTGAAGGGAGCCGGGGTTAAGCGGCTGGCCATTGCTGCAGAGCAGAAAGGATAGGAATGTGAAGAATTTATCATGGATGAAGGCCTATACTGCTTCCGTGATTCTTCATCTCCTGTTGATCGGCATCGGTGTTGTTGTTTTTTCCGGTACGGTGATGGAAAAGGAGCAGCTGTATGTCATTGATTTGCAGACTGGCGAGGTAATCAGTCAGGGCAGCGGCCATGCCGGCGGCGGTGGCGGCAGCGCCGTCGATTTCCCGGAACCGCTGAAAGCGGAGGATGTGGAAAAACGTTTGGCCGAAGTGGAAAAGACGCAGCCTGTTGCGCCGTCTCCGGCACCGCCGGCGGTGCCGGAGACGGCGACCGGTTCACAGCAAACGCCGGCTGCCTCTGAAGCGCACGGAGAGGGTAGCGGCGCCGGCAGTGGAGAGGGCAGCGGCTTGGGTGCCGGTCAGGGCAACGGCAGTGGAGACGGCCAGGGGTACGGAGAAGGCAGCGGCAGCGGACAGGGGAGCGGTGACGGCAATGTTTCCGGAACCGGTACGCAACCTTTTGACGTGGAAGGATTCTGGGGCGCTGTTAACGGCAATAAGCAATATCCACCAATGGCTATCAAACGTCATTTGGAGGGAACCGTCATAATTATGACGACACTGGACGGCGGGGGGAACTGCCTCGGTGTTTCTGTCGCCGCGTCTTCGGGGCACGATATCCTCGATAATGCGGCTGTCAAGGCCGCATACGCGGCGTGCCCGTTTCCAAATGCGAGCGGCAGAACCGTTACAGTTCAGACGTCGGTTCATTTCGGACTTAATGAGTAAGGTGTGAAATAAGGCAGTTATCATATTAACGGTATAAAGGAGAGGATATATTTGAAAACGGTTGTCTTGTACTCATCACGCACTGGGAATACGAAAAAGGTGGCTGAAGCGATCGCTTCCGTCTTGCCGGCGGGCACTCCCTGCTTGCCGGTCGGCGAAGCGCCGGCTGATCTGGAAGAATACGATTGCGTATTCCTCGGCTTCTGGGTAGATCGCGGTACTGTCAATGAGGAAGCGAAAAACGTTTTATCCGGGTTGCAGAATAAGCATGTTGCTGTTTTTGCGACACTCGGCGCACCGCCTGATTCGGTGCATGCCCTGACTGCATTGGACAATGCGGCGGCGTTGCTGCCGTCGGGAAAGGCGCCGGCCGGTCGGTTTATTTGCCAAGGAGCCGTTGATCCCAAGCTGATTGAAATGATGTATCAGAAGTTTCCTGCCGGTTCTCCCCATGGCAAGAGTCCCGAACGGGACGCCATGCATGCCGAGGCGGCAAAACATCCGAATGAAGAGGATTTTGCCAAGGCCAAAGCCTTTGCAGCAGAGGTGTTGAAAGGAGTGGCAGAGGCATAGATGTTGTTACAGGAGTTATATGACAGGCAGTCGCCGGCAGAACGGGCGTTTCTGTTCGGCTGTGAAGGCGTTGATGCGTTGACGGCGGCCTTCCCGCACAAACGAGTCGTTCACGCCGGTTTGGAAGGAACTGTCGTGGCGCCTGCTGAGGCCCAGCAGATATGGAAAGGACTGTTGGCGCAGCCGCCGCAGTCGCAGCCTACGCAGTCCGCTTATATTCATATTCCTTTTTGCAAAACAAAGTGCCTGTATTGCGGTTTTTTTCAAAATGGCGAAAATCAGCAGGCTGAAAACCGATACATAGATTGCCTCTTGGAAGATATCAGAAGGGATGCGGCGCAACCCCGGTTGCGCGACAGTCTGATTCATTCCGTCTTTATCGGCGGCGGCACGCCGACGAGTTTATCCGTTCCTAACGTCAAACGTCTGCTGCAGGCAATTCGCGCGTATTTGCCGTTGGCTAATGATTATGAGCTGACCTTGGAGGGACGAATTCATGATCTGGTACCTGAAAAGATGGAAGTTTGGCTGGCAAACGGTGTAAACCGTATCTCTCTCGGCGTACAGTCTTTTCATACGGCAGTGCGTCGTAATGTCGGCCGTCTTGATGATACGGAAACGGTTTTGAAACGGCTGGCCGCCTTGAAAGCCTATAACCAATGCGTTGTCGTGATCGATCTGATCTATGGGCTGCCGGGGCAGTCGATGGCGGTTTGGCAAGAGGATCTGCGCATTTTATCTGCCTATGATATTGACGGCGCCGATTTATATCAGCTCAATGTTTTTGAAGACAGCGATCTGCAAAGACGAATTGCCGACGGGACCTTGCCGCCGGCGGCGACGACGGCAGAGCAGGCCGAAATGTTTGCCTTTGCCAGGGATTATTTGAAAAAACGCAATTACAGACGTGTCAATATTTGTCATTGGAGCAATACGAACCGCGAAAGAAGTCTCTATAACTCACTGACACGACAAGGCGTACCGATGTTCCCGTTCGGCAGTGGCGCCGGCGGCAACCTTGACGGCTACAGTACGATGCTGCACCGGGCTTTGGAGCCGTACGAAATGGCGGTGGATCAGGGAGAAAAGCCGTTTATGGCGCTGCTGAAGCAATCGGCGCAACAGCCTTTGGTTAATGCGTTGCTGAAACAGTTGGAGCAGCGGTATATTGACCTCCGGCAGCTGGTTTCCTATCAGGAGCGGCTGAAGGAGTTGAAATGGCTCTTCGATTTGTGGCAGGAACGGGGCTTATTGCGCGATAACGGTGTTTGTTACGAACTGACCGAAGCCGGTGAATTCTGGCAGGTCAACATTGCCCAATCTACGTTAGAGTGTATGGAATATTTAGTAACGGGAAAGAAACAGCTCCAGATGCAAGGAGTGGCAGCGCAGGATACGGGAAAGCAAGGGCGTATTGACGCCAAGGCCGAGGCGATCGTAAAGGTCATGAAAGAAATGAAGGAAAATGGCGGCAGCCGTATGGCGGCTATGCAGGAGATGGCGGAAGCCATGCGGTCCATGACGGCAGAGGAAATGCAGGCTGTCATGAAGCGGATGCGGCCGTAACTTGTTTTGGGAAAGGCATGAAATGAGGGGAGAGTATCGTTTCATGCCTTTTGTATGTAACGATACTAAAAAGGTGACAAAAACATAACTTGTATTAAAATGATAAAAAATATCAAAATAAACAAAAAGGAGGCATGATGATGGATATATCCTTGACAAATGTGGCGGAAACATTATTGATTCCCCTTTGGGCCAGAGCATATGAGACGATAAAATCGGGGGAACATTTGGTTGAAGATCCGAAAGCAGTGGCTTTGGTGCATTGTCTTCACTATGATTTTGATAAATTTGCGGCGGCGAAAAAATCACAGGTCGGTGTTGCCATACGCAGTGCTATTCTGGATCGCGAGGTGAAGGCCTTTGTCAAGGAACATGCCAACGCCGTCTGCATCAACTTGGCATGCGGCTTGGATACGCGTTTTTATCGTATCGACACGGGATTTCTCGATTGGTATAATCTTGATTTGCCTGAAGTGATGGAGCTGCGGCAGCAGTTGCTTCCCGATGATTCGTCACGTCTGCACAGTATCGGTAAGTCTCTCCTTGATCCGTCGTGGCCTGATGATGTCATTACGGAAGGCCGCCCTGTCCTTATCCTCATGGAAGGCGCTTCCATGTACTTTTCGGAAGAGGAGATGAAGGTTTTTTTCGCTCTTCTTGCCAATCGATTTACTGGTGCGCATATGTTTCTTGAAGTTATGACAAAGACTTTAATCCGTTTGCAGCATCGGCATGATTCGGTCGATACGAAGAAAACTCCTTTCCGTTGGGGGATCAACGGAATCGACGAGCTGGAGACTTTAAACGGCGCAATTTGTGTCGAACGCCGTTGGACCTTGTATGAAGGATATCGCGATCGTTGTGGATGGATGGGGATCTTTTCCTGCATTCCGTGGTGGAACCATCATATGAATGATCAAATTATTCATCTTCGTTTGCGGGAGGAGCGGTAAGATGAAAGGGTTCTTGAGTAATTTCCGTCATCCCCGGGGATTTTGGGGGCGGCTCCTTTTAAAAGGGATGAATAGCGGACATGCTGCCGTGACGGCGTGGGCATTGACCCATCTTGACGGTTTGTCTTATTCCCTGATTCTTGATATCGGTTGCGGTGGCGGGGCTGCCATGGTTCGGCTTCATGCGATGTATCCGGAAAGTAAGGTGTACGGCCTTGATATTTCGGAAGAGAGCATTGCCTTTGCCGCAAAGACGGTAGAGAAGGAGTTGGGGTCGGTATATACGCTTACCGTCGGGAGCGCAGAGTCACTGCCGTATGAAAATGATCTGTTTCAGCTTGTTACCGCTTTTGAAACGATTTATTTTTGGCCGGATATCGACGGCGCGTTTCGTGAAGTTCTGCGTGTGCTGCAACCTGGTGGGACCTTTCTGATCGCTTGCGAAGAAAGCAGGCCGGATCATACCTTCTGGTCTGATCGGATTGATGGGTTGGTAATCTACACGGGAGAGGAATTGACCCGGCACCTGCAGGCAGCCGGGTTTTCGACTGTTCACAGCGTGCGCGGCAGCGGCGGGCGCCTTTGTGTTGTTGCAGCAAAAGACGCCGAATAGAACCAGCAGAGGCAGTTTGCCAAGTACGTTTTTTCTCGCCGGCAGAAGCCGCCTCTTTGAATTATATGTGGTATACTATATCTCTTTTGGTATACCAATGTCGTATAAAATATAATCAACTAGCCATATATATGATTCTATTGTAAAATAAAATAAAAGCCAGATGATTTTCAGTGTGTCTTATTTTAAGAAAAGAGAGCTGTTTTACTATGGAATCATACGAATTGTATACCCCGGAATACGTGCGTTATTTGGAGCTTCTGGCAAAAGAGTATCCTACGCAGGAAGCAACGTTTACGGAAATTATCAATTTGCAGGCCATTGTCAATCTGCCTAAGGGAACGGAACATTTTATGAGCGACCTGCACGGTGAGTTTGAGGCCTTCTATCACATCTTGAACAACTGTTCCGGCGTTATTCGCGAAAAGGTGGAGCTCCTTTTTTCGGAGTCCCTCAGCCGGCATGAACGGGACGAGTTGCTGACGCTGATTTATTATCCGAAAGAAAAACTGGATTTGTTGGAACGACAGCATAAGGTCAACGCCAAGTGGGCGCGGACGACGCTGCACCAGCTGTTGCTCGTCGCCAAGCTGCTTTCTTCCAAGTATACGCGCTCCAAGGTGCGTAAAGCGATGCCGAAGGAGTTTCGCTTCGTTATCGATGAGCTGCTTCACGCGCAGGCTGACGAAGATAAGAATCGCAGCGTATATCATTCCAAGATTATTGACTCCATTTTGGAAACGGTCAGTACGCGGCAGTTTATTTATGCTCTGGCCGATCTGATCAAGCGGCTTGCCGTAGATCATCTCCATATTATCGGTGATATGTATGACCGCGGGGCCCATGCCGACAAGATTATCGATAATCTTATGCAGCATCATTGTCTCGATCTGCAGTGGGGCAATCACGATGTTCTCTGGATGGGCGCGGCGGCAGGCAGCCTGGCGTGCATTGCCAATGTGCTGCGCAATAATATCCGCTATCATAATCTGGAAATACTGGAAAGCGGATACGGCATCAGCCTGCGCGAGTTCGCCTTGTTCTCCCTGCGCACGTACACGGCGAGAGACGGCATTGAACCGATGGTCAAGGCGATTAATGTCATTCTTTCCAAGTTGGAAGGGCAGGTCATACGGCGTCACCCGGAATACGATATGGCCAGTCGATTGCTGTTTCACAAAATCAATGCGGCGGCAGGGACGATCACGCTGGACGGTACGGTTTATGAATTGTTGACGACAGATTTTCCGACCGTTGATTGGAGCGATCCGTATACGCTGTCGCCGGAAGAGCAGCGGATCATGGCCGAGCTGCGGACGGAATTTTTGGAAAGCGAGCGGCTCCAGCGCCATATGCGTTTCTTTTACAGCCACGGTTCCGTCTACCGCTGCTGCAATGGCAATCTGCTTTTCCACGGCGGACTGCCGGTCAATCAGGACGGTTCCTTTACGGAGATCGTCCTGGAAGGCAAGGCGTACAGCGGAAAGGCGTTCATGGATAAAACCGATCTTTTGGCGCGGCGCGCCTTTGAACGGCGCGATGAATACAGCCTGGATTATATGTGGTATCTCTGGTGCGGCATGAACTCGCCTATGTCGGGACGCGTCGTCAAAACCTTTGAACGCAGTTATATCCGAGACGAGTCGACATGGAAAGAGCCGCAAAATGCGTATTATCGGCTGAATCGGGATAAAGACTTCTGTGTCAAACTGCTGCATGAGTTCGGTATCGATTCGCCGCAAGGCCATATTATCAACGGCCATACGCCGGTTAAGGTGAAAAAAGGCGATACGCCGGTGCGGGCTGAGGGCAAGGCGATCTGTATCGACGGCGGCTTCTGTAAAGCGTATCAGGGCTCGACGGGAATTGCCGGGTATACGTTGATCTTCAATTCCCACGGCATTCGCATCAAGGCGCATTATCCCTTTAAAGATGTACACGACGTGTTGGTCAATAATACAGATATTGATTCCGAATCGATGCAGGTGGAACTGGAACCGAAACGGGTGATGATCGGCGATACGGATAACGGAAAGAAAATTTTGCAGATGATCAGCGACTTGAAGGCGTTGCTGGAGGCCTTCCGCAACAATATCATCCTGGAACGGCGCTGATCGGGAAAGGCCGCAAAGGAACTGCACGGCATGAGTCCTGCCGACTCCGGCCGAAGCGGTTCCTTTTTTTGTTTTGTCCGGGCCGCTGCCCGGCAATTGCGGGCCAAGCGGCTTCGGCGTGCATGGCTGCGTCGCCGGCATGATGAAAACCTGTTGCGGAAAGGTGTATAATGTTAAGACAGTATAGGATAAGGATGTGAGTCCGATGGATGAAGAGAGGACTGTTTACGGCGCTTTCAAACCGGTGTTGCAGCAAGTGCTGGACGATTTGACGGCGGCGATTGAGACGTATAATGCGCAGGAAAAAGAAAAAAGCGGGGAAGCTGCTTATGAGCATCTGATTTACCGCATCAAAGGAGAGGCGAGCATGGCTGAAAAATGCCGGCGCAAAGGGCTGCCGCCGACGGCCGTGTCGGCGCTGCATGAGATCCGCGATGCCATCGGCATCCGCATCGTCTGTCGCTTTATGGAAGATATTTACATGAATATCGGTTATCTGCGCGCTCTTGAAGGGTGTACGATTGTAGCGGAGAAAGATTATATCAAGAACGTCAAGCCGAACGGCTACCGCAGTTATCATCTGATTTTGCAATTGGAGCGTCCCTATCCGGATGCGCTCGGCCGTAATCCGGGATTGTTCTATGCCGAAGTCCAGTTGCGTACGATCGCCATGGATTCTTGGGCCAGTCTGGAACACGAAATGAAGTATAAGCGAGAAATAAAAAACGCCGCTCTCATCTGCCGTGAACTGAAACGCTGCGCCGACGAATTGGCTGCCTGCGACGTGTCCATGCAAACGATCCGCAGATTGATTCGCGATGAAGGGAAGGCGGAAGGGTGATGACGATGAAGATTTTGCTTGCTGAAGATGAAAGGGACATGGCGGCGGCTGTTGCCGCCGTGCTGACACATTCGGGATATGCCGTCGATACGGTTTACGACGGAGCCGCAGCTGTCGCAAAGGCGGCGGAGAACGTGTACGATTGTCTGGTCTTCGATGTCATGATGCCCCATCTCGACGGTATCGGCGCTTTGCGTCAAATCCGCGGCAGCGGCAACGTGACGCCCGTTTTGTTGCTGACGGCGAAGGCTGAAGTCGGCGATCGTATTGACGGCCTTGATGCCGGCGCTGACGATTACCTGACGAAGCCCTTTGCTATGGGAGAACTGCTGGCCCGGCTGCGTTCGCTGACACGGCGTTCCGGCTCCTTTACACCGCGGCTGCTGACCTTGGGCAACGTTACACTGAATGTAGAAGAGCAGGAATTGCAGGGCGACAATTCCATCCGGCTGGCCAATAAAGAAACGAAGCTGATGCAGCTTCTGTTGTTGAATGGCGGCAAGGATTTTTCGACGGAACAGCTTTTTGCGCGGATTTGGGATGATGAAACGGACGTGACGGCAGATATCGTCTGGGTCTATATTTCCTATTTGCGGCAGAAATTGGAAGCCATTGCGGCGACGGTGGAAATCGTCGGGGAAAAGAACGGGTCCTTCGTCCTGCGTGAGATGTAGGCGGAAAGGAGTGCCTCATGAATGTCATTCAGCGTTTGCGCCGAAAGTTCATTTTTGTCGCGACCATCGCCGTTGTCATCATCATTTTCGTCGCTTTGGGACTGATTGATGCGGCCGTTTATTTGCAGGAAAAAGGACAAGTCGAGACGATTATGCAGCGTATCTCCGACAATGACGGCGTACTGCATCATGCGCCGGCGCCCGATGACAACGCCTGGTTTAATCTGAACTGGTCCGACGATACGCCGGAATTTGCCTATCAAATCCGCTATTTCAGCATTCTCGCCGATAAAGACGGCATCGTCAAGCGGGTCAATGTCGATCACATCGCATCATTTACGGAAGCGGAAGCGGTCCAGTATGCGCAGACGACACTGGATGCGGGACAGGAGAAGGGGTTTTTTAAAAAAAATTTGGCCACGTACGCCTACTGGATTACGGTCCGGGCAAACGGCGATCACCTGATCGTGATTATGGACTGTACGCGAGATATGGCGGCTGTCGACACCTTCATCCGCTCGTCCGTGCTGTTGGGAATCATCTGCATTCTGCTTTACGTGCTGATCGTCGCCGCCATGTCGAAGGTAGCCGTTCGTCCGTTTGTGGAGAACATGGAAAAGCAGAAGCGCTTTATTACCAACGCCGGTCATGAACTGAAGACGCCGGTAGCCATTATTTCGGCCAACACGGAAACGATGGAACTTATTAACGGCAAAAGCGAGTGGACGACGAGTATCCTGAAACAGGTAAGACGTCTGTCCAATCTGATTAATGACCTGATTCTTCTGGCGAAGATGGATGAAGAGGCGCAGGCGGAGATCACCTTTGAAGCGGTCGATGTTACGGCTGCCGTGAACGCCGTCGCCGATTCGTTCCGGCAAGTTCTCGTTGACAGCGGCAAGAATCTGGTAACGACGGTGGAGGCAGATGTATCGATTCCGTCACAGGAAAAGTTTCTCTATGAAATGATCAACATTCTCGTTGATAACGCCGTAAAGTATTGTGATGACGGCGGTACGGTTGCCGTGACGCTGCGGCGTCGCAAAAAAGGGAAAGGCGCCGTTTTTGCTGTGGCCAATACGTATGTCGGCGGGGAAACGGCTGATTATACGCGCTTTTTTGAACGGTTCTATCGCGGCGATACGTCGCATAACAGCAAGAAATCGGGGTACGGCATCGGCTTGTCCATGGCTGAGGAATTCGCCAAAATCCTGCGCGGCAAACTGCAGGTGTCGTATCGTGACCGTATGATCACCTTTACCGTTACCTTCTGAGCGGCTCTTGCCAAAAAAAGATATATATGGTACTGTTTCCGTATAACTTAAGAAGGGGTGATAGAGATGAACGTAATCTTATTGAACGGCAGCCGCCGTGAAAAGGGCTGTACGTACACGGCGCTGCAAGAAGTTGCCGCTCCGTTGACGGAGCAGGGGATCGTCACGGAGATTATTCATGCCGTGCCTACGGACGCCATTGTCCGGGAGACGGCGGAAAAACTGCAGGCAGCCGACGGGCTGGTCATCGGCTCTCCTGTTTACTGGGCGTCACCGTCCGGAGAAATCGTTACCTTTATGGATAAGCTGGCCGCTGTCGGGGGCAAGTATATGGCCCATAAGCCGGCGGCTGCCGTTGCTTCGGCGCGACGCGCCGGCACGACGGCGACGCTCGATGTGTTGTATAAGTACCTGGCTTACCATGAAACGCTGATCGTTTCGTCGAACTACTGGAATATGGTACACGGCAATACGCCGGAAGAAGTAAAGCAAGACGTCGAAGGGCTGCAGATCATGCGTATTTTGGGACGGAATATGGCTTGGGTTCTGCAATGCCTGGACGCCGGCAGGAGAGCGGGCGTTGCAATTCCGACCGCCGAAGCCAAGTTGTACACTAATTTTATTCGCTAAAGACCGGTGACGTGACCGACGGCGAACCTTTTCGTTTGGTTACTGCAGGCAAAAACGCTTCCTCCGTAGGGGGAAGCGTTTTTTTGTGAACAGTGACGCAATCGGTACTGCGGGAAAGGCGTTTCGAGAGTTAAATAATTTTTAAATAAAGAGATCGGCTGAAGGTGTTTTAGTTGCGGAACCATCATCCGGTCAGTATAATTCAATTATGAGGCTGTCATGACGTTGTTGTTTTATGCCGGCCCGGGTAAATTGTTACACATGAAGCGAGTCGTTGATCGTCAGTTTATGCGAGGGGCGCAATAAGAGAAGATGAACATGAGGAATTTGGGGAAATACAAGTACGTGGCGATCGTTGCCATCGTGTTTTTAGGCATCGCCGGCATACGCAGCTACGGGCAGCCTGCGGCGAAGGTGCAGGGGAATAAGGCAGTGGCCGTGTCCGTGCAAAAGGCGGCGGAAAAGATGGTGCCGCTGACGCTGGATGCAGTCGGCACGGCGCAGCCGGTCAATTCGGTAACCGTTATTCCGCAAGTTACGGGGCGGATTACGGCAGATACTATGAGCCGGGGCAGGAGGTGGAGGCCGGGCAGGTGTTGGCGCAAATCGATCCGGCTCCTTTTCAGCAACAACTGAATCAGGCCGAAGCCCAATTGGAGGCGGCACGGCGCAATGATACGTACAACACGGATACGGCTGCAAGGTACGGCGAGCTGTATCAGCAGGGAACCGTTTCCCGACAGGAATATGAGCAACAGTCCAGCACCGCCGGAGTTCAGGATGCAACGGTCCGGCAATTGGAAGCGGCTGTGGAGAATGCCAGAATCAGTTTGAATCATGCGCAGATAACGGCGCCGGTTTCCGGTCGCACAGGGGCGATCGGAGCGAATGTGGGAGCTATGGTTACGGCCAATCAGACGCAGATCGTCGTAATCAATCAAATGAATCCGATCTATGTGCAGTTCACGATTCCCGAGGCCAGTCTGCCGCAGGTCAGCGCCGCTCAGGCGGCGCAGCCGATTCAAGCGACGGTCAGAGAAGCGGAGAAGGGAAATGTCCTGGCAGTCGGCAAGGTGACCTTTATCGATAATACGATTGATCGGACATCCGGAACGATCGGGTTGAAAGCGGAGTTTTCGAATGACGGGCTGAAATTGTGGCCAGGTCAGTTTTTGCAGGTGCTGCTGCAACTTGGTGAGCCGAAAAAGCGCCTTGTCATTCCCGCTGCCGCCGTCATGGACGGACAGAAGGGGAAATATGTATTTATCGTTCAAGATGATCATACCGTCGCGATACGGCCCGTTGAGGTTTCCGGCGTGTCGGGCGATCTGGCAGTGATCAGTAAAGGCGTATCCATAGGAGATACGGTTGTTACAGACGGGCAATTGAACCTGAAGGACGGCAGCGCCGTATCTGTAAAACCTGCCGTTTCGGCAAGCCCGTCAGAGGGGGATGGAGCATGAATTTATCGGCATTATGGATCAGACGTCCGGTCATGACGATCTTGGTGATGATCACGATCTTCTTTTTCGGGCTGGTCAGCTATCAGCAGTTGCCGGTCAATGATCTGCCGAACGTCGATTATCCGGGGATTCAGATTTCGGCGTCCTTATCGGGAGCCAGTCCGGAAACGATGGCGTCTGCCGTGGCGCAGCCGCTGGAAAAACAACTGTCGACGATAGCCGGTGTGGAATCCATGTCTTCTGTCAGCTACACGGGGAAGACGACGATCAATATGACTTTTTCGCTGGATCGGGATATTGACGGTGCGGCAAATGATGTCAGCGCGGCGATTTCGGCGGCGAGCAAAAAACTTCCGGCCAATATGTCTTCGCCGCCGACATTTTCGAAGGTCAATCCGGCCGACCAGCCGATCATGCGGTACGTTATTTCTTCGAAGACCATGAAACCTGCAGATATAGAGAATTATGTGCAGGAGCGGCTCATCCCCGCCCTTTCCGGGATTAACGGCGTCGCGCAGGTACAGGTACTGGGTTCCGCGCAGTATGCCGTCCGGGTGCGCATCAATCCGGATAAACTGGCGTCGCTGGGGATCGGTATCAACGAAATCAGCAGCGCCATCAGTCAGGCCAACGTCAATATGCCGGGCGGTACGATTGCCAACGGATCTACCAGCTATAACATCAATTCGTCCGGGCAGCTGTTCAAGGCGGCAGAATATAATGACCTGATTATCGCTTATAAAGATAATAATCCCGTACGCATTCGAGATATAGGACAGGCCGTAGACAGTAATGACAATGAAAAAAGCTTACGGACTTTTATCACGCCGGATGATACGGCGCAAGGCGTGTTCATTTCCGTTTATAAACAACCGGGGTCCAATGCGGTAGAAGTAGCTCAACTGGTAGCGGATAAAATGAAAGATGTCGGCGATTCGCTGCCTCAAAGTCTGACCGTCTCCGAATTGTATAACAAGACCAATTATATTAAGGATTCTGTGCGGGATGTGCAATGGACGCTGGCATTGACGATTCTGCTGGTCATCGGTGTCGTTTTCTTTTTCCTCGGCAACTGGAAGAGCACGATCATTCCCGGTATTACGGTCCCGTTAGCGCTTATCGGCAGTTTTATGGTCATGAAGCTGTGCGGGTTTTCTTTAAATAATATTTCGTTGATGGCCCTGTCTCTGGCCGTCGGCTTTGTCGTAGACGACGCCGTCGTCGTTATGGAAAATATTGTGCGGCGCGTGGAAGCAGGGGAAGATCCCAAGTCCGCGGCGTTTACGGGTTCCAAAGAAATCGGCTTTACCGTGTTGTCCATGACGCTTTCGCTGGTAGCCGTCTTTATTCCCATCCTCTTTATGAACGGCATTGTCGGCCGCCTTTTTCGGGAATTTGCCGTCAGTATCGGCGTCGCCATTTTATTCTCCGGGTTTGTTTCCCTGACGCTGACCCCGTTGATGTGCTATCATCTGGTCAGCCGGCAGCGGGATGGCGATAAAAAAGGGTATCTTCGTTTGTTTAATATCGGTTTCGACCGGCTGAAAGGAACATACGCCAAGACTTTAGCCGCAGCGCTGAATCATCCTGTGAAAGTCTTCGCTGCGACGGGCATGATTTTTGTTTTGGCCGCTTTTTTATATACGCAGATCGATAAGGGGTTCATTCCCAGTCAGGATATGAACAATTTCAATATAAAAGTGCAGGGAGCTGACGCGGCGTCGTTTGACTATATGGTCGATCACGAGGCGCAAGTCGACAAAATCGTGCAACAGATTCCGGGATTGCGGGGAGCGCTGACGAATGTGGGATCGCCTACATCCAACGCCGCGTCCATCAATGTCAGTCTGGTAGATAAGGGCAGCCGACAGGAATCGGTCAGCCAGATTATCAGTGAGCTGCGCCCCAAACTGGCGGCGATTCCAGGCATAAAAGTGTCGATGTCCAATCCGCCTGCCATTAATATAGGCAGCAAGCAGAGTTCCGGAACAGGGCAGTATACGCTGACGAGTTCCGATCCGGACTTGTTATACAAGGCTGCCGCGGATATGGAAGAAAAACTTGCCGCGCTGCCCGGTATTCTTGATGTCAATTCATCCATGCAGATCAGCGTGCCTACGCTGTATTTTGAAATTGACCGCGACAAAGCCGCTATGCTGGGCATCTCGGCGAATCAGATTCAGGATGCGTTGTATTCGTCCTTTGCCGACAGGCAGGTCAGTACGATTTCTACGGCCAGCAATACGTATAATGTCTGGTTGGATCTGGGGAAACAATACCAGTCCGATCCATCTATGCTTCAACGGTTGTACATCAAACCGGGAACCGCCTCCAATTCCTCAAGCGGTAAAAGCAGTGCCGGTAAATCGACCAATACGGCTTCCGGTACGATTTCAACCACGACTTCGGCGTCTTCAGGAGATACGAGTCTCAGCGCCAATTTGGGTAATACGGCAAGCAGCGGTTTGGTGCCGCTGTCTTCGTTAGGCCATTTTACGGAGAAAACCAGCTCTCTATCGGTCAGCCATAGCGGCCAGATGCCGGCAGTAACCTTGCAGTTCAATCTTCAGCCGGGATATTCCATCGGCAGCGCCGCTGCCGATATTCAGAAAATCGCCGCCACGGCTTTGCCGGCAGGGGTAACCGGCTACTTTGAAGGCAGCGCTTCTGCCTACGCGGCTTCCTTTGCCAATATGGGATTTCTGTTGCTGGTGACGATCTTCATCATTTATGTCGTCTTGGGGATCCTTTATGAAAGCTTCATCCATCCGATTACCATCCTGTCGGCGTTGCCGTTGGCAGGGGCGGGCGCGTTGATCTTCCTGATTCTCTTTCATATGGAATTGGATATCTACTCGTATGTCGGTATTATCATGCTCGTCGGCCTGGTCAAAAAGAACGGCATCATGATGATTGATTTCGCCTTGTCGGCGCAAAAGCGGGAGCACTTATCGGCGCGGGAGGCGATTTGCGAAGCCTGTCAAACGCGGTTCAGGCCGATTATGATGACTACGTCGGCGGCGATTCTCGGAGCTTTGCCCATCGCCTTGGGTCTGGGAACCGGAGGGGAAGCCCGGCAGCCGATGGGCGTCGCCGTCGTTGGCGGCCTGCTGGTGTCACAGCTGCTTACCCTTTATGTGACGCCGGTCTTCTATGTGTGGCTTCATGGCTTGCAGGAACGATTTACAAAACGAGCCTCGTCACGGTAAGGAAAAAGCAAGAGGTGAAGAAAATCCGCCTTCGCCCGTGCAGGGAATTGAGGTTTGCCTTTTCTTGCAGACTGCATTGTCCGGGAGGGCAGCCGGGAAAAGAACGGCTGCTGTCCGCGTTGGCAATGGCGTTGAAGGGCGGGCTGTATAAGGTTTTTTTTAGCTTTCGGACGGAACGGAAGACGGCCGTACATGCCGAAGAAAAAGGTTGTCCTGTTTACCAACCAAAAGGACCGCTTCTCAGGGAGCGGTCCTTTTGGTTGGGCGTGGCGGCGATAAGCGGAAGCGGCGGGCGTACTCGCTGTATTCCCCTTATTGTTCTTTATTCACGGATAAAAGGGCGTATAATAATAGTCATCATTATGTGCAGGAAAACGAGTTGCGGCAGTGGCTCAGGAAACGACACGAGGAAGATGGATAGGTCATAGATATGGAAAAATGGAAACAAAATTTATGGATTTGCTGCGGTGCAGGTTTTATCGTTTCTATCGGGATGAGTCAATTGGCGCCGATGTTGCCGCTTTATATTTCAACGATGGGGGTGACGGCGACAGACGATATTGAACGTTGGTCCGGTATTATTTATGGTTGTAATTTTATTAGTTTAGCCGTTTTTTCGCCGATTTGGGGGCGTTTATCAGATCGATATGGCCGTAAACCGATGGTTATGCGCGCCAGCTTATGGCTTTCCTTCATCATGGCGGGAATGGGATTGGCGCAATCGGTATACCAGTTGGCGGCGCTGCGGTTGGCACAAGGCGCGATGAGCGGGTTTCAAGCCGCCGTGATTCCGCTTATTGCGCAGGAATCTCCGAAAGAGCATTCCGGCTGGGCTCTGGGGATGTTTTTTACCTGTCAAGTCAGCGGCAATCTTTTGGGACCCTTGTTGGGCGGGTGGCTTTCGGAAATTATCGGGATTCGCCATACGTTTTTCTTCATTGGATTTTTTTGCTTTCTCGGTTTCTTAGCGCTCTTTCGGATTCATGAAACGGTGCGGCCGCAAGTTGCGGAAAAGGCACGGACATTACGGGAAACATTTCGTCAGTTACCACAGCTGCAACTTATTATCGGTCTGTTTGTTACAACGTTGGTGATGCAATTCGCAACGATGTCGATTCAACCGATTATTACGGTGTATATCCATCAACTGATTGGGGATACGGATCATTTGGCGCTGATTGCCGGCGCCGTTTTCTCGGCGGCGGGCTTTGCCAGTATGCTTACGGCTTCTCATATTGGCGGTATAGCTGATCGCGCAGGCTCTCAGAAGGTTCTCCTGTTTTCCCTGTTTTTGGCGGGACTGTCTTTCATTTTGCAAGGAGTCGCCGAAAATCCTTTAGAACTTGGCATTTTACGCTTCCTGTTGGGAATCGCCCTGGCCGGCATGCTGCCTTCGGTGAATAATTTAATTCGCCAATATACGCCGGCACTTTGTTTGGGGCGAATTTACGGATTTAACCAATCAGCCCAGTTCTTAGGTATGTTCGCCGGCGCCGTTTGTGGCGGTCAATTGGCAGCGCTTATCGGAATTCGGCATCTTTTCTTCGTAACGGCAGGACTGCTCCTGCTCAATGCGTTTTGGTGCTGGCGCATGGTTTACCGATCCGTTTATGATTAAAGGGCGCGCAGGTTTTGTGCGGAATAGCCAGTAAAACACTAACCATACCGAATGAGGCGTTTTGCTGTCACTTCTTTTGCACAGCGGAAAAAAACGGCAGATCCTGTTGGAATGACGGGTTTCATCAACAGATGGACAAAAATGCCTTATAAGAAAAAAGCACAGGTTGCCGGTGCTTTTTTACGTGCATATTGCGAAAGGCGGAAAGTATGGGGATACAAAGAGTAAAAAACAGACGGGCTATGAAAATTTCATAAAAAGGAAAGAAGATCTTCCCGTTTTACGAGAAGACCTTCTTTCCTTAATGGTGGAGATAAGCGGGATCGAACCGCTGACCTCTTGAATGCCATTCAAGCGCTCTCCCAGCTGAGCTATACCCCCATGTATCATGCATAACGCCGATAAATATATAATAGCATGAAACGGAGAACTTTGCAAGAAGTTTTTTGCCATCTGTCGGGATGGAGTATCCTTTATTTCACAGAAAGGGCATATTACTGTTTATCACATAGGGCTTCCCATTTTTCATAGGCTGCTTCCAATTCGTCCTGGACCTTCATGTATTCATTATTGATAGCGGTCAACTCGTTCGGATTTAGTTGCATTTCCGGCTGGTTCATCTGGAATTCGTACATTTTCAACGTTGCTTCCCATTCGGCGATTTTCATTTCCAGTTTGTCAATTTGTTGTGCCGTGCCGTATGATGGCGTTTTCGCCGCTGCGTTTCGAGGGGCCGCCATGGCGGGCGGTGAGATCTTTTTGGCTTCTTTCGCCGGTTCTTCTGTCCGCTTTTTTTCAGACAGTTCAACCGCTTCCTGCTCTTTTTCCCGGTAATACGTGTAATTGCCGAGATAGTCTTTCAGCTTTTTATCTTCAAGTACCAAGGTGCGTGTCGTTATTTTATCGAGAAAATAGCGATCATGGGAAATAATCAAGTACGTGCCGCCGAATTCGAGGAGAGCTTGTTCCAGTATTTCCCGTGTCGGGATGTCGAGATGATTTGTCGGTTCATCGAGAATGAGAAAATTCGGTCCTTGCAGGAACAGTTTCAAGAGAGCCAGGCGGGCCTGCTCGCCGCCGCTGAGACTGTCGACGGTTTTAAAGACGTCGTCGCCGCGGAAGAGAAATCTGCCCAACAGGGAACGAGCTTCCTCTTCACCGTAACTGAAGGACTGCATGAGTTCTTCCAAGACGGACCAAGGACCGTGAAGATCCGTATGCTCTTGTGCGAAATAGCCGATATGCACGCGGCTGCCTAATGTAATGTGTCCTTGTGTTGCCGTTTTTTCACCTAAAATCATCCTGACCAGCGTCGTCTTGCCTGCACCGTTAGGGCCGATCAGGGCGGCGGCTTCACCACGGCGCAGAAGCAGCGACAGATGGCTGAAGAGTTCATTTTCGCCGTAGCCGCCGCAGATGTTGTCGAGGACGAGTACCTTTTGGCCGCATTCTTCAACGGGAGCGAAGGAAAACTGGAGAGTGGTCGTTGCAGCGGTCAGTTCGATCCGCTCCAGCCGCTCTAGCTGGGATTGTCTGCCGCGGGCTTGTTTCGCCTTGATGCCGGCTTTGTACTTGCGGATATATTCTTCCGTCTCCTTGATGTGTTCCTGTTGTTTTTTATAGGCGCTTTCCAATGTTTTGCGCCGTTCCTGCCGTTGCGAAACGTAACGCGAGTAATTGCCTTTATATTTGGTAACCGTCCCCTGATCCAGTTCCAATATGCCTGTCGTGACTTTGTCGAGGAAATAGCGGTCGTGCGAGACGATCAGAATCCCGCCGCCGTAGGACAGGAGATAAGATTCCAACCATTCGAGCATAGCCATGTCAAGATGATTCGTCGGCTCATCGAGAAACAGGTAGTCCGGTCGGCGAACAAGGGCTTTGGCGAGATTGATTCGTGTCTTTTGCCCGCCTGAAAAGCCTTGTACCGGTCTGGTCATGTCTTGTTCCGTAAAGCCGAGTCCGTAGATGATTTTTCGCGTCATGGCTTCGTAAGCGAAGCCGCCGAGCCATTCGAATCGATCCTGAAGGCGGGCATAGCGATTGATGAGCTCCGTGTTGTCCGGCATTTTCTGCATCGCCTGTTCCGTCCGTTTTAACTGTTCTTCAAGATGATGAACGTCCTTCCACGCGGCGTCGACAATCTGCTGCAACGTTACGGACTCGTGGAAAGAAATATCTTGTTGCAAGTAACCGATACTCTCGCCGTCGGAAGTAATCAAAGCGCCGCCGTCATAGTCTTCTTCTCCGATGAGACATTTTAAAAGCGTCGACTTCCCGGCGCCGTTGGCGCCGATCAAGCCGAGACGTTCACCGCGCCGGAGTTCAAAAGAGACGTCGGAAAAAATCGTATGCACGCCGAAGGCCTTGGCGAGTTTCTGTACTTTTATGCTGCCCATTGTTGTTCCTTTCTTGTTTTTCTGTCAATAACTTTTATTATACCATATTTGATTAGGCAAGGAAGGCCTCCGAAAAATTTCAAAAGAAGCTTGACAAGACGACTAATATATTTTATTATTTGAATATAAGGATATTCAAATAATAAAATATTCAAATAAAGTGATAAGTAAGAGGAGAAATTATGATGGAAATGAAAAACCAGGCCATGGTTAAAGAGACGGCGGAATTGTTGAAGGTTATTGCACATCCTGTGCGGCTTTGCATTGTGCATGGTCTGTGGCGCAACGGGCGCTGCAACGTATCGCATATGCAGTCCTGTTTGCAGGAGCCGCAGTCAACGATTTCACAACATCTGCAGAAGTTGCGTTTGGCCGGGATTGTAACGGCAGAGCGGCACGGCGTGGAAATTACGTACGCCCTGGCCGATCCGGTGATCAAGCAGGTATTGTCTATTCTATTTCAAGGAGAAGCGCAAAAAAAAGGAGATGACTGAATATGAAACGGTATATTATTGTCGGCGGTGTGGCCGGAGGTGCGTCGGCAGCGGCGAGACTGCGCCGATTGGATGAAGACGCGCAGATCATTTTGGTGGAACGGGGCCCCTATATTTCGTTCGCCAATTGCGGGTTGCCTTATTATGCAGGCGACGTCATCAAGGACCGTTCCCGTCTGCTGGTCCAGACCGTTGCGTCCGTACATGGTCGTTTTAACATCGACGTGCGGACGGAAAGCACTGTCGTCGCCGTTCATACGGCGAAGCGGACTGTGTCGATTTCGCACAACGGCACTGTCTATGAAGAACCGTATGACGGGCTGATCCTGTCTCCGGGCGCAGTGCCGTTGAAACCGCCGATTCCCGGTATTGACAGCGAAAAGATTCTTATGGTACGTACGATTCCCGACATCGATAAGGTACGCGCGATGGCTGACCGTTTTGCCGGAACGGGCAGCGCAGCCATTATCGGCGGCGGTTTTATCGGCATAGAAATGGCGGAGAACTTGAGGCGGCGCGGTATGGAAACGACGGTGATTGAAGCGGCTCCGCATATTTTGGCGCCGTTTGATACCGATATGGTTTTGCGGGCTGAACGGGAATTAAATGAGCATGGCGTCGGTTTGCTTTTGCAGGATGGCGTGCAGTCCTTTGCCGAAGACGGCGGTAAAGTGGTTATTACGACGCAGAGCGGGCGGCGCCTGTCCGTCGATTTTGTCGTCGCGTCTATCGGTATTCGTCCAGATACGGCGTTTCTCCGCGACAGCGGTATCGCCTTGAATGAGCGGGGATATATTATTGTTGATGAGACGATGGCAACGAATACTGCTGACGTTTACGCCGTCGGTGACGCCGTTCAGGTGCGCCGCCTTCATTCCGAAATGCCGTTGACGGTGGCGTTAGCGGGGCCGGCTAATCACCAGGGGCGTATTGCCGCCAATAACCTTGCCGGCCATGCCGAACGTTATCAGGGAGCGCAGGGAACGTCGATCGTTAACGTCTTTGACCTGGCTTTTGCCGCTACCGGTGAAAATGAACGGGCTCTGCAGGCGCGAGGACAGGCGTACCGTTCCGTGCGGGTTTACGCTGATAATCATGCCGGCTATTATCCCGGCTCCGTTAAGATCGCCATCAAGTTACTGTTTGCGCCGGATACGGGCGTCGTCTTGGGGGCGCAGATCTATGGCGCTGACGGTGTCGATAAGCGCATTGACGTTTTGGCTACGTTGCTGCGTCAAGGCGGTACCGTACGTGATCTGGCCGAATTGGAACTGGCCTATGCACCGCCTTTCGGCTCCGCCAAAGATGCCGTCAATATGGCCGGCTTCGCGGCGGAAAACGTGTTGGACCGATTGACGCAGACCGTTACGTACCAGGAAATGCAGGCTGCCGTCGCCAATGGGGCCGTTCTCCTCGATGTTCGTCCTGATGAAGGCTATGTACCCGCTCCGATCGGGCAGCCGCTGCATATACCGCTGGCGCAGCTGCGGGAACGGCTGGCCGAACTGGATCGGCGTAAGGAATATATCACGACTTGTAAAGTCGGACAGAATGCGTATTACGGCGAACGACTTTTGCGTCAGCACGGTTTCCGCGTGAAAAGCCTGCAAGGCGGCCTGATGAATATTATGGACCAGCGTTTTACCGCCAGTCCCTCCGCCGCGCCGGCCGGGCAGGAGCGCTGTGCAGTCGTTGCAACTGATGGCGCCGTTCCCTTCGACCGGGACTTTGACGTGACGGGAATCTCCTGCCCGGGACCGATGCTGAAGCTCAAAGAGGCCATGGATATGTTGCCTGATGGCGAAGTCGGTCGATTTACCGCTTCTGATCCGGGGTTCTGGCAAGACAGCGAGGCTTGGTGCCGGTCAACGGGAAATACGGTAGTCCACAGGGAAAAGAGCAACGGCCAGGTCAAGGTCTGGGTGCGCAAGGGGGAGTAAGAGAGGCAGTGCAGGACGTGAGCCCGATGACGGCTGCTGCACTGCCCGGAGTGAAAGACGATAAGACGATTATCGTTTTCAGCGGTGATTTCGACAAGGTGATGGCCGCTTTCGTCATTGCCAACGGAGCGTTGGCGATGGGCAAAAAGGTAACCATGTTCTTTACCTTTTGGGGGCTTAATGCGATCCGCAAGCCTCAACGGACGGGAATCAGAAAAAAATTGCTGGAAACGATGTTTGAATGGATGATGCCGCGCGGCAGTCGCAACCTGAAACTGTCGAACATGAATATGTTGGGAATCGGCACCAAACTGATGCGCAAGATCATGGCCGATAAAAACATTTCGTCATTGGAAGAGCTCATTGCCGGTGCGCAGGCACAGGGGGTCCGTATTCTGGCTTGTCAGATGTCGATGGACGCGATGGGACTGCGGCGGGAAGAACTGCTCGACGGGGTGGAAACGGTCGGCGTCGGGACCTTCTTGGGCGCCTCGGAAGAGGGGAACATGACGTTGTTTATTTAAATGTCTCCGATTGCGTCGGCGTGCCTGAGGGCTCGCACAGACTGTCGGGAAATAGAGATAACGGCTTTTCGCCGCCTCGGCGGATAGGGTCTGAAAGATATAAAAAGGACTGTCATTGACAGTCCTTTTTTTGATCAGACGTTGAAACGGAAATACGTGACATCGCCATCTTGCATGACGTAGTCCTTTCCTTCGAGACGGATAAGGCCTTTCTCTTTGGCGGCCTGTTCGCTGCCGCAGGCAATGAGATCTTCGTAGGAGACGATTTCGGCGCGGATAAACCCGCGTTCAATATCAGTGTGAATCTTGCCTGCCGCTTTCTGCGCTTTCGTACCGTCGGTGATGGTCCAGGCGCGGACTTCATCGGCGCCGGCGGTAAAGAAATTGATCAGCCCGAGGAGCGCGTAGGCTGCTTTGATCAATTTGTCCAGTCCCGCTTCGGGCAGCCCCAGTTCTTCCAAGAACATGGCCGCTTCGTCGGCAGGCAGTTCGGCAATTTCCGATTCGATTTTAGCGGAAACAGCAACGACTTGGGCTCCTTCCGCTTTGGCGAAGGCGACTACCTTTTGGACAAACGGATTTTCAGCGGCCGTTGCCACTTCCTCTTCGGCGACATTGGCGATGTAGAGGACCGGCTTTAATGTCAGCAGATTGAGTTCCTTGATCAACGGCAGTTCGTCTTTGGTCAAGGCCGCTTTGCGGGCAGATTCTCCGTTTTCCAGTGCCGTCAGGACTTTCTGCACGACGGCCAGCTCCGCTTTGGCGTTCTTATCGCCGCATTGGGCGATCTTGGTGATCCTGTCGGCCCGTTTTTGCGTAGTTTCCAGGTCGGCGAGACAGAGCTCCGTATTGATTGTTTCTATATCGCGGAGCGGATCGATGGAGCCGTCCACATGGGTAATATTGGAATCTTCAAAGCAGCGGACGACTTCGGCAATGGCGTCGGTTTCACGGATATGGCTCAAAAATTTATTGCCCAGGCCTTCTCCTTTTGACGCGCCGGCGACGAGCCCGGCAATGTCGACAAAACGCATGACGGCGGGAATCGTTTTTTTCGGCACATACATGTCGGTCAGAATCTGAATCCGTTTATCCGGAACTTCTACGACGCCGACATTCGGTTCAATTGTGCAGAACGGATAATTGGCCGCTTCTGCTCCGGCCTTGGTGATGGCATTGAAAAGGGTACTCTTGCCGACATTCGGCAAGCCGACAATGCCTACTTCAAGATTGGTGCTCACTGTTCAACCACCTTTATGCTAATAAATGCAATGCTGCAATGCGGCGTATCGCTTCTTCCGTATTTTCTTTCGTGCCGAAAGCCGTCAGGCGGAGATACCCTTCGCCATGGGGGCCGAATCCGGATCCCGGCGTTGTGACGACATGCGCTTTTTCGAGCAGCAAATCAAAGAAATCCCAGCTCTTCATGCCGTTTGGGGTCTGAACCCAGGCGTAAGGCGAATTCGTGGCGCCATAGACGGTATAGCCGGCAGCCTGTAAGCCGTCACGGATAATGTGCGCGTTGTTCATGTAATAGTCGACATCGGCGAGGCATTGCCGTTGGCCGGCTTCGGAATAATAAGCTTCCGCGGCGCGTTGGATGATGTACGGCGTGCCGTTGAAAAAGGTGCATTGACGGCGGTTCCACATGGGGTTCAGTTCGACAGGCGTACCGTCTGTCCGATAAGCCATGCAGGCTTTCGGAACGACGACATAGGAACAGCGCGTGCCCGTAAAACCGGCACACTTGGAATAGGAGCGGAGTTCGATGGCGACTTCTTTCGCGCCGGCCACTTCATAAATGCTGTGGGGCACATCCTTTTCCGTTATATAGGTTTCGTAAGCGGAATCGTAAATCAGAACGACTTTATTTTCTTTGGCATAGGCAATCCAGGTTTCCAGTTCTTTTCTCGACATTGCCGTTCCCGTCGGATTGCTGGGATTGCAGAGATAAATGATATCGACTTTTTCGGCAGGCGGCTGGGCTTTAAAGCCGTTTTCCGGCGTGCAGGGCAAATAGACGACGCCGCTGTAAATGCCTTTGTCGGCGTCAAAAGCGCCCGTGTGGCCGAGCATGACATTGGAATCGAGATAAACGGGATAGACGGGGTCCGCTACGGCGAACCGCATATCATTGCCGAAAATTTCCTGAATACAGGCAACGTCCGTTTTGGCGCCGTCGCCGACAAACACTTCATCGGGATCGAGCGTAACGCCGCGTTTTTCGTAATCTCCCTTGATGATGGCCTGACGGAGAAAATCGTAACCCTGCTCGGGACCATAACCGCGGAACGTTTCCGCTTGGCCCATTTCGTCGACAGCTTTATGCATCGCTTCAATGATTGCCGGCGCCAGAGGGCGCGTGACATCGCCGATACCGAGGCGAATGATGGAAGCGTCGGGATGTGCCTTGGAAAAGGCGTCCACTTTTTTGGCAATTGTAGCAAAGAGATAATTGCCGGGGAGTTTTAGATAATGTTCATTTACATGAGCCATGCAATGCCCTCCTTAAATTCACATACCGTTTTGTGTAAGTAACAACTTTTATTGTACTACAAGGGGACCGTATTGCAAAGTTTTCCCTTTCGTCCCTGGTTATGATAAAATAAAATAATAATCATTCGAAAAGCTATTTATAGAGGAGGACGCGCAGATGAAAGCAGCAATTTTCATGGGGAGCCCGCGGAAAAAGGGGAATACGGCACAATGTCTTACGCCTTTTTGTGAAGAATTGTCTCGCAGCGGCGCCGCATATACGGTGACCTGGCTTTACGATAAAACTATTTCTCCTTGTATCGCCTGTCGCGGCTGTCAAAAGGACTGGTCCGGGTTTAACTGCGTGATTGCCGACGATATGCAGGATATTGCCGTCCAGGTTATGGACAGCGACCTGATCGTCTTGGCGACACCGATTTACTCATGGTACTGTACGGCGCCGATGAAGGCAATGCTTGACCGTTTGGTCTATGGACTGAACAAGTATTATGGCGAGGAAGTGGGGCCGTCGCTGTGGGCCGGAAAACGTCTGGCCGTTTTTACGACGTGCGGGTATAAGCCGGAACATGGAGCCGACCTGTTCGTTGCAGGGATGCGCCGTTACTGCAAACATTCCAAGCTCACCTATGTCGGCTTGTTTGCAGAGCGCCATTTAGGCTACAACACGGTGTTTATGGATGAAAAAAAAGCGGACCACGCGCGGCAATTTGCGCGGGACATGGTGCAAGCCTGTTCACTTGGCTGAGGTAATCGTCCGGCGTCTTTTGGATGCCAAGGATCACACGAATTATCATTGCAGAAAGGTAGATATTATGAACGAATATACGGCGAAAAAATGTCTGGTTGCCTATTTCTCTCATCGGGGCATGAATTATATGAGCGGTAAGATTGTCGATCTGCAGCGCGGTAATACGGAACGGGCTGCGGAAATCATTGTACAGTTGACCGGCGGTACGGCATTTCGCATCGAAACGGAAGCGGAATATCCCTATGAGTACAGGGAAACGGTAGCGGCGGCCAAAGAGGAGAAAAAGACGCAGGCCCGTCCGGCGCTGCGCCATAACGACCTTGATGTGGCGGATTACGATCTTCTCTTTCTCGGGTATCCCAATTGGTGCGGCACGATTCCGATGGCTGTCGCCGCCTTTTTGGAAAGTCATGATTTCTCCGGCATGACGATCAAACCGTTTTGCACGCATGAAGGCAGCGGCTTCGGTACGAGCCTTCAAGACATCTTGGCCCTTTGCCCGTCGTGCCGACTGGAAGAGGGGCTGGCTCTTTTCGGTACGACTGTCGGTGACGCCGAGAGTGATATCCGGCACTGGCTGTACCGGGAATAAATGAAAAAAACGTTCTTTCCGATCCCCCTTTTTCGGGAGTGTTGGAAAGAACGTTTTTTTTTATTTCCGTTGTTATTCGTAGCGGAGCGCTTCGATCGGATCGAGCCGGGCTGCTTTCCGGGCGGGGTAAATGCCGAAGAAGAGGCCGATACCGACGGAAAAACAGAAGGAGACGATGATCGGAGCGGCTGTGACGACGGGCGTAAATTTGCCGCTCATGCGGATCGCTTCGGCGAGACCGACGCCCATGGCGACGCCGAGCAGACCGCCGATGACGCCGATGACGACGGATTCGATCAGAAATTGCAGCATGATCGTGCGGAAGGTGGCGCCCAGCGCTTTGCGGATACCGATTTCACGAGTTCGTTCCGTAACGGAAACCATCATGATATTCATAATGCCGATGCCGCCGACGAGCAGCGATATGGCGGCAATGCTGCCTAAGAAGAGCGTCAGCATCGTCGTCGTGCTGGTCATGGTCTCCATGAGGCTCGTCAGGTTGCGAACGGTGAAATCGTCTTCCTTGGTGCCGATAATGTGGTGACGCTGACGCAGCAACGTTTCGATCTGGCTCTGGACACTTTCGATTTTATCGGCGCTGGAAACCTGCACATTAATGGTCTTAACGTAGGTAATACCGAGCAGTCGTTCTTGCGCCGTCGTCAAGGGAACGATGACGACGTCGTCCTGATCCTGTCCCATTGACGACTGGCCTTTCGATTCCAGGACGCCGATAACGCGGTACGGTTGATTGTTGATGCGGATCGAACGGCCGACGGGATTGACGCTGTCGAAAAGATTGCCGGCGACGGTCGGGCCGATGACGGCGACGCGGTTGCGCGAATCCAGGTCGGCTTGACTGACGAAGGAACCGGAGGTGACGGAAAGCGAACGAATATTGAGGTATTCCGGCGTGACGCCGTAGACCGTCGTATTCCAGTTTTCATTGCCGTAGACGATTTGGTAGGATTTATTGACTGTCGGAGAGACGTAGTCGATGTCCTTGATTTTTTTCTTAATGGCATCGGCGTCATCCAGTTTGAGTTTTTCACCGGACCCGGCGGCTGTGCGGACGCCGCCGGAATTTGTGGCGCCGGGGATGATGATCAGCATATTGCTGCCTAAGCTGGCAATGGAGTTGGTTACATTCTGCTTGACGCCCATGCCGATGGAAATCATGACGATAACGGCGCCG
Organism: Megasphaera vaginalis (ex Bordigoni et al. 2020); assembly: GCF_900240295.1. Taxonomy (NCBI): domain Bacteria; kingdom Bacillati; phylum Bacillota; class Negativicutes; order Veillonellales; family Veillonellaceae; genus Megasphaera; species Megasphaera vaginalis (ex Bordigoni et al. 2020). The sequence continues at coordinate 228,159 of NZ_OEQB01000002.1, forward strand.
ACGCCGATAATGATACCCAACATGGTGAGAATGGAGCGAAGTTTGTTCGAGAGCAGGGCGGAAATGGCAATGCGTATGCTTTCACTAAACAACATCCATGACCACCCCTTTTCCGGCATCTTTCGTGATCAGACCGTCGGCAAGCAACAGCTGACGGCTGGCGCAAGCTGCGATTTCCGGTTCGTGCGTAACCAGGATGACCGTCTTTTTATCTTTGTGGAGCTCTTCGAAAAGGCTCATAATATCCCGTGTCGATTTGGTGTCGAGATTACCCGTCGGTTCGTCGGCCATGATAATATGCGGGTTGTTGACCAGCGCTCTGGCAATGGCGACGCGCTGCCGCTGTCCGCCGGATAATTCATTCGGCTTGTGATCGGCCCAAGTACCGAGACCGACGGCTTCCAGCTTGGCTTTGGCCCGCTGCGTTCGTTCTTTATGACCGACACCGGCATACACCAGGGGAAGCGCAACATTTTCAAGGGCAGATATGCGGCCTAAGAGGTTAAAATTTTGAAAAACGAAGCCGATTCGTTTGTTTCTTGTTTCGGCCAATTCATCATCAGTCAGATGAGCGACTTCCTGACCGCCCAGTACATACGAACCTTCCGTCGGTCTGTCGAGACAGCCGAGGATGTTCATCAATGTCGACTTGCCGGAGCCGGACGGTCCCATCAGCGCGGCGAATTCGCCTTCTTTGATTTCCAACGAAATGCCGGCCAACGCGGCAAAGTCTTCGCTGCCGATGTGATATATTTTCCGTATATTTGTAAGCTTTATCATTGCTTGATCCATATAAGTCCGCTCCTTACCTACATTGGCGGAGGCCCTTGCCTGCTGCTCTTTGATGAAGACGAAGAAGATGATGATGATTTGGAAGCCGTGTACGAAATGGAAACCTTATCGCCATCTTCCAAACCGCTGGTAATTTCGACGTATTCATCACTGTATATGCCCGTCTTGACGGGGACTTGCTCTGTTTGTCCGGCAGCATTGACGCGCAATACGTAGGAACCGTCATTGTTGGTTTTTAAGGCGGCAATGGGGATGGCCAGCGCATTTTCTTTTTCTGACGTGTTGATGTCGACACGGGCCGTCATGCCGAGCCGCAATTCATCGTTCGGGTCGTCGACGTCCAGCGTGACATAATAGTAGATGACGCTGGCCGTTGAAGAGGATGAAGAGGACGAAGAGGAACTGGATGTCGTATCCCAGGTGTTGCTCGTGTCCGTCTTCGATATTTTTGAAACGCGGGCCGTGAAGGTGCGGCCTGTATACGTATCAACCGTAAAGGTTGCCGTCTGGCCGACTTTGATATTGCCGATATCGGTTTCATCTATTTTCGCGAGGATCTGTTTTTGCGAAGTATCGGCAATACGCATGATGACTGTCGGGCTGCTGTTGCCCTGGACGGCCATCGTGCCTGCCGATTTCGGTTCGCCGACGACAACGCCGTCCATGGGCGCCGTAATGACCGTTTCGGCGACATCCGATTCAGCGGCCGTTAAACTGCTGACAGCCGTATCGTAGTCATAAGCAGCGTTATCCAGATCCTGCTTGGCGCCGGCGCCGGCTTCGTAAAGGGATTTGGCCCGTTCATATGCTAATTGCGTGTTAGTTACCTTATACTGCGCCTGGTCGCGTTTTGCTTCATAATCCTTGCCGTCCAAAGTGGCGACCGTTTCGCCTTTGGTTACGGTATCGTTTTCTTTAACCAGAACGGAACTGATGCGAGCCGTGATTTTCGGGGATACTTCGACGGAATTTACGGGGCTGATCGTACCGGTGGCGGAAACGGTGGATTTCAAATTCATGCGGGATACCTCGGCCGTCTCCACTGCCGAAGCCTGGCTTGCCGCTTCTTTTGCCTGGTAGTATTCATAAGCGCCGAAGGCGCACGCCGCGATGATAATGGCGGCAATCGCCATTTTCACTTTACTGTTTACTGTCATGTCATCACCTGATCGTTTTATGTTGTAATTGAGTATGGATATAACGCGAATCTTAAAGAATTCGCAGTTGCAACTCAGTATACCATGAATCGGGCAGGCGTGAAAGATTCGACAGGCGTCGGAGCGGATATTTACAACAAACTGTAACAAAATGACGGGAAACAGATGCGATGCCGAAGGATAAGATTGAAACCATCGTTAATCATGAAAAAGAGGTATGATGAAAACGTCGCCATCGTGCTGCTCGTGGTGTTGCCATGCGCGGGGAATACGGCTGCCGCAGCGGCGTTTTTTGCCTGACGTAACAGGACCTGTACCTGTAAATAATATGAAAATATACTATCCCGCTTATCTCGTTGTGTGCACAAAATGAGAAGTGATACTTAGGGATAAAGTATATTGTATATATCCATAACCGCATAAACTATCAAGATATCCATGAATACCTGAGAAATGTATTCATGGATATCCCCGTAGTAATACTGACATATTTATAATTTATAAATATGTCAGTATTACTTTATAAAGGTATGGGCCTGATTATAAAAATATGGAAAGAAAAAACATAGACAAATAATAGACAAAAGAAACTGCAAAATGGAAAAAATATCATAAATTTTCGGTTAAAAAGTCTAGGAAATGTGCATATTATTCCATGTAAATTTTGCGTAATATGGACATATGGACAAAACATATGTACCTGTGAGAAGGAGTTGAACTTGATTATGGTATTAAATGACGATCAGAAAATGATTCAAAAAATGACAAAAGAAATTGCACAGAAAGTTATTGCCCCCCAAGCGGCTTATTACGATCGGACGGAAGAATTCCCTTGGGAAAATGTCAAGAAACTGAGTGAGATGGGGTTCATGGGCATGGCTGTTCCCGAAATTTATGATGGCGCTGAAATGGATATGGTTTCCAGTGTTGCAGCATTGGAAGAAATATCAAAGGCATGTGCATCAACAGGAACTATTATGGCTGTTCATAATTCGGCAGGGATTTTACCGGTTTTAAATTTTGGTTCTGAAGAACAAAAAAAGGAGTATTTACCTAGACTGGCGACGGGGGATGCTGTTGGTGCATTTGCTTTGACGGAACCGGGAGCAGGGTCCGATGCGGCGAAGGTGATGACAACGGCTGTTGAGGATAAGGAATGTTATGTATTAAACGGGAGTAAGTGTTTTATTAGTAACGGAGGAGCGGCGGAAATATTTATTGTATTCGCATCAAAAGACAAAACAAAAGGGGTAAAAGGATTATCTGCCTTTATCGTTGAAAAAGGTGCTCCCGGTTTTTCTATTGGAAAACATGAAGAAAAAATGGGGATTAGAGCATCTTCCACCGTAGAATTGATTTTCGATAATTGCAGGATCCCTAAAAAAAATCAATTAGGCAAAGATGGGGAAGGTTTTAAAATTGCAATGGTAACTCTCGATACAGCTCGAATCGGAATTGCTGCGCAGGCTGTAGGTATTGCTGAAGGCGCATATCAGGAAGCAGTGGCATATGCAAAAGTAAGAGAACAATTCGGTAAACCGATTTGTTATAACCAAGCCATTGGATTTATGTTAGCGAATATGGCGATTAGCATTGAGGCGGCAAGGCAGCTTACTTATCATGCAGCTCAATTGAAAGATAATCGGCAAGCTTTTGGGAAAGAAGCGGCTATGGCTAAAACCTTTGCATCGGATGTTGCTGTTCAAGTAGCGTTAGATGCGATTCAGATTATGGGGGGATACGGTTATTCCCGTGAATATCCTGTAGAAAGAATGCTTCGAGATGCAAAAATCACACAAATATATGAAGGTACAAACCAGATTCAACGAGTTGTAATTAGTCGTTCGATCTTACAATAGGGAGGAGATAGTATGCTGCAACCTTTAAAAGGCGTTACAGTTATTGATTTAACGTATTTTGTCGCAGGTCCTGGAGCTGCGAAAATTTTAGCGGACTGGGGGGCCGATGTTATTAAAGTGGAACCTCCGTTTGGCGACCCGATTAGAACTTCAGGAACATCGCTTCAAGCGCCGATTGAAGAAGACTGCAACCCCTTATATGCCGCTTTTAACTCAAACAAGAGAGGCTTGGCTCTTGATTTGAAAAATGAAGCAGGTAAGGCGGTCCTCAATAAATTGCTTACAACTGCCGATGTTTTTTTATCCAGCTATCGGACGGGAGCCTTAAAAAGATTGGGGCTGGACTATGAAACACTTCATGAAAAGTATCCTCATCTTATTTGGGCTCAATTAAACGGATATGGTGACTTTGGGCCGGTGAAAGATAATCCGGGGTTTGATGTTGTGGCTTTTTGGGCGAGGAGTGGAGCGATGATTGACTTTCCTGAAAAGGAGACATCGCCTATTAACGCTCCATACGGGTTTGGTGATGCAACAACTGCATGTTCTTTGGCGGGGGGGATTGCAGGCGCACTGTATCAGAAGGAAAAAACCGGTAAAGGGTGTAAGGTTATGACCTCTCTTTACGGTCAAGCGATTTGGAACAATGCCGCCTTGGTTATGGCTACACAATATGGTGATGAATATCCTAAAACGAGGAAAAATCCAATGTCGCCGGTGATGGATAGCTTCCAATGTTCTGATGGAAAATGGATTTATATGAGCATTTTACAACATGACCGCTATTATAACACTTTGATGAAAGATGTTATTGACCGCCCGGATTTAGTCGATGATCCTCGTTTTGCCAAAGCTGTTGACGGGAAAAAGAATGCTGTCGAGTTAGTGGAAATTATTAGCCAAGGATTTGCTAAATATACACAAGCAGAAATGGCTAAAAGGCTACATGATGCCGATATTGCATATGATTGCATTCAGCATGTCAAAGATACATTAAATGATCCACAAGCGTTAGAGAACCAGTATATTGTGCCAATAAAAAACTTTGATGGCAGTGAAACGAAACAAGCGATGACACCTGTGAGATTTTGTGATATTGAACCAACAACTCCAGTTGATATTGCACCGACAGTAGAACTTTTAGCACCCAAAATTGGCCAAGATTCCGTAGCAATTTTGAAGGAATATGGGTATGCTGATGAGGACATTGATGAACTGGTTCAAATTGGCGCTGTATTTACAGCTAAATAAAGGAGAGAAGATAAAATGGAACTGTCTCAGTTGAATAATATACTTTTTGAAGTAGAGGAAGACATTGCCACAATCACAATTAATCGACCGAAGGCTTTAGATGCGTTAAATCCCGAAACGGTGATGGAATTAGGAGCCTGTATTGATGTTTTAGAGAAGGATAAGTCCGTTAAAGTCGTCGTTATTACAGGTGGGGGCAATAAATCTTTTGTTGCGGGAGCGGATATAGTCGCTATGTCGACGATGAATTCCATTGAAGGTCGAGATTTTGGTAAACTGGCTCAAGATACTTTTACGCGGATTGAAAATTTGCCGCAACCGGTTATTGCAGCTGTGAATGGATATGCATTAGGTGGCGGCTGTGAATTGGCGTGTGCTTGTGATTTTCGCTATGCATCGGAAAATGCGAAGTTTGGGCAACCTGAGGTTGGTCTTGGTGTTACGCCTGGATTTGGAGGAACACAACGATTACCAAGAGTTGTCGGTAGAGGATACGGCAAAGAATTAATTTATACCGCCAAATTGATTAATGCTGAAGAAGCCTATCGCATTGGATTAGTTAATTTAGTGGTTCCGCAAGAAAATTTAATGAAGGAAGTAATAAAAACGGCAAAACTAATTGCTTCAAAAGGCAAAATTGCTGTGCAATTATCAAAAGCTGCTATCAACAGAGGCATTAATTGTGATGTTATTACAGGTATCGCTTACGAAGATGAAGTTTTTGCTATCTGTTTTGCTACGGCAGACCAAAAAGAGGGCATGGGAGCTTTTGTGCAAAAAAGAGAGCCGCACTTCATTGGAAAATAACTATATGTATAGGAGAGTGCATGCCCTCTCCTATACATATAAAAACTAAAGGTGGTGTAATCAATGGAAGTTTTAATGATTATTATCAGCTTGGCCTTATTAGTAACAATTGCATATCGTGGCTTTTCCGTTATTCTATTTGCCCCTGTTTGCGCATTGGTGGCGGCTAGTATGGCCAATTATCATTTATTGCCTGGATATACAGAATTGTTTATGGGTAAAGCGGTTGTATTTGTTAAATCCTTCTTTCCTGTTTTTTTACTAGGTGCAGTTTTTGGTAAGATAATGGAAGAGACAGGGATGGCACGGAGCATTGCTGGGATCGTTATTAAAAAACTGGGTAAGGATAAAGCTATCTTATCAGTTTTGGCAGTATGTGTTATTTTAGCGTATGGAGGCGTTAGTGTTTACGTAGCCGTTTTTGCAATTTATCCTTTTGCCGCAGCTGTGTTTAAAGAGGCGAATATACCTAAGAAGTTAATTCCGGCAGTACTGGTAGCGGGCCTTCTGACGATGGTTATGGATTCAGCGCCAGGGACACCTCAGTTGCAAAATATTATTCCTACCGTTTACTTGGGAACGACTATTTATGCCGCTCCTATTTTAGGCACGATTTGCGGTACAGCGACTTTGGTCCTTTGTTATTTATATTTGAATTGGAGACGTAAAGTGGCTGAGAAAACAGGGGAAGGATATGGGAACCATACGTTAAATGAAACCATCGTAGATCCCGATCAACCTACTCCTCCATGGTATTTATCCGTTTTGCCTTTAATTACGGTGTTAGGAGTTAGTTTCTATTTATCATTTGTTTTTACTTGGGATACAACATTAGTTGAACCATTCCAAAAAATGGGACTTCCTTTGACTGCTAAAAGTGTAAAAAATGTTGTATCTATTTGGTCGCTCATTATAGGTCTTTTAGTGGCTATTATCTTGGCATGCGTGTTAGGTAGAAAGTTTATGTCAAAGAGTGTAAGCATGAAAGCGGCCTTAAATGCAGGAGCGATTGGGTCTCTATTGGCGATTATGAATACGGCATCTGAAGTCGGGTATGGTAGCGTGATATCATCATTGCCGGGGTTTACCGAAATTGCCAATTCGTTGTATGGCATTGGGGCCGGTATGCCGTTGGTAAATGTTGCCATTATGGTAAATGTGTTAGCTGCAATTACCGGATCGGCAACCGGCGGACTTGGTATAGCTTTAGAAATATTCAGTCAGCACTGGCTGGAAACAACTGCTGCGGCAGGTATACCGGCAGAGGTTGTTCATCGCATTGCTTCTATGGCTGCCGGAGGGATGGATACATTACCTCATAATGGCGCCATTATCACGACGTTAGCGATTTGTGGGTTAACTCATAAAGAATCATACAAGGACATTTTCGGAGTAACCTTATTGAAGTTTGCTATGGCGTTTGTAGCAGTGTTTTTATATATGTTAACGGGAATTGTTTAGAAAAAATCAAATAAAAGGCGCTGCTTTTATAAAATTTAAATAAAAGTAGTGCCTTTTGTTGTACATGAAACCCATTCGGGAAGAAAAACTGCGCCGTCTACAGGGCAATACGGGAGCGTGCAGAGGGTATGATACGATGCATTATGCATTTTTTATATATAGAATATAGCAGGGAAAGTTAACGGTGTTTATCCGTTTACAATATGGAGGCGGATGGCTTGTATATATACTGAAAGAGAGGGATAACTTAAGGGGCGATATATTGAATTGGCCGCGAAAATAATATTATGCCAAAAGTTAAAAATATGCGGCGTTGTTTTATATAATTCCTCCTTGTTTTATAGAATAATAAAATCTATGGATCGGATTAATCTTTCAAATATCGATATGAAAGGTGGGAGGACTGTCTGTTTAAGTTGTTGACCAGAATTTAATATATTGTGTTCATATGATAAACTATAAAGGAGAGGAGGGGTAAAGTGAATGATTATGCAGAAGGGTTAAAGGAGTTATTAGAATTCGTTAATATAAGGTATAGTGTATTATCAAAAGAGATCGGTTATGATTTATCGTATGTCAGCAAATGGGTAACAGGAGCCAGATTACCTGCTGCTAAAAATGTCGATTTAATCAATCAAAAAATAGCTAATGCAGTTACGTTGGTTACGATAAAATTGAAATTAAGTGAAGAACTTAAAAAACGGTTTTTAGATTCTAAGCATATTTCCGATCAGGATTTAGAATTTGAGATATATCAATATTTGAGTAATCGATATAGACGGTCTATTGGAACCAAAAAAAACAAGCAGGCGATAGAAACTGAGCATACAAATAAATCGGCTATTGGTGTTACTGATTGTCAGGTATTAATTTCTAATGTCATTGATACCTGTCTAGGTAATGAAGCTGCCGAAATAGATATATTGATTACCGGTGATTTTATTAGTTTGATGCAAAATAAATTTTGGAGTACTTTTTATCGGGAATCATTAAAAAAGTGTTTTTGTAAGATAGATTTATTGATCAATTTTGAACGTTTAAAGGATGATCCGGTTTCTCATATGGGAGATTTGTTCCAGTGCCTTAATGACTTTTTGGACTTTGATTTTACGATTCATGAAAAAATATCGGATCAATATAGCAATATTATCGTAATAAAAAATAAAGCGGTAATTTATTATTACTTAAATGTAGAAGGATATATTGATTTGTGTTCGGTGATTACCGATTCGGAACAAGTGGCTGTGATTTTTGAAAAATGCAGATCATTTATGGCGACATTGCCGGTAGTATTGAAGCCTAAGAAAACGTTGGGCATGGAACGTTTTGGATATAGGGATACATTCTATACATCAGATGAATTTTTCTTTTTTTGTGTAAACGGATTTGAGTTTTTATTGCCTGATAAGGTGTTTGATTCGATGTTATTAAAAGCTAAAATGGGAGATTTGGATCCGGCTACTGAAGAATGGGTCGAACGTGTTAGGGCTATTTGGGAAAATTTGATGGTAAGAGTATCATTGCGATTTATGTTGCCGACAAATTCCATTATCCGATTTTTAGAGACGGGGGATATTCAGCTTACTGATTTTTCCTACCAATTAACACCGGAAGAAAGGCGAGATCATGTTAAAAATATTTTAGAGGTTATGAAATTGAACCCTAATATTACGTTCGGTGTGTTATTACCGACAACAGAAAAATACAGCGGAACTAATTTTACGAATCTTTCATTTAATACGAATTATTCCACTGGATTTTTGAAGAAAAATTTGCACTATATACATCGCAGCACAAATCCTATCTATTTTATTAATAATCCCTTACTACTACAATATTTTCAGCAGTTTTTTGAACATCAGAGAAAAAGCAGACATTATAAAGAATATACTGTTGATCAATTAGCTAAATTGTATGATCAATATAAATTTTTAATGGATTTTCTTTTTGAAAAATGAGCAGCCTATTTGACAATGAATATCAGTCGGTTTATACTGTGAGTGACGATTAAGGGGAGCGCGATCACTGCTGAGAGGAAGACGAACTTCGACCCTAGAACCTGATGCGGATAATGCCGCCGTAGGAACAGTAAGTATACTTAGTGAGAGCATCTCTGTGATGCTCTTTTTTTTGTGAAGGAGAACATGTGTCATGGAAACAGAAAAGACTTCAGTTTGGAATAATGGGCTCTTATGGTTCGGCGCCGGTATTTCCATTGCCGAAATATTAACGGGAATGCTGTTGGCTCCTTTAGGGTTTGCTGAAGGGAGCGCGGCAATTTTGATCGGCCATGTTATCGGCGGCGCCGTTATGTATTATGCCGGACTTATCGGTGCACGTACCGGCAAAAGTGCGATGGAAACGGTGCAAATTTCCTTCGGGCAAAAGGGGGCGCTTCTTTTTGCCGGACTCAATGTCATTCAGCTTGTCGGCTGGACTGCCGTCATGGTGGCCAGTGCCGCCGTTGCCGCGAATACAATCGCCGGCACGGGAACTTCGTTTTGGAGTGTGATCATCGGCGCGTTCATCGCTTTGTGGATTCTTTTGGGTTTGAAGAACCTGGGAAAACTCAACGGGGTGGTCATGGCCGCTTTATTGTTGCTCACGATCGTTTTGAGTGGTGTCGTTTTTCATGGCGATGTGTCGCCGTCTGCAGGTGATATGACGTTTGGAGGCGCCGTCGAGCTGGCTGTTGCCATGCCGCTTTCATGGCTGCCGGTCATTTCCGATTATACGCGGACGGCAAAACGGCCGCAGCTAGCTACGGCGGCAAGCTGCGGCGCATATTTTGTTGCCAGTTGCTGGATGTTTCTGATCGGTATGGGTGCGGCTTTATACACCGGACAGGAGGATATTGCCGCAGTTATGGTTGAAGCCGGATTAGGTGCGGCGGGGATTTTGATCGTTTTGCTGTCGACGGTTACGACGACTTTTCTGGATGCCTTTTCCGCCGGTGTCAGCGGTCGGCGATTGCTGCCGCAGTTTTCGGAAAAGGGGTTGGCCTTGATCGCTTGTGTTGCCGGCGTGGTCTTGGCCATTTTGGCTGATGCAGAACGGTTTCAGGATTTTCTTTACCTCATCGGATCGGTCTTTGCTCCGATGACGGCCATATTGCTGACCGATTATTTTCTTCTCAAAGAAGATCACGGGGCTTCGGCTGTGAATTGGCTGAATCTCGTTCTCTGGGCAGGCGGATTCTTTCTTTACCGTTTTTTCCTTGACGTGGAAACGCCGTTGGGCATAACATTTCCTGTCGTCATCATCATTATGGTTATCAGCGCAGCATGCCACAAGGCGCTGCGGCGATAAAATTATTTTTTAAAGCTTCTCGAAGAAAGCGCATTCATTGCAATGTGAAGGGCTTTCAGGCGAGGAGCTTTTTTATACATATGCGACTCCATACGGCGCAGGATGTCTCCCAGGGAGGTGACGGCTTCCACGATGTAGGGCCCTTTATTGAGCATGACGCATTCCGCCCGTTCACCCATGGCCGCGTCGGTGATTTCCGCCCGTGACGGCAAACCGGTCTTGACCATGTTTTCCAATACTTGCGTGGCCCAAATAACGGGGACGTGGGCGGCTTCGCAGATCCAGAGAATCTCTTCCTGCAATTCCGAAAGGCGGTGGTAGCCGACTTCCACCGCCAGATCGCCGCGGGCGATCATAACGCCGAACGGATGGCTTGAAGCTGCCTGCACGATAATCTCAGGCAAGTGCTGGACCGACTCTTTTGTTTCCACTTTGGCAATGATTCCGATCTTGCGCGCGTCGTCGCCGCGGCGTTTTTGCAGTTCCTGTTGGAGGAGACGGACATCGGCGGCCGATTTTACGAAGGAATAGCCGACAAGGTTGGCGTGGGCGGCGATGAAATCCAGGTCGTCCAGATCTTTTTCCGTCAACGGAGAAATCGGCAGCGGCGTTTCCGGGAAATTCAGACTCTTTTGATTTTTCAGTTTACTTCCCGTCGGCCTGGCATAGGTCAGGCGTATGTATGCCCCCTGCGGCGTAATTTCACTGATGCGGCCTTGTACTTTTCCTTCATCAATTAAGACGGGATCGCCGATCTTCAAGGTTTTAAAGATTTCGGGAATTTTGCAGGTAATGACGATGTCGCCTGCATAGTCAGCAGGATAGCTGTCAATGGAATGGGCGGCGAGAAATACTGTATCGCCAATAAACAGTTTGGTGTCCAACCCTTTGACGAGAATTTCGTCAATACGTATTTTCGGCCCCGACAGATCCATGTAAATCTTGCAGGGGCGCCGGTTTTCCGCGGCGGCGCGGCGGACGTTGTCGATCATGCGCTGCCAGATTTCCTTGTCATCATGAGCGCAGTTGATACGGGCCGTGTTCATGCCCGAGCGGATGAGGTCGTCAATCAGCGTATAGTCGTCGGCGGCTTCTGTCGGCAGTGTTACCATGATATGTGTATACGGTTCGCCTTGGCTGCCGCCGAAAAGGGCGGAGGTATTATGGCGCAGCAGTTTTTCACCGTGAAAAAACATTTTTTGCGGCGGATAGTCGATTAACTCCTGATCGCTTTTGCCGCAGATACGCCCTAAAGAGGCCATGACGGCGTCGAGATTGACGATCGTTCTGGCTTCACTTCTGCCGAGTGAGGAGAGGCCAAGGGAAAGGAGATTACTTTGCAGATCTTGCAGATCACGGCTGCGTAAAGCCAAATAAAAGGCCAAATTTAAAGCACTGTAGAGAAATGTTTTTCTGTAAATATACGGTCGCCATGTTTTGAACAGGTCCAGACCGTCGCTGAGCACATCGTGACGCAGCGCATATAAACGATCATATAAGTGGTTTAAATAGTATTGCCGTCCATTGTCTTCTGTCATGTTCTTTCCTCCTTGCCGCCGATCTGAAATACATGGTTTATCTAACTATTTTAGCAAATTTTACCGTCTTATAGAGAGTGTTTTTATCGAATAATGTAAAAAATAGGAAAAATATGTACGTCCCGACAGCCGTTCTGCTGACAACTGCATAAGAGATGAGACGGATTTGGCATCAATCTTTCTGCGCCTTTATCGTTATACAGAGGATTTCCGCTCTTGTTCCGAGGCGGAACGGCATGCCCCAGAAGCCGCAGCCGCAGGAAACGACGGCCGTCATGGGGCCGAATGTTCTACAGCCGTAGTTCAATGTATATAATCGGTTTGTTACACAGGTGGCCGGGAAAAATTGGCCGCCGTGAGTGTGGCCGGCCAAATACAGATCGTATCCTCGGCGATATGCTTCTTCGATACGCAGCGGTTCATGATCAATAAGGATATTCAGCGGCGTTTTTGCGGCAGCCATGACGGCCTTGTCGCGGCTGTGCAGATAGTCATCCATGCCGGTCAGCGAAATATCTTCCCTGACGGAAAGTTGTTCGTTTCGAAGGAAACGAATCGGGAAAAAAGCGTCGGCTTCTTCCTGTATATCACTGAAGAAATAATCGTGGTTGCCATAGACGGCGTATATTCCGAGAGGCGCTTCCAGGCGTCGAAAGGCGGCATAACTTTTATCACGTAAAACAAAATCGAGATTTCCGTCGATCATGTCGCCGCCGAAAATGATGATGTCACCATGCAGGCTGTTCAATTGCTGTACGAGGCGGCGGCTGTATTTTTTGCTGAGAAGCGGACCGAGATGAATGTCCGTCGCGAAGATAAGCTTTATGTCCGCTGTAATAACGGCAGAGGGGATGATGACGTTTTTTATTTTGATCTGCAGCGCCAGATACGTGCCGTAGAGAAACAGGCACACGATGGCCGTAAGGCCGCAGATGCCGAAAGAAGGAAGCCATTCCCGCCATTGCGGAAGCATGCCTGACAGGAAGGAAAGGAGAAAGGAAACGGTGAACAGGAGAAAAAGGAGAAACGAATAGAGACTGAAAATCAACCAGTAGCCGCCGATCCAAGCGAGAATTTTTATTGGCAGCACGGGCAGGTTGTCCATCGCGTTGTGAGAGACGGCAAAAGCTGCGGATAAAGCCAGAAACAGCCATAAGAACAGAACGGAGGATACGCCGGGAAATGCGGTGCCGTACATCAGCCAGGCGGCAGCGGAACCGATTGCCGTTAAGACGGCGATATTACGAAAGAAGAGTCTGCGATTATGCATGGTAATACGGCCTCCTTTACAGCTTACGATATAAAAAATGCAGCGGTACAGACGCTGCATTTTTTAGTAGGTTATTATTCTCGTTTATTGTTTCGAGACGGCGATTCTTTCGATTGGTCCGATTCGTCGTCCGTATTACGTGTGCGGTCTTTGGTCGTGTCGCTTTGTTCGCTGTCGGTTTTTCCTTTATCCGTTTTTACGTTTTTCTTGTCGGCTTTCTTATCGGTTTTGCTCTTTTCTGTCGCAGTGTTGTCTTCTTCCGGTTCTTCCCGGATAGGCGCCATGCCGGCAGGCACGTCGAAGTCTTTCACCGATTCGTCGGCGACAGCGGCAGACATATAGTCATGCCAGATTTGAGCCGGTATTGTGCCGCCGTACACTTCACCCAGCGTTTCCGAGCCGGTATCATCGCCGATCCAGACTGCCGTAACGATATTCGGCGTATATCCGACGAACCAGGCGTCTTTATTGTCGTCCGTCGTACCGGTCTTGCCGGCGGCAGGTCTGCCGATGGCGGCTGTTGTGCCCGTGCCGGAGGTCATGACGTCAGAAAGCATATCAGTCATCATATAGGCTTCTTTTTCCGTAAGGACTTGTGTTTTTGTCCGTTCGCTTTCGAGGGAATTATCTTCAATAACATTACCGTTGCGGTCGAGGATTTTGACGATTCCCGTCGGCTTTATGAATACGCCTTTGTTGGCAAAGGTGCCGTAAGCGCCGGCTATTTCGAGCGGCGTTACGCCGTGCGTCAGGCCGCCGAGGGCCATGGCCAGGTTGGAGTCGCCGTTTTCCAGCGTGGTAATGCCCATCTTGCGGGCGTTGGAGATAATATTATCCGTGCCGACTTTATCGGCAACTTGAACGGCAACGGTATTAATCGAAAGCGTTAATGCCGTACGCAAGGAAACGGAACCGCGATATTGCCTGTCGGCGTTTTGCGGATGCCAATTGCCGTATGATATTTCTTCATCATTTATGTGTGTAGAGGGACTCATGTCATGTTGCAGCGCCGTAGCGTAAACAAAAGGCTTGAAGGCGGAACCGGGTTGGCGAACGGCCATCGTGGCGCGGTTGAAGCTGTCCTGGTTGCGGCCGCCGACCATGGCGAGAATATAGCCGGTATGAGGGTCTAGAGATACAATCGCGCACTGCGGTTGCGTCAAGCCGTTGGCATCTTCGTAATTATCGGGAAGGTCTGCCAAGGCTTTTACGGCGGCGTGCTGTTTTTTCGTGTCCAAAGTCGTGTAAATTTTCAACCCTTCTTTATACAAAGCGTCGTCGCCGTATTTCTTCGCAATTTCCTGGGATACGTAATCAATGAAAGCAGCAGTCTCGTTGTTGGCAACTGTTGATTTTTTCTTAACCAGTTCCAGATCGGCGTCTTTTGCTTTCGTTGCTTCGCTTTCGCTGATGTAGCCGTATTTTACCATCTGGCTGAGAACGACATTCCTTCTGGCGATCCCTTCATTCAGATTTGTCAGCGGCGAATAATAATTCGGGCTTTTCGGCAGACCTGCAAGCATAGCGCATTGCGTCAAATTCAATTCCGTTACATCTTTGCCGAAATACGTCTGTGCCGCCGTTTGGATACCGTAAGCACCTTGCCCGAAGTAAATCTGATTCATATACATTTCGAGGATTTCTTTTTTGCTGTATTTCCGTTCGATTTCCAACGCGAGCATGGCTTCCTGTATTTTTCTCTTCAACGTTTGCTCCTGCGACAGGAAAGCGTTTTTTGCCAGCTGCTGCGTTATCGTGCTGCCGCCCTGGGCGATGCCTCTGTTGGTCACATTGGTAATGACTGCACGAACGATGCCGATGGGGTCAATACCGATATGGTCATAAAAGCGGTTATCTTCAGCGGCAATAAAGGCATTCTGCAAATTCTGAGGAACTTTGTTGATATCAATAGGCAAGCGGTTCTGATCGGAGTGCAGCGTAGTGATCAGGCGTCCTTTGTTGTCGAATACTTGTGACGAAACGGCAGGTCTCATATTATTTCCGACAGCCGGAAGACTTTGATAGGCTGCGAAAATATAACCGAAGCCGATACCGGCAGCAATGACGATACATAGCGCTACGAGGACGCGTAAGAAATGGGTTGAACTGCGTTTCTTCACGTGTTTTGCCCGGCGTCTTGGTGTATACATAAATCCTCCTGTGTGGGGCTGCGTTGGTGCCTCTCCGTTAGTTGTTTATACCTTTTGCGGTATCATGAATTATAATTACTATTGTTTATTATATCACAATTAAATGCATCGTCACATATAAAAAGTCATAAAATTATGAGAGGAAAATGAGTGCCTGCCGGGCAGGTCATACTCATAAAAAACGAAGGAAGAGCAAGTCCGTACGAGAGGAAAACAGCGGGCATTGCTTGCAGCGGGATTTGTTCAATAGTGTATGTTATATGTAAAATAAATATCACAATATGACCGAGACAAGTCGGGATATTTTGTTGACAACTTAGAATTAATGATGTACTATAATGGCAAATATATTTAATTTAGTATATGCAGTTTATCATCAGGAGGTATGAGGATGGATAGAAATACGGCTTTTGTACTGTGGTTTGATGAATTACGGCGTTCAGATGTTGATCTGGTAGGAGGAAAGTCGTCCTCGTTAGGCGAATTGACATCGCAAACGAAGGTTCCCGTTCCGTACGGTTATGCCACGACGGCTGCCGGCTACAGGCATTTTATGGAAGCCACAGGCCTTAACGGCAAGATCAAAGAACTCCTGACAGGCCTTACGGATGTGGAAGATCCGGTACAGCTCCGCGATGTTACGGCAGCTATCCGGAAAGCCGTCTGTGATGCGGATATGCCGCGTGATTTGGCCGATTCGATTCGCCAGAGCTATATTGAATTGGGAGAAAAGGTTGGGCAGGCGGACCCGTATGTTGCCGTTCGTTCCAGTGCGACGGCGGAAGATTTGCCGGATGCCAGTTTTGCCGGTCAGCAAGATACGTATCTGAATGTTAAAGGCGCCGACATGGTCATTCAAAAAGTAAAAGAATGCTATGCTTCCACTTTTACCGATCGCGCGACGTATTACCGGACGAAGAAGGGGTTTGACCACCTGGAAGTTGCCCTCAGCGCGGCCGTACAGATGATGGTGTTCTCTAAAGCCGCCGGCGTTATGTTTACTGTCGATTTGGTTACGGGCGATGATTCGACGATCACTATTGAAGGAGCCTGGGGCCTTGGTGAATATGTCGTACAGGGCACGGTTACGCCGGATAATTTTAAAGTGAAGAAAGATGATTTGACCATTTTATCAAAAATGGTCAATACGAAGCCGGTTATGCTGGTTCGTAAAGAAGGCGGCGATTGCGAAGAAGTGGTCGTGCCGAGGGAACAGCAGAAAGAACAGGTCATTACGGAAGAACAGATTAAGGAACTGGCATCGTACGCAAAAGCGATTGAAGCCCATTACGGCTGCTATATGGATATGGAATGGGGCGTCGATGAACGGGACGGCAAGGTATGGTTGCTTCAGGCACGGCCGGAAACGGTCTGGTCGAAAAAGAACAGTGAAAAGAAGGGCGCATCGGATGCTTCCGCCGTAACGTCGAATCGTGTCGTCATTGTGAAGGGACTCCCCGCCAGCCCCGGCAACGCAGCCGGCAAGGCGCATGTCATTTTGGATCCGGCACAGATCGGCGAATTTAAAGACGGAGAAATCCTTGTTACGACCATGACGGCGCCGGATTGGGTTCCGGCCATGAAAAAAGCAAAAGCCATCGTTACCGATGCCGGCGGGATGACCTGCCATGCTTCCATTGTCAGCCGTGAATTGGGGATTCCGTGTATTGTCGGAACGAAGAGCCGCAGTGTAGAAGCGACGACGACGATTGCTGACGGCATGGATATTACGGTAGATGCTACGAACGGCATCGTCTATGAAGGGATCGTGGCGGATATCGTCAAACTGGTCGCTGCGAGCGGCGCTGCGGCAACTGTCGTCGCAGCCGAACCGGTGCCCGTTACGGGAACGAAAATATATATGAATCTGGGCAATCCGGATCTGGCTGAAAAACACGGGAAGCTGCCGTGTGACGGTATCGGCTTGATGCGTGAAGAGTTTATCTGGACGACATTCATTCATGAACATCCGTTGTATTTGATTGAAATCGGCCATCCCGAACGCGTTGTCGATCAGCTGGCCGATGGTATGCGCAAGGTATGCCAGGCGCTGGCTCCGCGCCCCGTAACGCTTCGCTTCAGTGATTTTAAATCGAGCGAATATCGTAATCTTAAGGGCGGGGATAAGTATGAGCCGCAGGAAAGCAGCGCGCTTTTGGGCTGGCGCGGCGCTTCCCGCTACTACGACCCGAAATATACGGAAGCTTTCAAATTGGAACTGAAAGCCGTTAAAAAAGTTCGTGAAGAATATGGCTTCAAAAATCTCAATGTCATGATTCCTTTCTGCCGCCGCGTCGATGAAATGGAAAAAATCGTCGCGCTCATGGCAGCAGAAGGATTGCATCGCGGGCCGGATTTTAAAGTATGGCTCATGGCTGAAATTCCCTCCAATATCATCTTGGCAGATCAGTTTAACCGGTTCGTTGACGGCTATTCCATCGGCTCCAATGATTTGACGATGCTGATCATGGGCTGCGACCGCGATAATGATACGGTGGCTCCTCTCTTCGACGAACGAAATCTCGCTGTGAAGCGTGCCATCAGACATTTGATTTCCGTCGCTCATAAAGACGGCAAGACTGTCTCCATCTGCGGGCAGGCTCCCAGCGTATATCCTGATTTTACGGAATTTCTGGTCAAGAGCGGCATCGATTCGGTTTCGGTCAATCCCGATGCCGTCATCTCTACGCGCAAGAGCGTCGCGCAGATTGAACAGCGGATTTTGATGGATTCCTTAACCGGAAGGGGTCGCGTCGATACAGAAGATTATACGTGGTAATCTGTTGCGGAAAAAAGGCGATGCCGAAAGGGATTTCCCTTTTCGGTTCGCCTTTTTCCTGTATATTGTGTATACTGTTTATAATAGTATAAAATATGTTTGGTGGAAATCTGCGAAAAACAGGAGGTGACAAGGAAATAATGTTATCGGAACGTCAAGAGACGATATTGCAGATCGTCAGAGAAAACAGCCCGATTACGGGACAGCATATTGCCGACAGGCTCCACGTGACCAGGGCGGCGCTGCGTTCGGATCTGGCAATATTGACGATGCTGGGGCTGATTGATGCCAGACCTAAATTGGGGTATTTTTTTACGGGAAATAAAGAAAAAGATCTGCTCTCTCGTGTTATCACGGACATTCGCGTCAGTACCTGTTTGTCACAGCCCGTTATCGTCGGCGAGCATACAAGTGCTTATGATGCTATTATCGCCATGTTTACGGAGGATGTGGGCACTGTTTTTGTCGGCAATGAGAACATGTTGCTCGGCGTCGTATCCCGTAAGGATCTGTTGAAAACGGCAATGGGAAATAACGATCTGCAATCTTTGCCTGTGCGCATGGTCATGACGCCTGTAAGCAAATTAATTTATGTCGAAGGCGATGACAAGGCGCTCTTTGCGGCGCAACGCATGATCGAATATGAAATTGATTGTCTGCCTGTCGTGCGGGTGCTGCCCAGTACCGAAGGAAAGAAAAAAGATCTGCAGATCATCGGGCGGATTTCCAAAACGAACATTACCCGTCTGTTTGTGGACTGCGGTATGGGAAGGAGAGCTTAAATTGCCATTACCGATTATTTACGCCTGCTCCGATTCGCTCGGCGATACGGCCGAACGTGTTGCCAGAGCGGCGGCCAGTCAATATGACCAGGAGAAATTCAATATCATACGAGTTCCTTATATCCGGTCGGAACAGCAAATCGAAGAACTGGTCAAAAAGGCTGCGACAGCGCATGCCATGATTTGTTATACCGTTATTTCCCCGACATTGCGTCGCAAGTTGCAGGATATGACGGCCAATTTGGATATTCCCGTTATTGATATCATCGGGCCGATGTTAGCCGGTGTCGGCAGTATTGCCGGAACGGAACCGACGTTGCGTGCCGGGATGATTCACCAACTCGATAAAGAATATTTTCGTCGCGTCGATGCCATTGAATTTGCCGTTAAATTCGACGACGGTAAGAATCCCCTCGGATTTTTGAAGGCCGACGTCGTTATCATTGGCGTGTCGCGTACGTCAAAAACGCCGCTTTCCATGTATTTGGCGCATAAACGGATCAAAGCCGCCAACTTGCCGTTGGTCCCGGAAGTAGCCTTGCCGCAGGAATTGTTTGAAATCCCGGCCCGGAAAATCGTCGGCCTCGTTATTGATCCTTTCAAGCTGAATTTTATTCGCTCCGAACGGCTGCGGGCCATGGGATTGGAGCCGAACGCCAGCTATGCCAATGTCGAACGTATCAATGAGGAACTGGAGTATGCGCGAGGCGTTATGCGCAGGTTACATTGTCCGGTTATCGATGTCTCTTCAAAGGCCATTGAGGAAACGGCGAATCTGATAATGGATATAGTCAAACGCAATGCCGATCTGTATGAAGATGAATAATATAAAAAGGACCGATCAGTTGATCGGTCCTTTTGGTTGTCATAGAAAGGACGGGTATAAACCATAAAAAGAGATGACTCATGAGAATCATCTCTTTTTATGGGGGATTAAACATCACGCTGTACTTTGCCGGAACGAAGGCAACGAGTGCAAACGTTGATGCGTTTCACTTCGCCGTCTACAACTGCACGTACTCTTTGGATATTCGGCTTCCAGGTTCTTTTCGTTTTCAAATGGGAATGGCTGACATTCATGCCGGTAACTGTACCTTTGCCGCACACTTCACAATAATTTGCCATGACATACACCTCCTTGCATACTGCCACAGTACAACATAAAAATAATAGCACAAAAAAAGCGGTAAAGCAAGGTTTATTTCGGGAATCCTTTTCTGCTCGTACAAGCAGACTTTGCCATAGAACCGGATTTTCGGGAGATGCCCGCGCTGTTCATGACTGTCAGGGTTTTCGAGAAAAGGATGCGCAGGGCGCTCTACTGAAAAACTCATTTCCTTTTTCCGAATGAGACACTGGTGAACGGATTCGGCAGGTGAATGGTTATCGAATGCCTGGCCGAGGGACCATGAATCGGTGTGCCGGGCCTTGGACCTCAGGCTTTGCATGTGTGTGTCAGCTTTTTAGCGGCGGAAAACGAGTATGGTATAATAAAAAAAAAAGAGATACAGCAACAAGGAGCATGAGCATGAGCCAGTCCATTCGACAACTAAAGGGAATCGGGTCCAGAAAGGAAATCCTTTTCAACCGGCTGAACATCTATACTATAGGCGACTTACTGCAATTTTTTCCGCGTTTTTACGAAGATCGCAGTACGATTGTCCCGATCGGACAGACCGATACGGCGAAGGAAGATTCGGTACTGGTGTCCGGTTCGGTGTTGTCCGTTCAAGAGATCAGGCCACGTCGCGGGATGACGATCCTGAAAGTCGTTCTGACCGACGGCAGCGGCGCCGTGGAACTGGTTTGGTTCAATCAACCGTTCAAAAGAAAGCAGTTTAAAAAAGATATGACCGTGACGGCGTTCGGCAAAATGGAGTGGGCTTACGGCCACAGGCAAATGAATAACCCGGAAACGGAGGCCGGCCACGTTGAAGCCGACGGATTCGTACCGGTCTATGCCCTTACGGACGGACTTTATCAGACTGATGTGCGTCATGCCGTCTGTCAGGCTCTTGCTGCAGCCGGAGCGGAGCGGTCTTTGCTGCCTGTCGCATTATCGCCGCAGTTGGCGGCTGCGGATTCCACACGATTACTATCTGTATATAAGGCGATGCACTTTCCCGATAATCTGGCACTGCAGCAGGAGGCGAGAACACTTCTTGCTTTTGACGAGCTTTTTGCCATGCAACTGGGGTTGCTTTTGCGGCGCCAGTATGTCAAGCGGGCGCAAGGCATTAAATGCAGCCCCAATGGCAGGTTGCTGAAACGGTTTATCGAACGATTGCCCTTTGCGTTAACGAAAGGGCAGATCCGGGCTTTTTTGGACATCGCCGGCGATTTGGAAGGAGAGACGCCGATGCAACGCCTGATTCAAGGCGACGTCGGTTCCGGTAAAACTGTCGTTGCAGCAATGGCTCTGGCGAAAATCGTCGAGAACGGATATCAGGGGGCTTTGATGGTGCCTACGGGAATTTTGGCGGCACAACATGCGGAGGCGTTTCGTGCCTTTTTTGACGGATTGCCTGTTCGTATCGCCTTGTTGACGGGCCGGACAGGCGTGAAAGAACGGCGGGCCATACTGGAAGACCTGGCCGACGGTTCCATTGATATCCTGATTGGGACGCACGCCTTGATTCAGCGCGATGTCGTCTTCCGTTCCCTGGCGTTGGTCGTGACTGACGAGCAGCATCGTTTCGGCGTACAGCAGCGGGCTGCGTTGCAGGAGAAAGGCAGTTCTCCCCATGCGCTTTTTATGACGGCAACGCCGATTCCGAGGACGTTGACGCTGTCCGTATACGGCGATCTGGATGTTTCTTCCATTCACGAGCTGCCGCCAGGCAGAAAGGAGATCAAGACGTACGCTGTCGGAGAAGGCATGAGACAACGCATCTATCGTTTTTTGGCGAAGACGATGGCGCAGGGACAGCAGTGCTATATCGTCTGTCCGCTGGTGGAAGAGTCGGAAAAGAGCGACTTGCAGGCGGCGACAGCGCTGTACGAAGAACTTTGCACCACCGTTTTCCCTTCATACCGTTGCGGTTTGGTTCACGGCAGAATGGCGGGAAAAGACAAAGAAGCGGTGATGGAGGCGTTCCAGTCCGGTGAGATCCGGCTTTTGGTGTCGACGAGCGTTATCGAAGTAGGCGTCAATGTGCCCAATGCCACGGTCATGGTTATTGATGGCGCCGAGCGTTTCGGCCTGGCACAGCTGCATCAACTGCGCGGCCGCGTCGGACGCGGCAATATGCAGGCTTATTGTATCCTTTTGGCCAAAGGCGGAAATGACGATACCAGACAGCGGCTGCAATGGATGGAAACGATTCATGACGGGTTTCTCCTGGCTGAAAAAGATCTGCTGCTGCGCGGATCCGGACACCTTTTCGGGCTGATGCAGCATGGTCTTCCCGATCTGAAAGTTGCCGATATCGTTGCCGATATTCATTTGCTGACCCGGGCTCGGGATGAAGCGGTACGCTATATCGGGCAAAGCGGATTTTCGCGAGACACTGTGTTGCGGCAGTTGAATGTGCGTTTTGCACGAAGCTTTGAGGGATTGTTGCAAAATTAAGATAGCTAAAACGATTTATCTTTCGCGCAGTGTAAGGCGCCGGACTGGAGCAGGCGTCGTCGATAAAATTACCTTCCTGTGTGTACATAAATAAGAAATTCCGTTATAATAAGGGTTAAATCTGTTGGAGATACTTTCTTCATTCTTATATTTTTTTACAAGAGGTGCAAATATGAGATCTGATAAATTTGGTATGCAAGGGCTGACCTTTGATGATGTATTGCTGGTGCCGGCGAAGTCCGATGTTTTGCCGAAAGATGTCGATGTAACGACCAATCTGACGCGCGATATCAAGCTGAATATTCCGATCATGAGCTCCGGTATGGACACGGTCACGGAAGCGCCGATGGCGATTGCCGTTGCCCGTGAAGGCGGTATTGGCGTCATTCATAAGAATATGTCCATTGCGGCGCAGGCTCGTGAAGTCGACAAAGTAAAGCGTTCCGAACACGGCATCATTATTGATCCGATTTTTTTGCACCCCGATAATCTTTTGGCCGATGCCAATGAGTTGATGGGAAAATACCGCATTTCCGGAGTGCCGATCACTGTTGACGGCAAGCTTGTCGGGATTATCACCAATCGTGACATGCGTTTTGAAGAAGATATGAGCCGGCGTATCGGCGACATCATGACGCAGGAACATCTGGTAACGGCGCCTGTGGGCACCTCGCTTGCCGAGGCTAAGGAAATCTTGCGCCAACACCGCATTGAAAAATTGCCGTTAATCGATAAAGAAGGCAATCTGCAAGGGCTGATTACGATCAAAGATATTGAAAAAGCTACAAAATATCCGAATTCGGCCAAAGACGACAACGGACGTCTGCTCGTTGCCGCTGCCGTAGGCGTAACGCATGACATGATCGATCGTCTGGACGCCTTGGTTGCCGCTAAGGTGGACGTTGTCGTCATCGATACGGCTCACGGCCATTCGTTGGGCGTACTGAATACGCTGAAAGATATTAAGAAGGCCTATCCGAACTTGCCGGTTATTGCCGGTAATGTGGCTACTGCCGCTGCTACGGAAGCGTTGATCGAATGCGGCGTTGACGCTGTCAAGGTCGGTATCGGACCCGGCTCAATCTGTACGACTCGGATCATTGCCGGTATCGGTGTGCCGCAGATCACGGCTGTTTACGAATGTGCGCAGGCGGCGCAGCGTTTCGGTATTCCCATTATTGCCGACGGCGGTATTAAATATTCCGGCGATATGGCGAAAGCTATTGCCGCCGGAGGTAACGTCGTCATGATGGGGAATCTCCTGGCCGGTACGGAAGAAAGTCCGGGCGAAACGATCATTTATCAAGGCAGAAGCTACAAAGTATATCGCGGCATGGGCTCTCTCGGCGCTATGGATAAGGGAAGCAAGGACCGCTATTTCCAGGAAGATGCGAAAAAACTGGTACCTGAAGGCATTGAAGGGCGCGTACCGTATAAAGGCGCTGCTGCCGATACGATCTTCCAAATGGTCGGCGGTCTCCGCGCCAGCATGGGATACTGCGGTTGTCGGACTATCAGGGATATGATTGAAAATACGCAATTTATCCAGATCACCAGTGCAGGTTTGCGCGAAAGCCATCCTCATGACATCAGTATTACGAAAGAAGCGCCCAATTACAGTGTGAACTAAGTATTACGTCGGAGGAGTACTGTGGAAAGTAAAATTGACATATTGTCTGTTCCCATATGGAACCTGACACTGGAAGAAGCGAAAGATCTCGTCTTTCAGTGGATTGAAGAGGGGAAAGCGGCTTCCATTGCCACGGCAAATGCGGAAATGCTGATGCGGGCGAAGGAAGATGAGGAATTGGCGAATATTTTGCGGCATGCGGATTTGGTCGTTCCTGACGGAGCCGGCGTTCTTTGGGCGGCAGAGCAGCAGGGGAAAAAGTTCAAAGAACGGGTCGCCGGCTTTGACTTGTCGTGCCGTCTCTTACAGGAGGCGGCGGTACGCGGTACGAAAGTCTACTTTTTTGGCGGCGCGGAAGGGATTGCGGCGGCGGCGGCCCAAAAGGTTGCTGCAATGTATGGTCCCATCTCCGTTGCCGGCGTTCATTCGGGATTTTTTTCTCCCGAAGACGAGACGGACATTATCCGTGAGATTTGCGATACAGGCGCGCAGATACTGCTGGTAGCGCTTGGCGTGCCGAAACAGGAGAAATGGATAGCGCAGCACTTGTATGAATTGGGGCCTTGCGTCTGTATCGGCGTCGGCGGTTCCCTCGATGTGTTGGCCGGCAAGGCGCTGAGGGCTCCGAAATGGATGCAAGAGCACCGTCTGGAATGGTTTTTCCGGCTGTACAAGGAACCGACTCGCTTTAAACGGATGTTGGCACTGCCGCGTTTCGTGGCAGCCGTCAAAGCGCAGCGGCGGTCCTGAAGGGAGGGGGTAGTATGACGAAGCCCTATATTATTGAAGACGGCTATGTCTTTATTGCAGTTCCCCTGATTCTGGCGGTATTGGCCGGTATGTTTCTGAATCTCTATGTCGCGGCGGTACCGGCGCTTCTTGCCGTCTATTTCACCTATTTTTTTCGCAATCCGAAGCGGTGCGTTCCTCGTGACGAGTCGGCGCTGGTGTCGCCGGCAGATGGCAAGGTGATGAGCGTGGAAGAGGTGGAGGACGACCTGTATTTAAATGCGCGATGCCGGAAAATAGTCATATTTCTTTCCATTTTTGACGCTCATGTCAATCGGACGCCTTTGGCCGGAACCATCAAGTTCCAGCAATATACGTGCGGCCGTTTTCGGCCTGCTTATAAGGATGGCGTCGGGTTTGAGAATGAACGGTATTCTCTCGGCATCGAAAATGAACGAACCCGCATTTTGGTTACCCTTATTGCCGGCGTTTTGGCGCGGCGCGTCGTTTCCTGGGTCACATTGGGCGATACGCTGCTTCACGGTCAACTTTACGGCATGATCAAATTCGGTTCCTGCATTGAAGTTTTTGTAGAAGATAACGTCGACATCTATGTCAAAAAGGGCGATTTTGTTCGTGGCGGAGAAACGATCATAGGGAGGATTGTAGAATGAAAAAAGTAATCCCATGCTGCTTTACATCGGGAAATTTGATTTTTGGATTTATCTCTATCGTGCTGACGGCGCAGGGGAATTTTTTCTGGGGCGGCGTTTGTATTTTATTAGCTACGCTCTGCGATGCCTGCGACGGCAGAAGCGCGCGTTATTTGGGGGTCAGCGGTGAATTCGGCAAGGAATTGGACTCCCTGTCGGACTGTGTTTCTTTCGGTGCCGCTTCGGCCTTTTTGATCTATTCCTATGCGCTGCAGGATTTGGGCTGGATCGGGGTCGTTCCGGCGGCTCTTTATGCTGCCTTGGGTGGTCTGCGTCTGGCCCGGTTCAATTTGAATACGACTGTTGTGCACGGTTACTTTATGGGGATGCCGATTCCGAACGGTGGTTGTCTTTTTGCTACTTTTGTCATGTCCGGTGTTCACATTTCGCCTGTTCTGGCTGCTATTATCGTGCTGCTTGTGGGGTATGATCTGGTCAGCGAGATCCATCATCCCGACTTTAAAGGGCAAAGCGCCGATGTGTTGCACGTGCCGGCTCTTGTAGCAGCACTCGTGTTGGGCGCTGCGGCGCTTTATTTTGTTGATTGGCGCTTGGTTATTTGTATGCCTTTCGCACTGTATATTGTTTTCGGTTTAGTCAATACGGCGATGAATGCAGTTTCACCGGCTAGATAGTATTGCCGAGGAGAACGTAACGTATGGAACATTTTCTGGATATCGTCATGGTACCCATACAAGTGATTATTGTTTTCTACACCCTATATTACTTTGTTTTGGCTGTTTTTGGCCTGATGAAGCGGCAAGAGCATATTACGGCAGCGCCGCGGCATACGTTTGCCGCCGTTATTTGCGCTCATAACGAAGAAAAGGTCGTCTGGCAGCTTATCGATAATTTGCAGGAACTTCACTATCCCCGTCAGATGTATGATATTTATGTCGTTGCCGATAATTGTACCGATCACACTGCAGCCATCTGCAAAGAGCACGGCGCAACGGTGATGACTCGTGTCAACAAGGAAGAAGTCGGCAAGGGATATGCTATGGATTGGATGTTTAACCGACTGTTGGCACAGGAAAAGCAATATGATGCGTTTGTTGTTTTTGATGCCGACAACTTGGTTCATCCCGAGTTTTTGCGCGAAATGAACAATCATCTCTGCAAAGGGGAACAGGTCATTCAGGGATATATGGATTCGAAGAATCCTACGGATACGTGGATTGCCGGAACTTTTTCCATCGCATTTTGGCTGATCAATCATATGTGGCATCTGGCAAAATATAATGTCGGCCTTTCCACGGCGCTCGGCGGTACCGGCATGTGCATTGCTACCGATATTGTGCGTAAATACGGCTGGGGCTGCGACTGTCTGACGGAAGACATGGAGTTTTCCATGAAGATTCTGCTTGAAGGCGTACGTACTTGTTGGGCCCATGACGCTATTATTTATGATGAAAAGGCCCTTGGTTTTATGCAGTCCTGCAGACAGCGGAAGCGCTGGGCCCAAGGGCAGTGTGACTGCGGTGAACGGTTTATACCGAAGCTGTTCGCCCGCGGCATCCGTACGGGGAACATTCGGATGTTGGATGGCATTATTACCTTATCACAGCCGTTTTTTATGATGATGTCGACAATATATGCCTGTCTGGCCTATATTAATGCGGCATACATCCCTTTTTACACCAACATTTTGAACCAACTTGTACCGGTACAAATTTGGACTATCTTGGCAATAGGGCAGTATCTTATTCCCGTTATTGTGTTATTGCAGATTAAAGTACCGTTAAAATCGTGGCTTTATTTGATCGTATATCCATTATTCATGTACAGTTGGATTCCTGTTAATTTTTTGGGCTTCATCGACCGGCACAAAATGCAATGGAGCCATACGCTTCATACGCGCGCCGTTTCCTATGACTCGGCGGCGTTGTTGCGAAAAGAGAACAAGAGATAGGAGTAATTTATGCATATTCTTTTGACAAATGATGACGGCCTGCAGGCCAGGGGGTTGCAAGTCCTGAAACGGGAGTTGGCGGCTTTTGCCGAACAAATCACTGTGGTGGCGCCGACGGGGCAGCGCAGTGCGGCATCTCATTCGATGACCATCAATAGGGATTTGTACTGTCGGGAAGCAGAGCAGACGCTGCCGCATGTGCGCGAAATCGCAGTCAGCGGCACGCCCGTCGATTGCGTAAAGATGGCGATGGAGTATTTTTTAGTCGACAAGTACCCGAATCTGATTATTTCCGGCATCAATGACGGGTATAATCTGGGCAGTGACGTCCTTTATTCGGGAACTGTTTCGGCAGCGATGGAAGGACCCTATTACCAGGTGCCGGCAATGGCGGTTTCCATGCGGGATATGACGGATGAGCGTTGTACGCAGACGGCTCGTCTGGTTA
The DNA here is from genome assembly GCF_900240295.1 of Megasphaera vaginalis (ex Bordigoni et al. 2020). Lineage (NCBI taxonomy): Bacteria > Bacillati > Bacillota > Negativicutes > Veillonellales > Veillonellaceae > Megasphaera > Megasphaera vaginalis (ex Bordigoni et al. 2020). Next base: position 256,317 of record NZ_OEQB01000002.1, read on the forward strand.
TTGCGGTCATTGAATCCGTCTTTGTAAAGGGGAATTTTCCCGGCGTTCTCAACGTAAATATTCCCCCTTCAGGAGAAATTTCCTTGAAGAATGCCCGCGTTGTACCGCAAACGGTACAGATATATCATAATATCATTGCGGAAAAAGAGGATATCGACGGCAGCGCTTGTTATCGCATTGTCGGTGACATCGACATGGAGACGGCTCCGGAAAATACCGATGTGGCTTGTATCCGCCAAGGTCATGTGGCTCTTACGCCGTTGCGGTGGCAGCAGACGGCTTTTGCCGTTATGGATACGATCAGAGAATATATTTCCTGAAAGGTCGGAAGAAACGATTTTTCGACCTCTTGCAATTTGCGAATGAAAAGTCTATAATGATAATATAATCATATAGCGAGTGAATGAAATATACGGGAGAAGGCTTTACAGTCTACCGAAGGAGTTAAACTCTCAGGTGTCGCAAGACGGGACCGTATACGGACACAACTCTGGAGAGTCCCATTGGGCGCCGAAGGTGCACGGAATCTGTGATTCCTTATCTCTCAGGCAAAAGGACAGAGACAGCGATAAACATGCTCCTTGTTTTTATGCGCGTGTTTTCTCAACCTATCTTCAGAGCGTCATGCTGATGATAGGTTTTTTAATTTATAGTTAAAGGAGAATGCACTTATGAATTTGGACATGTTGAATGCGATTGACAGCTTTGTTTGGGGACCGCCGTTGCTTTTTCTGCTTATCGGCACGGGCATTATGCTTACGTTCCGGCTTCGCGGGTTGCAGATCACGCAGTTGCCGCGTGCCTTGAAGTTGATTTTTACGGCGAAAAATCAAGGCGAAGGGGATATCGACAGTTTTAAAGCCTTATGCACAGCGTTGGCTGCTACTGTCGGTACCGGTAATATTGTCGGTGTTGCCACGGCTGTTCATGCCGGCGGCCCCGGCGCCGTATTCTGGATGTGGATGGCCGCGTTGATCGGTATGGCCACTAAATACGCGGAAGGCTGTCTGGCCGTCAAATACAGAACGATCGATAAAAACGGGGAAATTTCCGGCGGCCCTATGTATTATATTGAAAATGGTCTCGGGAAAAAATACAAACCCCTTGCTACGCTTTTTGCTTTTTTCGGCGTACTCGTCGCTTTTTTCGGTATCGGTACTTTTGCCCAGGTCAATGCCATCGTTGAGATCACACAGCTTGCGGCCGACGTTCCCGTCACCTATACGGCCGTCGTACTGACCATTGTCGTAGCCGCCGTAACGATTGGAGGCCTGCAGTCCATTGCCAGAGCGGCTTCAAAGATCGTACCGGCCATGGCAGTTATTTACGTGCTTTCCACCCTTGCTTTTTTAGGTGTTTTTTATGAACAGATTCCGGCGGCCGTTGCCGAAATCATTCATGATGCATTCAATCCGACAGCTGCGGCAGGCGGGTTCCTCGGCGCGACAGTTCTGGTTGCCATGCGCAACGGTGTGGCCCGCGGCGTTTTTTCCAATGAATCCGGGTTGGGCAGCGCTCCGATTGTCGCTGCCGCGGCAAAAACGAAATGGCCTGCGGAACAAGGCTTGATTTCCATGACGGGCACGTTTATTGATACGATTATCATTTGTACGCTTACCGGGCTGGTGCTGGTTATCAGCGGCGCCTGGATGGGGGATCTGAACGGGGCCGCACTGACGAACGTTGCGTTCTTGCAGGCCTTTCCGAATACAGGCAGTATTATTCTCTGTATCGGGTTAACGCTATTTGCGTTTACGACCATTCTCGGCTGGAACTACTATGGTGAACGATGCGTTGAGTATTTGGCCGGCGTCAAGGGTATTATGCCTTATCGTATTACCTTCATTATTCTTGTTGCCTGCGGGGCATTTTTAAAACTGGAAGTTATTTGGGTCTTGGCTGATATCGTGAACGGGTTGATGGCTATTCCGAACCTGATTGCACTCATCGGGCTGAGCGGTGTTGTCGTTGCCGAGACCAAGGCATATCTTGCGCAGGTAAAAGAGGAAGAACAAGAAGAAAATATACTTGTCGATCCCGTTGACGGCCATTGATTAAGAAGACATAAAAAGGAACGGGAACAGCGTCCCGTTCCTTTTTATGTCTATAAAAGTCTTGGCTGAGACGGGCATTCCGTTTTTACGAGGCAGGGAGCGCAGGGCCGTCATTGATGGCAGAAAATATATTCGGATGGACAGATTCTCGTTGTAATCCATTCCGAATGATAGGACATGGACGAATGGAAAACTTATTGCTTGACTGCTGATGATAATATGATATAATAAATCTTGTCTTGAAGAACTCTTAGACTATGCCGGAGTGGCGGAATGGCAGACGCACCTGACTCAAAATCAGGCGGGTAACACCGTGTGGGTTCAAGTCCCACCCCCGGCACCATGATCGATTCATCAATAAGCACCCGTAGAGGGTGCTTATTTTTACAGATTTTTTTACGAAAATACTTGCGCATAGACGAATGGGACAATCTTCATCGGGAGAGATGTCGCAAGGCGGGGTTTTTCGTATGAAGAAACAGATCGTTAACCGTGTATATTGCGGTACCGATCTTGTATCAAACCGCATAGGGGCTGCAGATATAAATAAAAAGCGAAGTACAGGCAGGCAGCAGGAGCATCCAGCGTTGCCAGCGGTACGGCGGCAGCGATGCTCCAGGGGATGAGGGCGGCAATTACGATGATCGTGTCTTCCAAGGTCAGCATCATTCGTGTTTTATCGGGAATAATCTCTTCGCACAGTTGCTTTGTCAGGATAGAGGCGAGGGTCTGGTTGCAGGCGATCATGGCAGTCAGGATCGAAACGATTACAGTACAGCCGTAGGCCGATACCAGTGCGGCTCCTTTGCGGATGTATTTCTTTATCCCACGGAGCAGATCGGTATGCCGAAAAATACCGGCATACGAACAGGATAAGGCCACCAGGGCGGCGGGTTTTGCCATGGCAATTATACCGCCGCCGTTCATCATCGGGGCCAACTGCGCTGTCGGTGCGGCATAGCCCCATAACAGCATCGGGATGATCGTGAGAAGCGCTTCATGTTGCAGCAGCGCGCAGAGACACAGACTGATTACGATGCTGACCGTCATCGTTACACGAACATCAATCCGTAAGAGGGAAAGAAGGATGACGGCGGCAGCCGGCAGCAACGTCATACTATGCAGGGCAAATGAATCTTCAAACAGCGATGACGTTTGTAAGGTGACGGACGCATCCGTATTGGCGTATCGTCCCAGCAGCAAATACAGTGCGGCGGTCACGAAAAAAGGAATGACAGCGCTGCGAGCCATGAGACGAAGATTATGATAAAAAACGGTTCCCGTAATGGAGGAAACGACGAGGGCGCTCGTTGACAGCGGCGAACAGCGGTCTCCAAAAAAAATACCGCTGAAGACGGCCCCGCCTGTAAAGAGTGGCGAAACTCCCAGCACATGGCCGGCGGACATGCAAATAACGCCCATCGTTGCCGCCGTGCCGAAAGAAGTTCCGATCAATACGGACAGCAATGCGTTGAGGAGAAAAGCGGCGATAAGGAAAAGGTCGGGTCTTATCATATCCCCGGCGAGAGAAACGATGTAAGGAATCGTACCGCATGCCCGCCATGATACGGTGATCATGCCGATTAAGACGAATACCGTCAAGACAGTGCGCACGGTCAGCAGGCTTTCTACAGTCATGGACAGCAGTTGCCGGATACGGCAGCCGTAATGGAGACCATAGAGAAAAAAGATGATATATCCGAATGACAGTGCGTAGAGAATGGACAGATCAAAATGCAGACAGAGCAGGAGTCCGCTGCAGAATAAAAGTAAGGTCAACAGAGCCAATATATATTCCTCCCACATATACGGGTATGCCGCCAGGCACGTGGACGGTCCGGTACGGATATGTAAAATATATTACATTATAGATCATAGAGGAAAAAGATGCCAGAACTGTCGGTGATTTTTCCGAGTGATTAGGAAAGTGATGCGGCGGCAAGTTGAATGGCCGGACTGCGGTGTTTTCCGCAGACGAGATGGACGCCGCTACTTTTTTATCAGGCACCCATTGTGATATAATAACGACATATAGTGTATGTGGAGGGAGTCGATCAGAAATGAAGGAAATTTTTGAAAGACGGAGCGTGCGGAAATTTTTACCGACTCCGGTGGAAGATGCGAAAATTGAAGCCTTGCTTCGCGCCGGTATGGCAGCCCCTTCTGCGGGCAATCAGCAGCCGTGGGAATTTTATGTCGTACGTGACAAGCGCGTTTTACAGACTTTATCTCATATCAGTCCGTATGCGGGTTGCGCAGCGAAAGCGCCGGCTGCGATCGTCGTCTGCAGCCGTGATGAAAATCTTCGTTTTCCGGCGTTTATCGGATTGGATCTGAGCGCTTGTGTGGAAAATATACTCATTGAAGCGGTATATCAGGGCTTAGGCGCCGTTTGGCTCGGGGTCACACCGTATAAGGCCCGTGAAGCCAATGTGCGGCGTGCCATCATGTTGCCTCAGGGATATACGGCGTTTGCCATCGTCTCCTTCGGGTATGCCAACGATAATAAAGACGGTCGCGGCGGTGAAGACCGCTACGACGCTTCCCGCGTTCACTATGTATGAAAACGGATATAATGGTGGCTCCTGTTTCCGGCAGGAGTCATTTTTGCTGATCAGCGGAAATGAGAGGATATCATGTTTAATATCGGAATGAGTGAAATGGTCGTTGTATTGATTGTGGCATTACTGGTTTTCGGTCCGCAGCGGCTGCCGGAAATAGCCAAAATTTTAGGAAAGAGTTTTACGGAATTTCGCCGTGCCGGACGGGAAGTGATGGAGGCTGCCGAAAAAATGCAGGATATGGCAGACGAAACGAAGCATACGGCTAAAGAAGCGATCACGATTGATGCTGAAATCATGACGGAGGAGAAGGAACGTATCGCGGGAAGCGCGCAGAAAGAAGGGAGCCATGATGAAAAATACGGTAAATGATGAGATGCCTTTAGTCGATCATCTGCAGGAATTCCGACGCCGGCTCCTGGCTTGTCTGGCCGTCGTTGCCGTAACAAGCGCCATTGCTTACGCTTATGTCGACGAACTGATCGCCTTGCTTTCGGAGCCGGCAGGAAAGCTCTATTTTATGAACCCGGCGGAAGTCTTTTTCTCTTATCTTGAAGTGGCCGTGTTCACCGGTGTGCTGACGGCATTTCCCTTTATTTTCTATGAACTCTGGGCGTTTGTACGTCCCGGACTTCGTGCTGCCGAGCGGAAATTGCTTTGCAGACTGTTGCCGGCAGGCGTCTTTTTGTTTTATGGCGGTCTCCTTTTTTCCTATTTTTTGGTTCTGCCGGCGGCGGTACGTTTTTTTATGGGGTTTGCGACGGAAACGTTGCAGCCTATGTTTTCCCTTGAATCCTATTTATCTTTCTTCGTCGCGTTGGTATTACCCTTTGGTATCGTCTTTGAGTTGCCGTTGTTGCTTCTTTTTCTGGCCAGAATGGGGATTGTTTCGGCGGCAATGTTGCGGCAAAAGCGACGGCTCCTTATCGTTTTCGCCTTCGTTTTTGCCGCTGTCGTATCCCCGACGACGGATATTTTTACACAATGCATGATTGCCGTACCCATGATTCTCCTTTATGAGATCAGTATTGTGTTGGTCAAATGGCTTATACAAAAATAAATTGTATACAGTATTTATGCCTTTCCGAGAGCGGATCTCCTTGTATTCATGCGGCTTTTTGATATAATATAAAAATACAGTGTGTCAGCTATTGTGCTGACAGATTGGTATGGTTCCTAACATTTTTGTAGGGGGTTATTGTATGAAAAAAATAAATTCGGTTTTAGTTGCCAACCGCGGTGAAATTGCTATTCGCGTCTTTCGCGCCTGCAATGAACTGGGGATTCGCACCGTTGCTGTCTATGCAAAGGAAGATTCACTCTCGTTGCACCGTTTCCGTGCCGATGAATCTTACCTGGTCGGAGCGGGCAAAAAACCGGTTGATGCTTACTTAGATATTGAAGATATTATCCGCATTGCTCATGAACATGATGTTGATGCCATTCATCCCGGATATGGCTTTTTGTCGGAAAATGCCGATTTGGCGAAGCGTTGTGCCGAAGAAGGCATTATTTTTATTGGCCCTCACGTTGAACACCTGATCATGTTCGGCGATAAGATCAATGCCCGCATTCAAGCCAAAAAGGCCGGTATCCAGTATATTCCCGGCAGTGACGGCCCGGTCATGAATTATGAAGAGGTCGAAAAATTTGCCAGAGAAGTCGGCTTCCCGATTATGCTTAAGGCTGTCAACGGCGGCGGCGGCCGCGGGATGCGCATGGTCGATCATATGGCGGACTTGCGGGAAGCTTACGATCGCGCCAAATCGGAAGCCAAATTGGCTTTCGGCAGCGATGAGATTTATTTGGAAAAGTGCATCATTAATCCGAAACATATTGAAGTACAGATTATCGGTGATGAACACGGCAATGTCATGCATCTTTTGGAACGGGACTGTTCTATTCAGCGCCGTCATCAGAAGGTAGTCGAAATAGCGCCGGCTTTTTCGCTGCCCGAATCACTGCGTCGCGATATTTGCAACGCCGCCTTGAAGCTGATGAAAAACGTCGGCTATGTCAATGCCGGTACCGTTGAGTTTCTGGTAACGCCGGATCATCAGTTCTATTTTATAGAAGTAAATCCTCGTGTCCAAGTTGAACATACGGTAACGGAAATGGTTACAGGCATCGATATCGTTCAAACGCAAATCAAGATCGCCGAAGGATACGCGCTGACGAGTGATGAAATTGCGATTCCATCGCAGGAATCGGTACGTTGCCAGGGTAACGCCATCCAATGCCGTATTACGACGGAAGATCCGATGAACAATTTCATGCCCGATTCCGGTAAGATCATGGTCTATCGTAGCGGCGGCGGCTTCGGCGTTCGCCTTGACAGCGGCAATGCTTATACGGGCTCGATCATTACGCCGTATTATGATTCCTTGCTCGTGAAAGCTACGACGTATAGTCTGACACATGCCGGAGCAGTTCAGAAGATGCTGCGTACATTAAAAGAATTCCGAATTCGCGGCGTCAAGACTAATATCGGATTCTTGATTAACGTTTTGAGTAATCCGCTTTTTGTCAGCGGTGATTACGATGTCAATTTTATCGACGAACATCCGGAACTGTTTCATTTACCGGTTATTCAGGACCGCGGCACGAAGCTTTTGAAATACATTGGCGATACGACGATCAACGGATACAGCGGGTTAGGTCATCAGGAAAAACCGGAATTTGACCCCCTTGAATTGCCGTCTGCAGTAAAAGGCGATTTTCCGTCCGGGACAAAGCAGCTCTTCGATTCCATGGGACCGGAAAAGTTTTCACAGTGGATATTGGCTCAGAAGCAGGTCCTTTTTACCGATACGACGATGCGTGACGCTCACCAGTCGCTGATGGCGACACGCGTGCGCACGATAGACATGCTGCGGGTGTTGGAAAGCGCATCGAAAAAACTGCCGAATTTCTTCTCCTATGAATGCTGGGGCGGCGCAACTTTTGATGTAGCCTATCGATTCCTGTACGAAGATCCGTGGGAACGCCTCCGCCAGATGCGCAAAAAAGCGCCGAATATCCTTTTGCAGATGCTGATTCGCGGAGCTAATGCAGTCGGGTATACGAGTTATCCGGATAACGTCGTCAAAAACTTTGTCGACCTTTCGGCGAAGAACGGTGTCGATGTCTTTCGGGTCTTTGACAGTTTAAACAGTCTTGACAATATGTACGGTACCGTTCAGGCTGTTCGCGAAACAGGTAAGATTGCCGAAGTGGCGCTCTGTTATACAGGGGATATCCTTGACGCATCCCGTTCCAAATACAACTTGGACTACTATGTGAAGATGGCCAAGGAGTTGCAACATGCCGGCGCCAATATTATCGCGATTAAAGATATGGCCGGCCTTTTGAAGCCGGAAGCCGCGTACCGCCTTGTATCCGCCTTGAAAGACGCGGTTACATTGCCGATTCACCTGCATACGCACGATGGCTCCGGCAACGCCATTACGACCTATTGCCGCGCCGTTGACGCCGGCGTTGATATTGTCGATGTCGCCTATTCCGCCTTTGCCGGCGGCACGAGCCAGCCGAGCATGAGCACGCTGTATTATGCTTTGAGCGGCAAAGACCGGCAGCCGGCTATGAATGTCGATGCCATGGAAGAAATGTCCCGTTACTGGGCTACCGTTCGTCCGTACTACAAAGGGGTCGATAAAGCCGAACCATATCCGAATACGGAAGTCTATCAACATGAAATGCCTGGCGGACAATTTTCCAACTTGCGTCAGCAGGCGAAGGCCGTCGGATTGGGCGAACGTTGGAATGACGTCAAGAAAATGTACCATGCCGTCAATATGATGTTCGGCGATATCATTAAAGTCACGCCGTCGTCCAAAGTCGTCGGTGATATGACGCTCTTTATGATTCAAAATGACCTGACCGAAGAAGATATTCTGAAAAAAGGCGATATTTTGGACTTTCCGCAGTCTGTCGTCGAGTTCTTTGAAGGGCGCATCGGGATTCCGTATCAGGGATTCCCGCAAGAATTGCAGAAAATCATTCTTAAAGGGCTCCAGCCGTTGACCGAACGTCCCGGCAAATCCCTGGCTCCCGTTGATTTGGAAGCAACGCGGAAAAAGTTGGCCGATGCGGGTTATAAGCATGAAGATGAAGATGTAAACGCATACTGCCAGTATGCCAAAGTCTTTGTCGACTATAATGAAAATGTCAAAAAATACGGTGACGTCAGTGTTCTTGACACGCCGACCTTCTTCTTCGGCATGCGGAAGAATGAGGAAATTCATGTTGAAATCGAACCGGGGAAAGATCTGGTTATTACGCTGGTTAATATCAGCGATCCCGATGAAAGCGGCATGCGCAATATTACCTTTATGTTCAACGGCGCCGAACGGGAAATCACGGTGCAGGACAAGAGCGTGGACATGAAGACGGTAACGCGGCGGAAAGCCAATCCCGACAAGATCGGCGATATCGGAGCCACCTTATCCGGATCTGTTGTCAATGTGCTCGTTTCAAAGGATCAGAAAGTGAAGAAAGGCGAACCGTTGGTTGTTACAGAAGCGATGAAGATGGAAACGACGATTACGTCGCCGATCGACGGCGTTGTCAAAGATATTTTCGTTTCCAAGGGACAGCCGATTATCAGCGGCGACTGCCTGGTGGAAATCGGAGAATAAAGAAACAGCAAGGACGGAAACCGAAGGGCTTCCGTCCTTTTTTTCAGCAAAGGAGCCCATATGTCAGCAAGACAAGAAAAAATCCTTTATTGCCGCCGTTGCGGAGCAGCATTGGAAGCGGGGCAGCAATATTGCGCATACTGCGGCGTAACCGTTCCCGCCGACGCGATGAACGACGAGCTTTTGGCCCATATGGGGGCGAAAGGATTTATCGAAAATTTTCAATATGTCTTGAAAGAGAAGTATGTCGTTTGTGCAGGTCGCGCTTCGCGCGGCGAGTATTGGAATTTCCATGCCGTTTATTTCGGCTGCCTCGATATCTTGGGCTGTCTTTTGTTCCTTTCCGCCACCGTGTTTTGGGCCGCCGTCGTTTCGTTTGCGCTGCTGACGGCTCTTCCCTGCGTGTGCCTCTCGATTCGTCGTTTTCATGACCTCAACAAAAGCGGTTGGTGGCTATTCAGCAACGCAATTCCTTATGTAGGCCCTTTCGTCTATATCTGGTTTCTCGTACGCGCAGGGGACGAAGCGCCTAACCGCTATGGCAGGAGGCTGAACTGCGTTTCCCTTACGGCAGCAGAAGACAGACGTATCGGCAGGGGCCGTTCGCCGCAAGGTTGACAGGTTGTAGTCTAATGGAGCGGCATTCGTTATTTTGCTCGTTTTTATTTACGTTGTTTCTGCTTTGCAAGAATTGTCGTTGACACTGATATAAAGAATATCCACTTAAAAAATTATGAGTATGCCTTTAATGTAGGTATCGTAGGAGATCTTTTTGGAACTTCCTTATATAGCGTTTTTTTATAAGTGTCCCTCTAGCTCAGCTGGAGGGATTTTATATATTTTTTCATATAGTTTATCAGTAAATCTATTCAATTCGCATGCTGTTGCAGAAAACTGTTTGTCTTGTATTACAATGGCGGAAAAACGTTTATAACTATGGTAAAAATTTATCGATATCTCAAAGATAGTTTTATTATTGAAAGTGTTATATAAGGGGGATTATTGTATCTAGATATGGAGGAATAATATAGAGAAACAAGAACGTTATTATGGTAGAATACTGTAAATCTAGATAATTGAAAATTAATACGATTACAAGAAGAAATCTGAATAAAGAGAATATTTCAAGATTGAATAGATGAAAGTATGAAAAGAACTATTTAGTTAACTTCGATGTAGAATGCGAATAATCTAGTGTAATGGTATGTTATATTTATTAATTATGTGAGAATACAGAATGGATATTAAATTATAATTAGTGGTGAGAGAAGTACACTATTTCTTTAATAACTAATTTGAAGATAATATTTACATTGGAATAAGACTAAAATTATAAAACCACTGCTTTTATTAAAAAAACAAAATAAAATTAAAATATTTCGATAAAAATATAAAATATAATATTGATTTTATTGAAAAGTAAATGTATAATGAGACATAATACAATTATATTTAATAAATTAAATTATATTTAACTAACTATTCCTGTATTGAAAGGAGAATGATTTTATATGAGGAGTTATAGTTTGTTTGATTCGGTAGGGCCTATTATGCATGGCCCATCAAGTAATCATACGGGGGGAGCTGTACGATTAGGGTTTTATTATCAAAAAATTATTGGAGGATTACCTAAAAAAATTATCTTTTTATTTCATCCGTTCTTAATGAAATTTTATAAAGGCCATGGGACGCACCGGGCTCTTATGGCAGGCCTATTAGGGATGAGAGAGGACGATCCCAATGTCAATCACGCACTTCATAATATGCAAGAAAAAGGTGTTGACATAATCTTTCAACCTACTCATAAAGTTAATCCAGATAGAAATCTTATGGAAATATGTGCAGTACATGAAGGCATTGATTGGGATATACATGGAATTTCCGTGGGTGGGGGTAATATCGTTATTGATAAAATAAACGGATTAGAAACGAAGATAACAGGGGATACTCATTTATATTTTTATTTACTCAAAGATGCAATAGATTTAAAAGAAATTTCAGAATTTATAGATGCTCAAGATATCAATGGCTATGCAAGTAAACAAGGATATTTTTTTTATATATCAACGAAATTTCCGATTGAAAAAAGTGTATTGATGAGAATAGAAAAAAGGGTTAATAATATTGTTCTTAAACGATATGTTGAGCCACTTCATCTGTTTTCGGAAAAGAGCACTGCCTCTCCTATATTTAGGACATTCAGTGAGTTAGAACAATTAACCGTATTGAAAGATATTTGTGAAGTAGCTATTGACTATGAATGTGCCCGAAGCTTGGTTACGCGAGAGCAGGTTTTAAATGAAGCTATAAAAATAGTGGAGGTTGAAGAACAAGCAATAGCGAAAGGATTAATGGGAAATATTTCCTTAATTGGTGGTTTTGTTGGAGATAGCGATGGGAGATTAGTGGCTGAGTATAGTAAAACCGATAAAACGATTACCGGCCCAATGTTTACGATGGCGATGGCAAGAGCTCTTGCTATTTCGGAAATTAGTGCTGGAGGAGGGCTTATTGTTGCTGCTCCAACTTGTGGTTCTGCGGGAACATTACCGGGTATTATATTTTCCGTAGGAGAAAGATACGGTGCTAATCGGGAGACTCTGGCTAAAGCCTTTTTGGTAGCGGCAGCATTAGGGACTATAGTTGCCAATAAATCCAGTTTTTCTGGAAGTATTGGGGGATGTCAGGTTGAAGTAGGTGTTGGCGCTGCCATTGGAGCGGCTGCTAGCGTTTGGTTAGCTGGAGGATCATTCAAGCAAATTAAAAATGCTTTTGCAATTGCTATGAAGAACATATTAGGACTCACTTGTGATCAACCAGTTAGTCCAGTTGAAATACCTTGCATAAAAAGAAATGCCATGGGTGTTGCAGTTGGACTTATGGGGGCAGAATTGGCTTTAGCAGGGGTAGAAAGTGCCATTCCAGCGGATCAAGTAATTGATGCCTTGGTAGATACAGCAAGACGAATACCTAATGAACTGCGATGTAGTCAAATTGGTGGATTAGCATCTACAGACATAGCTCAAGAATTAAAAAAGAAGTGGAATGAAAAAGTTCAATCATGAATATAGAATGGAGGGAAGGAAATATGGATACAAAAATTAAAAATTTATTAGAGATACTTAATAAAGAGGTATCACCTGCCTTGGGATGTACGGGACCAACTTCCGTTTCTCTAGCAGCAGCGAAGGCTTATGATGTTATAGGAGGGGAAATCGAAAAAATTCATGTACTTATGGATCGCGATACCTATAAAAATTCTATTTCAGTAGGCATTCCTGGAACAAGTCATAAAGGCTTAGATGTTGCCGCTTCCTTAGGGGCGATAGCAGGAAATGCAAAGAAAGGATTAGAAGTTTTGGCTGGTGTTACTCCGAGTAAAGAAAAAGATGCTTTGGATAAAATTAAAGAAGGAAAAGTTATCGTTGATGTGGCTTGGAATCGTACTGGTATGAATTTGTTTATTGATGCCACTGTATACACCAATAAAGGGTATGGACGGGCTATTATTTATGGGACACATACCAATATTGTTTATCTTGAATCAAATAATAAAATAATTAAGGGTTCGATAGATGCAGCAGAGGATTCATCATATAAACTTGATGCACCTATTAGTAATTATGAAATAAATGATTTTATTAATTTTGCAAAACTCATTGATATAAATGAATTGGGAATTGTAAAAAAAGCAATTGAATTAAATTTTGCACTTGCCAATGCTGGATTAGCAAATAAAGCCGGATCAGGTTTTGGTGTAGGATGGGGGACTTTTGATCAAAATAATGTTGTATATAAAGCCAGAACTTATGTTGCGGCTGCAGGGGACGCGAGAATGTGTGGGGAGAATCTTCCTGCTATGAGTTGTGCTAGTAGTGGAAATGTAGGTATTACTAGTTCTGTTCCAGTAAAGGTTTTTGGAGATTTTTATGAATATTCTAATGACAAAATTATTCGTGCTGTAGCATTGAGCTTTTTAGTCACGATTTTTGCGAAATGTCACATTGGGCGATTATCCCCTGTTTGTGCATGTTCTATTGCAGCTTCATTAGGTGTTGCAGCTGGATGTGGCTTTTTATGTGACTTGGAAAACATACAAATTGAACATGCTATTAGTAATATCATAGGAGCAATCGGAGGAACATTGTGTGATGGAGCCAAAAATGGTTGTGCAATAAAGCTTTCAACAAGTATTGGTGTGGCAATTGAAAATGTTATGCTCGTAAAATCTGGCGCTTATATTAATAATGATGAAGGATTGGTAGGAGAAAATGCAAATGAAAGTCTTGCTCTTTTAGGAAAAATTGCACGTGAAGGTATGGTTTCAGCAGATATAAAAATGTGTGAGGAAATTATTAAGCGTAATAAATTAAGGAGATAATACAATATTTTATGAATAATTATTGCTTAGGGAAGAACATTTCACAATTACGTTTATTAGAGGGATATTCACTGAAAGAATTGGCAAGTAAAGTGGAAATCAGTTTATCTATGCTTTCTCAGATTGAGCATGGTAATGCCAATCCTTCATTGAAGACATTGGAAGCTATTTCGTGTGCGTTAAAAGTACCCATTGTGAGATTATTTTCTGAAACACAAACCGTTAATGATTTGATTGTACGTTCCAATAAAAGAACTTCAATTATATTTCCAGAGTCCCCGGGCTTGGAATATGAGGTTTTGACGCCTAATCGTAGTAGTTCATTGGCGATGCTGATTTTAACGTTAAAAGCACATGGCAGTTCAGGTATCCAAAAAACTAAACATACTGGTGAAGAAATTGCCTATATATTGGAAGGGAATGTGCATCTTGTCCTTGATAATGAGGAAGTCAATCTAAATACTCATGATAGTGTAAGAATACCGCCGGGAATAACGCATCAATGGGTTAATGTCGGTGATGATGTAGTTCGTATTTTATTTGCCGCATCACCGCCAAGAATTTAAGAGAAAAAAATTATAAAATTATACAATAATGTACGAGGGAGGGAATTATCATGGGTGTGTCTACGGGAAGTATATTTATTATTGTTTTTAGCACCTTAGCTGTACTATTAGTTGCCGTATTAATTTCTTGGTGGGTTGGTAGAAAATCGACTGGAAGTGATTGGGCCGTAGCCGGTCGCAGCTTACCTTTGTATGTTATTGTTGGAACCCAATTTGCAACAGCTCAAGGTGGCGGATTTCTTACCGCCCATGTTGGAAATGGATATGCTGGAGGATGGTCTGCTTTAACATATGGATTATTTGTAGCTATTGGTATGTGGGTTATTTGCCTTATTGCAAAATGGATGCGTAGTCAGGAATTTTCAACTATACCGGATATTATGGAAAGATTGTATGGTAAAAATAAAACATTAACTGTCATATCATCATTTTTAACAATGGTTGTACCCTTTGGATGGGTTATTGGAAATCTGATTGCTTTTGGAAAGCTTTATTCCGGATTAACTGGCCTTTCAACTACTACCTTAGTATTGGCATTTGCCGTCATTAGTTTATTATTGGTATTACCTGCTGGATTAAAATCAGTTGCTTGGGCAGATTTCTTTTTTGGATGTCTTATGGGACTAATTTGTTTGGCAACATTATATTTCTTGTACGATATGGGAGGCGGATTTGGCAATGTTATGGCTAAAGTACCGGATAATTTAAAGTCTTTTCCTGGTGGAATGGCAAGCCTAGGCTGGGGAACAGTTATACTCTGGTTTATGGCGGTTATTCCTGGTAGTTTAACAAATCAAATGTATTTTCAGCGTATTTTTGCTGCAAAAGATATAAATTATGTTAAAATGAGTTTATTTCTTAGCGGGGTAGTAATTATTATTTCTGAAATTTGGGCATCTTTATTTGGGATGGGGATTAGGGCAATGAATCCTGGCTTAGAACGAGAAATGGCAACTGGCTGGTTTCTAACACAAATTCCAGTTTGGTTTCTAGCTTTATATGCAGGATTAATTGTATCTGCTATTATGTCAACTGTTGCTAGTGGCATTCAATCTGTGGCATTAAATGCGGTAAATGATATTTATAAAAAGATACTTAATCCTGGAGCGACTGAAAATGATATGAAGCATAAATCTAAAATAATTTCAGTTATAGTTACATTTTTAGCTGTAGCTATAGCCCTAGTATATCCGCGTGTACTTAATGTTATTGTTGCAACTTATGCTTTTTCAGCAGCGGGGCTTATGTTCCCGATATTTGCGGGAGTATTACTGCGTAGAAAAAATTTAATTACGGCCAAGTCAGTAATTATTAGTATGATAGTGGGCTTTATCGTTTGCTTTGGCGCAATGTTAATGGAAACTGTTATTCCATATGCTATTTATGGACTGGCGGGGTCTGGAATTGCATTGATCATAGCCTGTATGATTTTTAAAGATGATAAGAAAGTTGCAGGGAATATGGGGTAGATAGAAAATTGAATATAAACCTAGCCACCATATATTTTATAGTGGCTAGGTTTATTGTTGTATCTGTGGAATTAGTACAATTACTTTTAGATATAAAAGTGCAAAAAGATTTTGGATGAAGCTATTAATCGAGAAGAAGTGTTAATTTATTAGTATTGTTATATCCTATTTATTAGGCATAGATAATATTAGGTACATAAATAGATAATTTGAGAGATATAAAAATTCAGAAACGGACTTAAAAATGTGAAAATTAATGCTCATTATTGTCGTGAAGGGGATGGACTTTTTAAAGTTTTTACAGTTTTATCTTGAAATGGAGAAATCAGGCATTATCTATATGTAGATTAGAAGTGATGCTTAGATATATAATGTTTGGAATGATAGTATCGTTAATTTATTAAGATTCCTTACTGGCATGTTTTGCGTGCCGAATATTTACTTAGGAGAATTGTTAAGCTATGGGATGGTATCTAAAGAAAAATAATAAAAGTAGTTGTTCTGCCTGTTGAGTATTCAGGTAAATTTTATCGGGGTTTTCTAATAAAATGAATGTGTTACTTCATAATAGGCGGTGTCATCCGAATCATGGCTAATATATATGATATGTAAGTCAATGATGAAACGGCTCTTCTGGACAACAGGTGAAGTAATATTATTTTTAATAGAAAAAATGGGGTCAAAGGTTAGAAATAATTGGGCATAAACTTACCTGCGATATAAGGAGTAAAATGCTTTATATACTAGTGTAAAACCAATAAAGATTTTAAAGCGGATAAAACAACCGGTTGTAAGATATTGGAATAATTACATTCAAAAAGCTAAACGTCTCTCACTAAAACTTTTACTAGTTTTAGTGAGAGACGTTTTTATAATTATTATGTTGTGCCGGGATGCGGCGTCGTTATGCGTCCCGTATGACGGCGCACGATGATGCTGATGGAGAGTAAAATCAGGCCGGCGGCGATGAAGACGTAATGCATGCCGCAGAAGGTAGCGATCAGCCCGCCCAGGAGAGGCCCGGCCATGGAGCCGATCTGCTGCGCCGAAAAGAGGAGGCCGAATACGCGTCCCTTGGTGTGGGAGTCGGTGTTTTGAGCCAGAATGGCATTGATCGAAGGATAGATGCCGGAAAAGAACAGTCCGACGCAAAATTGCGATGCTGCGAACAGATACAGGTCGCGAGGCAGCGATTGGATAATGCTGAAGATTCCGGCCAAGGTCAAGGCATAGGTCAGCGACTTATGGAATCCCTGGTGCTGTCCGAAGCGTCCCCAGAGCGGCGCCGATATGGCGCTGGCAAAGCCGCTGAGCGAGAAGACGAGGCCGGCGACGAAGATGACGTTGTCCAAATTGCCGGCAAGTTCCGTAATATATGTCGTCAAGACAGGCTGCACGATGAGGATGACCATTTGCACGAAAACGCCGAAAAGCAGCATATCGCGGATCAACGGATTTCGCCAAAGGCCGGAACCGCTGGTTTCCGGATGCCCCGGTGCCGGCTCTGCAGCCAGACTGTCAGGAGGTTCTTTGACAAAGAACAGAAGAACCAGAAAATTGAGGAAAAGAGCTGCCGCGGCCAGAAAGAATGACATGCGCATGCCGAAGACTTCCGCTAAAAGTCCCCCGAAAAGCGGCCCGATGACACCGCCTGCCGTCAGGCCTCCTTGCATGATGCCGAGACAGATGCCCATTTTTTTCGGCGGCGCATAGGTGGTCATAATTGCCAGTTCCATCGGCCACAAGCCGGCAGCAAAACCTTGAAACATCCGCATGAACGTTAACTCCAGCGGTGTCGTTACGATGCCGCCGAGAAAATAACTGATGGCCAGAAGAAAGCTGGCTCGAATCGCCATCAGCCGTTTTCCCCGGCGATCGGCCATGCGTCCCCAAATCGGGGCCATGATGGCGCTGACGGCGAAAGTTGAGGAAAAGACAATGCCGGACCAGATATTTACCGATGACGGATCCACGCCGAGCTCATGGGTCAAATAGACCGGCAGGAAAGGGATCAGCATGGTATAACTGGCAGACATAAAAACGACATTACATGTCAGTATGGCTAAACAAAATTTCCAATTCATGGAGGTTCACTCTTTCTAAAATCAACTGTCAGTGTAATTTCCTTATTATAAAACGATTGTTCTCTCTTTTCAATACGAATTATCAAAGTTTTTTTAAGAAGAGGGCCATGCAGGCGCACTTCCTTTTTCGCAGCGGCAAGCTTATAATTATGGGTATAGTATAGCAATGGAAATGGGGAAAAAAGATGTTTTTTTACTGCTTGAAACGTTTGGTCGGCGCTTGTCTCGTCTTGTGGACAGTTGTGACGATCACCTTTGCCCTGATGCATGCCATCCCGGGCGGTCCGTTTACGGCAGAAAAGAAATTGCCGCCTGTCGTTTTGGCTGCCGTGGAAGAACGGTATCGTCTCGACCAGCCGCTTCTCGAACAATATGCCGATTATTTGGAACATGCGGCGGTATTCGATTTCGGCCCTTCCTTCAAATATCCGGGGCGGACGGTGAACGAGATCATTGCCGAAACGTTACCCGTTTCGGCAGAACTTGGGGCGATTGCTTTGTGTCTGGCTCTCGGCGTCGGCGTTTTGGCCGGCATGGCGGCGGCATGGCATAAAAACGGCGCCCTTGACTACGCGCTGATGCTTGGCGCCACGCTGGGTGTATCGGTGCCGAGTTTTATTTTGGCGGCGTTGCTGGTTCAGCTGTTTGCGTTTACGTGGCCTGTTTTACCGGCAGCGCTATGGAAAGGGCCGTCTTATGCCGTTTTGCCTGTTTTTGCCTTGGCGGCGCATCCGACGGCCTTCGTCATGCGGCTGACGCGGGCCAGCTTTCTTGACGTTTTGTCGCAAGATTACATGCGTACGGCGCGAGCCCGCGGTGTCGGGACCTTTTCGCTGCTCTGTCGTCACGGTCTGCGCAATGCTTTGCTGCCGGTCATCACGTACATCGGCCCGCTGGCGGCGTCGTTGCTGACCGGCAGTTTTGTCGTTGAGACCGTCTTTGCCATCCCCGGTTTGGGGCGGTATTTTGTCACCAGCATTTACAATCGCGATTATACAGTTATCCTCGGGATAACGATTTTTTACAGTTTTTTGATTATTGTCATGAATTTACTGATTGATGTCATCTATCCTCTCGTAGATCCGCGGATTTCCCTGACATCGGAACGGGAGGGATGAGCATGGACAGACTTGATTTTCAGCCGCTGCCGCCGTCTGCACGACGGCCAGTGTATATCCCGCCGCAAACGTTGCGTGATCGCAGTTGGCAGCGCCTGAGACAGAACCGGCTGGCTCTCTGGGGCATCGGCATTGTTTGTGTCATGTCCGTAGCGGCGCTTGTCGGCCCCTGGCTTTCTCCTTATACGTACGGCGAACAGAACTTTGCCGCCGCCAACGCGTATCCGTCTGCGGCGCATTGGTTCGGCACCGATACGTTAGGACGCGATCTTTTTACGCGCGTTCTCTACGGAGCGCGGATTTCGTTGTCTATCGGCATCGCCGCCAGCTTGATCAATCTGTTCATCGGCGTTCTTTACGGCGGCATTGCCGGTCTGGCCGGCGGTAAAACAGATCGGATCATGATGCATGTTATTGATATCCTGTATTCGATTCCCATGCTGCTTTATGTGATTTTGTTCATGGTCGTCTTTAAGCCGGGACTGCTCAATATTTATCTTGCTTTGGGCATCGCGTACTGGCTGAATATGGCGCGTATTGTACGCAGCCAGGTTTTGACCTTGAAACGGCAGGATTATGTTCTGGCGGCGCGGTCCTGCAACACGTCGGCGTGGCAAATACTGCGGCGTCATATGATACCGAACTGTGTCGGGCCGATTATTGTAACCATGACCTTATCTATTCCCGACGCCATTTTTACGGAAGCCTTTCTCAGCTTTATCGGTCTCGGCGTAGCGGCGCCTATGGCCAGCTGGGGAGTATTGGCGTCGGAAGGGATCAACAGTATCCGTTCTTTTCCGTTTCAGCTGTTTTTCCCCGCCCTTGCCTTGTGTATCACGATGCTCGGCTTTATGTTTCTCGGCGACGGGCTTCGCGATGCCCTGGATCCGCGCGATGGGAAGGGGGAAAGCCGATGAAGCCGCTTTTGGAAATTGCCGGCTTGTCCGTTTCGTTCCGTACGTACCGAGGGCTGTTGGAGGCCGTTCACGGTGTGTCTCTCCAGGTTTATGCCGGGGAAACTGTCGGGATCGTCGGCGAATCGGGATGCGGCAAATCGGTTACGACGCAAAGTGTCATGAAATTGCTGCCGCGTAAGGAGACGGTTTATACAGGCGGTACGATTACCTGGGACGGCAAGGACATTACGCAATATGACGAGCAGGCGATGAACCGGCTGCGCGGCAAAGAGATGACGATGATTTTTCAAGATCCCATGACGGCGCTGAATCCGGTGCTGTCCATCGGCAGTCAGTTGCGGGAGGCGCTTCGGACGCAGCGTCGCTTGTCTCCCGCGGCGGCGGCAACGGCTTCGCTGGAATTATTGCGGGCTGTCGGGCTGACGGCGCCGGAAAAACGTCTTCGGCAGTATCCGCATGAACTTTCAGGAGGCATGCGGCAGCGTTGTCTCATTGCCTTGGCTCTGGCTTGCCGGCCGCGCTTGCTTTTTGCCGATGAACCGACGACGGCTCTTGACGTGACGACGGAGGCGCAGGTATTGGCGCTGTTGGAGAACTTGCAGCGGGAGCTGCAGATGGCCGTTGTCCTCGTTTCCCATAACCTCGGCGTCATTGCCCAGCTGTGTCGGCGTGTCTACGTGATGTATGCCGGTACGGTTGTGGAGGAAGGGATGACGGAGACGTTGTTCGTCGCGCCGGCTCATCCGTATACGCAAGGTTTGTTGGCTTCATTGCCGGATCCGGAGAACAGGGAAAAGAAGCTGATCGGCATTGACGGACAGGCTCCTGACTTGTTCCACTATTCCCGGGGCTGTCGTTTTTGTCTGCGCTGTCCTCAAGCGATGTGTATCTGTTCGCGTCGCGAGCCGCCGACGTATGAATTGAGGAACGGACAAAAGGTGAGCTGTTGGTTGTATTGTCCGGAGCGGGGAGGAGTATAATGGCGTTTCTCGACGTTCGTCATCTTACAAAAGAATTCATTGCCGAACGGGATTTTTTCGGCAGAGCAAAAAAAACGGTTACGGCAGTCTGTGATCTTTCCCTGACCATAGAGGCGGGGGAAACAGTCGGCTTGGTCGGCGAATCGGGTTGCGGCAAATCGACCTTTGCCCGTACCGTTCTCGATCTGTATCCGAAAACGGCAGGCGAGATATTCTGTGACGGCGTCAGGCGGGAGTCGATGGGTGAGGCGGCGTTCAGGCGGAAGATACAAATGATCTTTCAAGATCCGTATGCGTCTCTCGATCCGCGGTTGACAATCGGCGAAAGTATTGCCGAACCGTTGCGTAATTACGGGTTATATCCGACCGGAGAGGAACGGGAGCGGCGCGTTGCCGCGTTGCTGGAGCAGGTCGATATGCCGCGTGAAGCGGCGCAGCGTTATCCGTACGAGTTTAGCGGCGGCCAGCGGCAGCGTGTCGGCATCGCCCGGGCGCTGGCGTTGGAACCGGCCTGTATTTTCTGTGATGAACCGATATCGGCTTTGGATGTGTCGGTACAGGTGCAGATTGTGAACATGCTGCAGCGACTGCAACAGGAAAAGGGGCTGGCGTATCTTTTTATTGCGCACGATTTGGCGATGGTCCACCATCTGAGTCACCGCATTGGCGTCATGTATCTGGGGCGGCTGGTGGAATTAGGCACGAGTGATGCCGTTTACAAGACGCCGATGCATCCCTATACGCAGCTCCTGCTGTCATCTATGGCCAAGGCCGATCCGCGGCAAACGCGCAGAGTCGTTCCTGTCGGAGAAGTCCCCAGCCCTTTCGCCGTGCCCGAAGGGTGCGTATTTCATCCGCGCTGTACTGCGGCAACAGCGCGTTGCCGTTGCGAGATCCCGAGCTGGCGTGAAGTCGGTGCCGGTCATTTCGCCGCCTGCCATTTTGCAGGAAGGGGAAGATCATGAGAAAATTGGTTCTTATACTCCTTTGCGCCGTTGCTGTTTTTGCGCTCGGCGGGTGTGGTCCCGCCGAACGTACCGATACGGTGCGATATGTGCTGGAAGCGGAACCGGCCAGTCTGGATCCGGCCATGACGACGGCGCTGCCTGAAAATATAGTGGAATTGCAGCTGTTTGAAGGGCTGACGCGGCTGGACGATCAGGATGTGCCGCAGCCGGCACTGGCGGAGCGGTGGGACGTTTCGGCAGATGGACTGACGTATACCTTTTATTTGCGGCCCGGTCTCCACTGGAGCGATGGGGTTCCTCTGACGGCAAGTGATTTTGAATATGCCTGGAAGCGTGCTCTTGATCCTGACGTGGCTTCGGAGAATGCGTATATGATGTTTCCTCTGGTGAACGGAGAAGCGTACTTCAACCGCCAGGTTGACGCCGCCGCCGTCGGGGTTCATGCCGTCGATGATCGGACGCTGATCGTCAAATTGGCAGCGCCGACAGCGTATTTTCTCAGTTTGACGGCTTTCCACAGCTACTATGCCGTACCCCGGCATGTTGTCGAAAAAGCGCCGCAGACGTGGGCTTCGGGCAATATGCCCATCGTCGGCAGCGGACCGTATACAATCAGCAAATGGATCCATGCCAGTGAGATCGATTTTGTAAAAAACGAAACGTATTGGGATGCCGCTTCCGTTACGTTGCCGCAGTTGGAGTTTCCTATCAGCGATTCGCAAGCGACGCGGCTGACGCTGGTCGAAAGCGGGCAGGCCGATATGATGGTCGAACCGCCGCCTGCCGACGAAACGCGGCTGGAGGAAGCCGGGCTCTATCATGTCGCGCCGTATTTAGGCTCTTATTATTACGTTTTCAACGTGACGGCCAAGCCCTTTGACGATGTACGAGTCCGCAAAGCTTTCGCGCTGGCTGTCAGGCGCCGCGCGCTGATTGCCAATGTCGTGCGCAGTCGTAAACAGCCGGCCTATGCCTGGGTACCGCCGGGCCTGGTCGATCCGGCGACGGGCGTCGATTTTCGTACTGCCGGCGGCACGGTGCTGCAGCCGGAAGACGCGGCGGCGGCGAAAGCGCTGCTGCAACAGGCCGGTTATGACGACGGCAGTAAGCTGCCGGATATTCGTATTCTCTTTAATACGAGTGAAATGCATAAGGCGATCGCCGAAGCGCTGCAGGCCATGTGGCACGATGAACTGGGGGTTACCGTCGGGCTCGTCAATCAGGAGGCAAAGGTTTTTATGGCCAGCCGCAGCAGCGGCGATTTTCAAATTGCCAGGGCTTCATGGGTCGCCGATTATGCCGACCCGATGACGTTTTTGTCCGTTTTCGCCGATGCCGAAAACGACGCGCAGTACCACAATGAACGGTATACCGAATTGATTCACGCGGCCCAGCAGACGAATGACGCGGTGCTGCGCATGAAGCTGATGCACGAAGCGGAGAATATCCTTTTTGATGATTGCGTCATCATTCCCATTTACTATACGACACAACCCTTTGTCGCTCAGCCCTATGTAAAAGGATATCGCTGGTCGTCTCTGGGACTGGTCGACTTTAAGCGCGCTTACATAGAAAAATAAAAGGCAGAAAGAAGGATAAAGATTATGGAATCGTATAGACTGGGACGAGGCCTGCGGCAGGGCGATACGATTGCGATCGTGGCGCCGGCAGCCCCCTTGGCTGCCGAGGCAGTGACGGGAGCGGAACAGGTGCTGCGCGATCTCGGCTATGTTTCGGTTCTGGGGCGTACTGTCGAAGAAAGCTGGGGCTATCTTGCCGGCAGTGACGAATTGCGGGCTCGCGATCTGGAATGGGCCTTTGCCGATCCGGCTGTGCAGGCGATCCTCTGTCTGCGCGGCGGTTACGGCACGACACGATTTTTGGATTTGCTTGACTACGACAGGATCCGCGCCAATCCGAAGCTGTTTATCGGCTTCAGCGACATTACGGCTCTGCATACGGTTTTTCGCCAACGCTGCGCCATGGCGACTATTCACGGTCCCATGGCCTTGTCTCTCGGCAGGGAGCCGACGGCCTATACGCTGGGACAGTTTGCCGCCGGATTGCAGGAGCCGGTGCCGGCAGGCCCCCTGCAATTACCGCCGGGCCGGCAGTTGGAGCCGTTGGTTCCGGGGACGGCGTCCGGTACGTTATGCGGCGGCAATATGATGCTGCTTTCCGTGACGACCGGTACGCCGTACGCGTTGGACGGCACTGACGGCTTGCTGTTGTTGGAGGAAATTGGGGAAGATGCCTATGCTCTCGACCGCATGTTGCGTCAGTTCGAGCAGTCGGGGCTGATCGCGAGAGCAGCGGGCATTCTGTTCGGGACCTTTCATGATTGTATGCCGACAGAAAGCGGGGACGGCGAGTTCACTGTCAGAGAAGTGGCTGCGTATTATGCCGAGCGATGGGGAAAACCGGCGCTTTGGGGCGTGCCGGCAGGGCATGAGAAAGACAATGCCTGGCTGCCATTCGGCGTGCCGGCACGCATGGAGGTAGGCGTCTCGGAAGCGGTGCTTACGATAGAAAAGGTAAAGGAGCAAAGGCATGAATAAAAAAGAAAGGAAAGACGCCGCTTGCCGTCGCGTCGATGAGTTGGAAGAGCTGATCCGCGGCATTGCCGTCTACATCCATGAGCATCCTGAATTGGGCGGCCAGGAGGAATTGGCGGCGGCCTATTTACGGAAAATTTTAACAACAGCAGGCTTTGCCGTCGATAATCCGATTACCGATGTATTTCCTACGGCGTTCCACGCCGTTTACGGCAACGGCGCCAAACAGATCGCCTTTTTGGCCGAGTACGACGCTCTGCCGGAAATCGGACACGGCTGCGGACACAACTTGATTGCCGCCATGAGCGTCGGTGCCGCTTTAGCTTTTGCTGCCGTTGCGGCAGAGGAAGCGACGGTGCACGTTTTCGGCTGTCCTGCCGAAGAGACGGCAGGCAGCAAAGTATACATGAGCGAACGGGGTCTTTTCGACGAGATGGACGCGGCGCTGCTGATTCATCCGGCAACGGATCGTACGGCTATAGGCGGCACTTCTTATGCGACACATCCGCTGCAGTTCACCTTTACGGGCAAAGCGGCGCATATTGCTGATAAAACGTATCACGGCGTCAATGCGTTGGATGCCTTAGTCGATTTTTACGGCGCATTACAAGCATTATCCGCTCAGTTTACGGAAGAACATCTGCTTGGCGCAATCATTACCGATGGCGGCACAGCGCCGAATATCGTGTCTGATAAAGCGGTCATGAAGGCGACGATCCGCGCCCTGCAGGCGGCGTATTTGGAAGAGACAATGCTGCCGCAGATCCGCGACCTGGCGGAGGAAACGGCGGCACGGCACGGCGCTTCTGTCGAGATGGTCCATTATGAACCGCTGTATAAGGAAATGCGCAGTGATCCGCGCCTGGATGTCTATTTTGCTGAAGCCTTCAGCGAGTTATATGAAGAGTTTACCGTTTTGGATGATGACTTTGCCGAAGGGTCGACTGATGTCGGCAATGTCAGTCAGGCGACGCGGGCCAGTCAGCCGGAGATCTGTATCGGCTATCACATCGGCGCGCATACGCCGGAGTTTGCCGCCGCGGCGATCAGCGACTTAGGCCTCATGCAGGCCGTCACCGGAGCGAAAGCCATGGCGCGCGTCGCTGTAGACGTGATGTTGGAAAAGGCGGAAAACCCCTTGTTTTAATGATGTCACGTGAAAGGAGCGGATACCATTGGATGTACGTTTGACGTATTACGGACATGCCTGTTTTTCATTATCGTGCAATGCGGTAACCTTGATTGCCGATCCCTTTTTTACGGGCAATACATGGCGTAAGGCCGCAGCCGAAGATATTTCTTGTCACTATATTTTTGTCAGTCACGGACATCACGACCATTATGGCGATGCGGACAGTATTGGCGGCAGAAATGATGCGCTGCTGATCGCTTCCGCCGAAGTGGCCGCCAAAGGTGCGGCAGCCGGCTTGCGCACACATGCCATGCACCTGGGCGGCAAGAGCGATTTTCCTTTCGGCTCCCTGCGACTCGTGCCTGCTTTTCATGGAGCCGGCGTTCCCGGCGGTCATGCGGCAGGCGCTTTGATCACCTTCTTCGGCAAGACGGTTTATTTTGCCGGCGACACGGCGTTATACAGCGATATGAAGCTTTTGAATCGTTTTGGCGATATCGACTGCGCCTTATTGCCGATTGGCGACAACTTCACGATGGGGCCGGAAGATGCTCTCTTGGCGGCAGACTGGGTCAAGGCAAACGTGACGATCCCCATTCATTACGGTACGTGGCCGGTCATTGAGCAGGATCCGCAGGCCTTTGTCGAGGCTTTGACAACGCAATACGGACGGCGGGGACTGGTTGTGGAACCGGGCGGAACCCTGCTTTTACCCTAACGGCGGCGCAGCGCGAAGAGACTAGAAACGAACACCATTTTCAACAATGCTGTATGTTGGAAATGGTGTATTTTTTTGCCGGTCAGCTTCGACAACGGAATCGGTTTTCCATTGCAAAAAAAACAGTTGTTCTCCTGTTGGAAATATGGGGGACTTTTTTGGACATGTACGGTATGCTGTAAACAGGAAACGTGTTTTTCGTACAGTTATTGCCAACACCGGTATCGTTTTGAAAGGAGGAGCCTTTATGGGACTTATCAAAGCAGTAATGGGCGCGACGGGCGGCGTCTTGGCCGATCAATGGAAAGAGTACATTTACGGTGAAGAAATGCCGCCGGAAATTCTCGTCAGCAAAGGGAAAAAACGGACGAGCGGCCGCAGTTCCAATACCAGCGCCGAAGACAACATCATTACAAACGGTTCCGTCGTAGCCGTCAATGAAGGACAATGCATGATGATCGTTGAACAAGGCAAGATCGTGGAAGTTTCGGCGGAGCCGGGAGAATTCGTCTATGACTCGTCGACGGAGCCGTCTATTTTCGCCGGTGAATTGAAGGAGACTGTCGTTTCCGTCTTTAAAAATATCGGCAAACGTTTTACCTTCGGCGGCGGTGCCGGTAAAGACCAACGCGTTTATTACTTCAATACGAAGGAAATCATGGGGAACAAGTACGGTACGCCTTCGCCCATTCCGTTCCGCGTAGTTGACGAACGGGCGGGTATCGATTTCGACATCACCATCCGGTGTTTCGGCGAATACAGCTATAAGCTGACGAATCCGCTTCTTTTTTATACGAATGTGTGCGGCAATGTCGACGACGTTTATGAACGGGAAACGATTGACGGACAGCTGAAAACGGAATTGCTCACATCGCTGCAGTCCGCTTTTGCGAAGATTTCTGAAGCTGGTATCCGTTACAGTGCTTTGCCGGGGCATACAGACGAACTTGTGAAGATATTGAACGAGGTCTTGAGCGGTAAATGGCGGGATTTGCGCGGCATAGAAATCGTTTCTTTCGGTATTTCCAGCGTCAAGGCCGATGAGAAGGCGGAGGAACGGATTCTGTCCATGCAGCAGCGTGCGGCTTTTACCAATCCCACGTTGGCAGCTGCGCAGCTCGTCGGAGCGCAAGCGGAAGCGATGACGTTGGCAGCGTCCAACGAAGGCGGCGGCAGTCCGGCCCTTGCGTTTATGGGCATGAACATGGCCGGTATGGCAGGCGGCATGAATCCGGGAAATTTGTATGCTATGGGTCAACAACAGCAAATGGCGCAACCGCAAATGGCGCAACAGCAAGGCGGCGGTGTTGCCCCGATGGGACAAGCGGGAGCGGCGCAGCAGCCTGCCGGAGGCTGGACTTGTACGTGCGGGCAAGGCGGCAATCAAGGAAAGTTCTGCAGCAATTGCGGTTCGCCGCAACCGCCGCCGAAGACGGTTGAAGGCTGGACCTGCGCGTGCGGACAGATGAACAAAGGCAATTTTTGTTCCGCTTGCGGTGCGAAGCGGCCTGCAGGGGCTCCTCTTTACCGCTGCGATAAATGCGGCTGGCAGCCCGATGATCCCCATCATCCGCCGAAATTCTGCCCGGAATGCGGCGATCCTTTTGACGATAACGATAAAGCATAGCTGATGATGTGTGTGAAAGGGTGTGAGCGTGATGGCCGATACCTCTGTAAGTTATAAATGCCCTAAATGCGGCGGACCCCTCAACTTTCAGGCAGGAGCGGAAAAAGTAAGCTGTGAATACTGCAGTTCCGAGTTCGATGTAAAGACGATTGAAACCTTATTTTCCCAGCAGGAAGAGATTGCCGCGCAGAATGCAGCGGCAGAAGAAACGAAATGGAAGCCCGAGGAGGCCGGGTCTGAATGGGACAGCGGCGAGACTGACGCTTTTCAGGTGTTCACCTGCTCGTCTTGCGGCGCCGAATTGGTTACGGACGGATCGACGATGGCAACGGAATGCTGTTACTGCGGCAATCCGACGATGTTGCCGGACCGTTTCGCGGGCATGCTGAAGCCTGATTACGTCATTCCTTTCAAGAAGACGAAGGAAGACGCCGTTGCGGCTCTTAAAGCATTTTACGGGAAGAAACGCCTCTTGCCGTCCAATTTCAAGAGTAACAATCGCATGAAAGAGATACAGGGACTCTACGTGCCTTTCTGGCTCTTTGATTCGACCGTGTCGGGAACGATGACCTTTTCGGCCGAACGTATTTCTGTTTCCACGACAGATGATAAAGAAATTACGGAAACCCAAGTCTACCGCTGTCGTCGAAAAGGCAGCGCCGATTTTGAAAGGATTCCCGTCGACGGCAGTACTAAAATGGATGATACGTTTATGGAAAGTATTGAGCCTTTCGATTATCAGGAAATGCAGCCCTTTTCCCAGGCCTATTTTACCGGCTATATTGCCGACAAGTATGATGTCGATGCCGCTGCTTCCGTTGGCAGAGCTGATGAACGGGTAACGAACAGTATGACGGAGGAGTTGAAAAGGACCGTTAACGGATATGATGCCGTACGGCGTGAATCCTGCAACATTGTCAAAGTCGGCGGCAATGTTTCGTATGCCGTAGTACCTGTTTGGATCCTGACGACGCGGTATGAGAATAAACCGTATACTTTTATGATGAACGGACAGACCGGCAGGCTTGTAGGCAGTCTGCCCATTGACAAAGGTAAGCTGCGAAACTATTCCATCATCGGTTTCATCGCTTCTTTTATCGCTATTTACGGCATTACGTCGCTGATCATATGACGAAGGAGGCGGACGTAGATGAGAAAAATAACAACGTTATTCTTTTCGGTGTGTTTTATCTTTCTGTTGAGTCTGGCTTCGTTTGCGGCGGCGCCCCGATTGGTGGACGAAGCGAATCTGCTGGATGCATCGGCACAAAAACGCGTGACGGCAGTCCTTGATCAGGTGAGCGACAAATATGGGATGAACATTGCCGTTGTGACGATGAAGTCGGCAGGTGATAAGAAAGTCGGGAAGCTAGCCAACGAAATCCTGGATAAACGGTATCGCGGTGCCAAAGGCGGCGCGATGGTGCTGCTGATCGTTATGAGTACACGAGACTGGTATATCTCTACCGATAATACGGCACGGCAGGCAATTACCGATGCCTTCGGCATCGATAAAATGGAAGAAAACATCGTGTCGGAATTATCGAAAGGAAAGTATGAAAAAGCGTTTACGGAATATGCCGGTACAGCAGATACGCTGATGAGTTTCTATCAGAAAAATGGGCGGGCCATGGCATGGAACGACGAAGTTTGGTGGCTTCCTTTGGTTATAGCCCTAGGCGGCGCCGGGTTGTTGACTTTCGGTTTGCGGAAGTGGCTGGTCGGATCCATGAGTAATGTTAAGGAACAGGTATCAGCAGACGCATATATTAAAGACGGCAGCTTCAATTTGACAGATTCCGATGATATTTATTTGTATACAGATGTTCATGTCAAAACGATACAAAAGAAGGGCGGCGGAGGAGGCAGATACTCTGCTGCCGACAGTGAACATGGCGGCGGAGGCGGTAAATTTTAAGCCGGCCGAAAGAGGTGAAACAGATGAAAATGTGGCTTAAGACGGTGTTGTGCAGTGCGCTGGCAGCGGCGGCGGTGATGCTGTCCGGATGTGGCGACAACAGTATTACCGGCATGGTCTCGAAAGACGGCACGGCCCTCAACTGCGGTGATCAAAACGCTCACGTCATGGCGATGGAAGGGCCGGATGTTAAGGTGCAGTTTTCCAACAGTGCCCTTATTTGGCAGGATAATGCCATGTATCTTCTTTCCAAACAAAACGAACTGTTGAAATTTACGATTAAGGATAAAAAACTGGTAACTGGAGAGAACAACGGTGTTATAGCCCAAAATGTCCGCGCCTTGAGCGGAACGGACGGCAAGAGACTATATTTCAAGACAAAAGATCAAGCGTTGAAATATATTGAAGACGGCAAGGAATATGAAACGGGCTTTAAAGATTACGGCTGGTTTGTTCCGGCGGAAGACGGCAAGCACGGCGTTGTTTGGTTCAATTCGGGACAGATTTATATCGTCGGCGTCGACAACGGTAAAGTGTCGCCGGCGAAGGAACCGTTGGTTCCGGATCCTCCCTTCTCCGGCGCTACTTGGTGTGCGATCAAAGACAATACGATCTATACGGACGGCAGGGAGAAAGGCGCAGATCGGAAGTTCGAGAATATCACGCGGATGGACTTGGAAGGAAAGGTACTTAATACGTACGGGCCCTATAAAGAAAGCGCCCTTTACTACGCTGTAACGAAAGACTATCTGTGCATTTATAGCAGAGGGGAAGACGGGGTGCGTGTGTATCGGTTGCGTGACGGCTCTTTCGTCGGCTCGCTGACGAAAAACGATATTAAGATGAAGGGCGGTGCTTACGGTATTTACGCGTTGGAAAAGAATACCATCGCGCTGGTCACCGATTATGAAGGACTTCATCTCTGCCTTATCGCACTTTCGTAACCGAATGGAGGAGACATATGATGAAGAACCGTTTTCTCACGGCAATTTTAGTTGGCATGATGTTCTGTTTTCTGACATCGGCAGTTTTTGCGCAAGACAAGAAACCGGTCATTCTTGATGCCGATATGGTCGAACTTTTTGATGACGGTATGGCCATGCTGATGCTGGCTCGCTCTGAAGAGGTCGAGCTTCTCGGCGTCACCGTCGTTATCGGCAATACTTGGGTAGAAGACGGAACGGCCAGCGCCTTGCGGCAGCTTGAAGGAATCGGCAAAGAAAAAGAAATACCCGTTTATATGGGACGAAACAGAACGACGCGAAGCGGCCGTTTTGCCGCTCTGCAAGCGGAGCAGGTGCTTTTCGGGCGAGGCGCAGACAGTCACCTCGGCGCTGCGGGATATGCGCAGCCGGCAAGTTGGCAGGACGCCTATGCGGCCAAATTCCATCGTCGGCCGCAATCGGTTCCGGCGGCGGACGACGCCGTTGATTTTATTATTCGTACCATCAAAGCCCGGCCTCACGAAGTGACCGTCGTCGCTATCGGAACGGCGGCCAATTTGGCGGCAGCTTTGCAGAAGGCCCCGGAAATAGCCCCTCTTGTCAAACAGGTGTGCTACATGGGCGGCGCCTTCTTTGTCGGCGGCAATGTTATGCCGGCAGCGGAATTTAATTTTTGGCTTGATCCGGAAGCGGCACGGACGGCATTGCGTGCTCCTTTTGGGGAACAGGTGATCGTGCCGTTGGATGTTTGCGAAAAAGTTCATATTACGCAGACCCAGTTCCGGGAGATATCGGCGCGGCTGCATAATCCGGTTTTTGCCGACATGTGGCAACATCACTGGATGTATCCGCTCCTGCGGGACGGTGCGGCTTTCAATAATTACGTCTGGGACGTGATTGCCGCCGCTATCGTTATCGATCCGTCGCTGATTTTGGAAGAAGAGAAATGCTTTGTCGATATTAATGACACGTATTCGCCGTCGTACGGCCAGTCGCTGGCATACAGAGGCGCAGCGCCGGCAGGAACGCAAGCGGCGCGCATTATCAAGACGGTAGATGAAAAAAGACTTTGGCAGATGATATATCGGGTTTGCGACGAATTATAAGGAGTCGATGTGATGAAAGGAAAATTAGCGGCGTTGGCTGCATTCGTGCTGCTGGCGTGGGGGCCGGCCATGGCCGCGGACCTGTCGAATCTCGTCATTCTTCATACGAATGACAGTCACGGTTTTGATCAGATGACGGAAACAGAACAAGGGATGGCCGTCGTGGCGGCTTTGAAGAAGGAGTATGAGAACCAGGGACGTGACGTCTTGCTTGTCGACGGAGGCGACGCCATTCAGGATAATAATCTCGTCAATCTCAGCAAAGGCAGATCGGCCATCGCTATTATGAACAAGGCCGGTTATGATGCCATGACCTTGGGCAATCACGAATTCGATTACGGACAGGACGTCCTGTTGCAGCGTGTCCGTGAAGCTTCCTTTCCCGTCATCTCGGCCAATGTGTTCGTCGCGGCAACAGGGAGGACCCTGGTGCAGCCGCGGATGATGATTCACAAAGGCGACGTCAAAGTCGGGATTTTCGGCTTGACGACACCGGATACCGTGGTTTCGACGAATCCGAAGAACGTTTACGGTTTGACGATTTTGAATGACCGGGCGCTGTATGAAAATGCACAGCATGAAGTGGATCTGCTGAGAAAAGATAATTGCGACGTCGTTATTGCTCTGGGGCATTTGGGCAGCGACCCCGGCAGCAGCGGCCATCGGTCCGAAGATCTGTTGCAGCACGTCAACGGTATTGATATTTTTATTGACGGCCACGATCATAAAATCAAAAACGCCTATGTCAACGGTACGCTGTTGGCGGAAGCGGGCTGCCACACGGAGAATATCGGCAAGATCAGCCACGACGGCGGGTTGTGGCGGGAAGAGTTACTGCCGTACAGTGCCGGCAGGCGTCAAGATGAAGCGACGAAGGCCGTCATCGATGCCGAAGCCGCCGCCGTGGCGGCAGCCTTGGCGCGTGAATTGGGCAGGAGTGAAGTCCTGTTGAACGGCAACCGGGTACCAGGCGTGCGAACGATGGAAACGAACTTGGGCGACTTTGTTGCCGACGCCGTTCTTTGGCAGGCCCGCATGGCGGATCCCTTCGGGACGCCGGTCGACGCGGCCTTGGTCAACGGCGGCGGTTTGCGCGATTCCCTCAAAAGCGGCAATATTACTGTCGGCGATATTCATGCCGTGTTGCCGTATAGCAACCAAATCTGTACGCTCAGCCTTACAGGAGAAACTCTTTTAGAGATCATGGAAGCGGCGACGGCTGAAATACCGGAACCGATGGTGGCTTTTCCGCAGATCGCGGGATTGACGATGACCGTCAATACGAAGGTTCCGTACGAGCGAGGGCCGGTATACGAACATTCTACTGCCTATGCGCCGCGTCGTCCCGGCGCGCGGGTTACGATCCATGAAGTAGGGGGCAAGCCGTTTGACCTCAAGGCGACGTACAGATTGGCAACGTTTGAATTCATCTGCCGCGGCGGTGACGCTTACGGAGCCTTGACGATTCCCGGAAAAGGAACGAGCAGCATCATTGGCTACGTGGATACGGACGCTGTAGAGCATTATCTGACCGAGGCGTTAAATGGCCGGATTGACAGCCGCTACGGTTCGCCCCAGGGCCGTATTACGCTATTGTAATCGGCTATTTCTGGCGGCAGGCGTTGCAGGGAACAGGTATCAGACAAAAAGCGCTTTGCAGATATGATGACGGTTTTGCGACACACAAATAAAGAGCGCCAAATTTTCGGCGCTCTTTATTTGTGCATCGCCATATAGGTAATGAAAGCCGCATTCAGCCGTCGGAACCGTGCCGCTGCGAGTCAATATAGGCGATACGGATTTCGGCCGTGCCGATCGGAAATACATGTTATAGATAACTTTTTTAAATTCACGTATAATAAAGGTAAAGAAGGGATATCTATGGCTCGGTTCTATCGTATCTTGACGAGTTTCGTATGGGGATTCCTTTTTGCCGCCGTCTTGACGGCGGCGGGGCAGGAGATTGTGCTGTATGACAATACGGCTGATGACGGCTATGGAACGGCGCTGACGGCTTCATTGACCGGCACGGAGTATCGCGTGGAAGGCGCAGAGATACAGTTGGCCGATCAACTGTCCGCTGTTACGGCTGTCGAGGTTTTCGACTTTCAGGCTGCCGCGTACGGCAAGGCCCGAACCCCTTTATACTGGTATCCTCACTATGAAACGACAGTCGTCATTGCTGTCGACAGAAATCTTTGTAAAGAGGAAATTACCGGTTGGAATGATTTGCTGAAGAAAAAAATCCACGTACAGCTGCCAGTGCAGAAGTTGGAGTTATCGACCATTATCATGGCGGTGACCTACGGTCTGACGCACCAGTTGTCCGGCGATGAAGGATTCGATTTTTTACGGCAAATGGATGAAGCCGGACTGATTCACTGGGAATACGGGACGTCGGGACTGCAATATTTCAGTCCCGTTGCCGACGGTGCGGCGGAGGCGTATATTCTTTTCGATCATCAGGCGGAGCGGTTTCGCAGCCAGGGCGCTTTGTTGGAGGTCATCGTGCCGGCTGAAGGAACTCTCGTATTTACCAAGGGGTTGTTGGCACGGAGCGAACTGCCTATTAATGGAGCTGTTTTGCGGGAAGTTCTGCGAAACGAATGGCCGGAACGGTACGACGGCCAGCATCGCCCGGCGCAGGTGCAGCCGCTGTCGGCACAGGATAAACAACTGATTTTACAGGAAAGTTTGCGTTTGGCCGATGAGGAGCAAGCGCTTATCAGCCATTCTCAATATGTAACGATCGGCATCGTAGGAGAAAGTATTTTCTTTTGCTTTCCCTTAGTGTTTTTTGCGTTGTTTCTGACCCGTCACATGGAACGCCGGATCATGCAGCGCGGTGTGCGCAAGGCCGTACTGAGATTGGGAACGGTTCTGGCCCTGTTCATCGGTATTCGCATCCTGAAATATTTGCTGAACGATTCTGCAGGGGCCTTGCTGCGGCTACTCTGGTATACGTATGGCCCTTTTGAACTGCTTATCACCCTTTTTTTGCTTTGGATCGCCTATAGCATAGATCGTGATGTCGATGATTCGCTGCCGCCGCGCTGGTTGAAATATCTGGCCGGTGTCGACGGGGCTGTATCGCTCGTTTATCTGACGAATGACTATCATCAACTGGTTTTTACCTTTGCAGACGATTTTCTGCATTATCAGCATAATTACGGCTACGGCGCCTTGCATCCGCTCTTCCTGCTGCTCATTGCGGCGCAGGCCTTCGGCGCCGTCGGTTGGATGATGTATAAGGCTCGCAGGCAGCGAGTGCTGAAGAAAAAAGTCATTGTCCTGATCGTGCTGATCGTGCTGCTGGCGCTGTACCTTTATGCGTATATTGAGGGAATTACGCCTTTCAGGCGCACGCAGGTCGTTTTGGTCATCGTTTTTTTCTTGCTGCTCTTTTTGAAAGGCGCCTTGTGGAGCGGCATTATTCCTTCCAATCAGGGCTATATTAACCTCTTCGTCCATTCCGATTTATCTATGAAGCTTATGCATAAAGACGGAGAAATCGCTTTTTCGTCACGTTTTGCCGGTACGGAAGGCCGTATCGTACGTCAGTCGGAACTGCCCATTCGCGGCAGTCTGATACGCTGGGAAGAGGATATCAGTGAGCTTCAGGAAAAACAGGAAAAGCTTCTTCATATCGGGCAAGCGCTGCAACAATCTTACCGCCTTCTTGGGCAGGAACGGGAACTGCAGCTCGAATCAGGCGTATTCAGGGCCAAAGAACGGCTTTACGATGAAATAGAAGCCGTTTTTGCCGAAAAGAAAAGAGAACTCATGAAATATCTGGCTGTTTTGGAACGAGATGATGATTCTGCCGAGTTCTTTCAGGCTATTCGTCGGCTCAATTTGTTGGCTTGTTTTTTGAAAAAACGTTGTGTCATGTTGCTGCGGGGGAAGGAGCGGCAGGTTTTGGCGGCTCGGGAATTGCATCTTGCCGTAGAAGAGAGTAAAAAGTATGCCAATGAAGCGGGAATCTCCTGCGCCGTCCTTTATGATCTGTCAGGTGAGGTGCCGACAGAAACGGCGCTGCGCTTTTATGATATTATGGAGAATGTTTTGGAACAGGCGATACTGCATCGGTCGGCGCCGCTGATGATCACTTTTTACAAAAAAGAGAGCATCTGCATGACCTTTCGCTTCGCAGCTGCGGAACCGTGGTTGCAACAGCAGTCGCTGTATGTCAAGAAAAACGGTTCGGACAGCAGCGTGCGGATTTGTGTGCACGATGAAGACGGACTGTGCGGAATTGATGTGGTGCAGGAGGAGGGAGGTATATGACGGAAATTTTTCTATATCCTTCTTCGTGGCGCGCCTGTTTGGTAGTGGCCGCCATGGTCGTGTTGCTGCTGCAGTTTTTGACCTGGCAGGAAGGGTGGTCCCTTTCCTCTTATCGGAATGCAAGACGGTTTTGTTGGGATATGTCCGTCATGGGGCTGCCCTTTTCGACACTTGTTGTCTTTGTTTTCTCCTATTCCAGCATTCAGGGAAATTTTTTGCTTATTGATTTTTGCGATACCTTTCGCAGTGCCGTTGTCATCCTCTGCCTGCTGCAATGTGTTTATTGGTGGAACCAGTGCCCCGGTATCCGTTGGATTCCTGCCGCCGCAGTCGCGTCGCTGCCCGTTTGGGATCACTTCATGCCTTATCCGCTGTTAGGAGCCCTCGTTTTTTCCCTCTGCTACAGTTGGCGGCAATGGCGACATATCAGGAAAATACAGGCAGACAGCCTATCGGCCTATTCCATCCAGCAGGCTATCGACAGTATGCCTATGGGCATCATGCTAGCGACGATAGATGGCAAGGGGCTGCTGATCAACAAAGCGATGTTTTATTTGATGAGGATGCTGTTTAACCAGCATTTTCGCAATGCCCATGAATTATGGCGTCGCCTTCTCGGCTTTGCCGGCGCCTATGGGATCACTAAGGAATACTACGGAGATAAGATCTTGTTTCGTTTCCCTGACGGGAAAAGCAAGTTATTTTCCCGAACCGTTTTGCATTGGGGTAAGGAGCAAGCCATACAGATAACCGCTATTGATGTGACATTGCTCGACTCGCTGAATCAGACCTTGGAAGTGCAAAATGCCCTTTTTGAGCAGAACAGCCACGCTTTGAGAAATTCGCTCAAAAATTTGGAAAAAGTACAGCAAGGCAGGGCGTATACAGAAGTCGCCAGCAATATTCACGATCTCATGGGACAACGTATTACCATATTCCAACAGTTTCTCAAAAACAGAAGACTCAGTGACTACCAAAGCATTATTCCCCTTGTCGGCAGCGTCATGACGGATCTTCGCAGGGAAATTACGATTTCTGCCAAGCAATTATTGAAGCAGTTGTTGCAGACCTATTGCGGTATCGGTATTCACATCGCTATTGACGGCCAGTTACCGCAAGACGAACGATATTCCGGCATTTTTGTCCGTACGATGCGGGAAGCTTTTACAAACGCCGTTCTTCACGGCAAGGCGACGGCTATTACGGTGCAACTTGAAGAATCGGAAGAGATGTATCGGATCGTGATTGCCGATAACGGTGAAGGTTGCGCCGCAATCGTTCCCGGACAAGGGCTGCGCAGCATACGCCAAGCCGTCGAAGGGGCGGGCGGTACGTTGCGGCTTGAAGGACAGCCCCATTTTATGTTGGTCGCGGTTTTCCGGAAAGAGCGTGAAACGGAAGGGAGGAATAGCGATGATTAAGGTATTGATCGTAGATGACCAAAAAATATTGCTTGACGGTATTGCCGAGTTGTTTCACGGCAGTGATCTGGTGACCGTCGTCGGCAGCATCACTTTGCCTGATCTGGTGGAGATTTACTGCAGCCGGAAAGCCCCCGATCTGGTTTTGATGGATATTTGCATGGAGAGCAAAACGACAGGTTTTTTTGTGACGAAACGGCTGAAGAAAAAGTTTCCGAATCTTAAAGTTGTTTTGATGACAGGGTTTCCCGAATGGAATTTTATTCAGAAAGCCCGTGAAGCCGGTGCCGACAGTTTTATTTACAAAGACGGCTCGGCAGATGATTTTATTTCCTGCATACGGCGAACGATGGAAGGCGAACATGTCTATCCTCTTCCGGACGGCAAGGAGTCTTTCGGCTTCGGTTTTTATGACGCCCGGCTGACGCGACGTGAAATGGAAATTTTGTCTCTGTTGTGTCGAAATATGAGCCGGAAGGAAGTGGCGCAGGCGTTGGGGATCGCAGGGAGTACTGTCAATTTCCATATTAACAATATGCTGACGAAAACGGGTCACAAGAACATTGTCGGTCTTGCCGTCGAGGCGGCGAATCGGGGGTATATTGATCCGGAGGTGGGAGAATAGAAAAAGGAAGGACCGTAAATTTTACAACCCTTGCGTTCAAGGCAGCTATCCGTTATAAAGAATAGCTGCCTTTTTGCCGTGTTGAAATGACTACGTGAAAATAGGGCACTGCAGTTGCAGTGCCCTACCGGGAGAGAACGGGTCACGCCGAAGTGTTTGAACGGCAAGGCGTATTAGGCCCGTTATTTTTTTAACGTGCTGTTGATGCGGACATCTTTCAAGAAAGGAATCGTCGGCTTTTCCGTTTCGGCCAGAGGTTCCCGAATGCTTTCAAAGGTCGTCGTCAGCATCAGTTTCAGTCGGTTCGTCTGATTGACGGAACTGGCGCTGGGATCGTAGTCGATGGCAACAATGTTCGTATCGGGGAAAGCGGCCTTCAAGGTCTTGATCATGCCCTTGCCCGTTACATGATTCGGCAGGCAGGCCCAAGGCTGGAGGCAGACGATATTTTTGGCTCCACGTTTGATGAGGTCGATCATGTCGCCCGTAAGAAACCAGCCTTCGCCGGCAACGTGACCGAGGGAGAGGAATTCTTTCGCTTCGGCGGCAATATCGTAAATGGACGTAATGCTGTCGAAATGACGGCTCTTTTTGACGGCATCGGCATAGGGCTTGCGATACCAGTCGAGCAGTTTGACGGAAATCTTACTGGCTGCCGAAGAGAGCCACGTGCCGGAAAGATATTTATGGCGGAACTGGCTGTCCAAAAGACCGTAGTAAAAGAAGTCGGCCAGT
This sequence comes from Megasphaera vaginalis (ex Bordigoni et al. 2020), assembly GCF_900240295.1. Lineage (NCBI taxonomy): Bacteria > Bacillati > Bacillota > Negativicutes > Veillonellales > Veillonellaceae > Megasphaera > Megasphaera vaginalis (ex Bordigoni et al. 2020). The sequence continues at coordinate 295,120 of NZ_OEQB01000002.1, forward strand.
CCGGAGACGATGATTTCGCCGCCTTCCTCTTCAATCATGCGGACGATTTGATTGTTGGCGATAGGATGGAATTTGACATAGATCTCGCCGACCAAACCGATGCGCGGTTTCTTTTCGCCGGTCATGCCGATGTTGTCAAACTCTTCAATGAGATTGTGAATGTTTTTCCTGAATGTGGCGATATCGGCTTTGATCAAATCGGCGGCGCACTTTTTCTGCCATTTTTTGAAGAGCGCTTCCGCAGTCCCTTTGACTTTTTCGTAAGGCCTGGTGCGATACAGGACCTGCTGGAGGGCATCGCCGTAAATCATCCCCTGTAACAGGCGATGCCAGAAACCGATTTTCGGATCAAAGCCGGGCTGGCGGTTCAAGCCTTTCGTATTCAATGAGATGATGGGGATATTCGGCATGTTGGCGTCAGCCAGGGCTTTGCGGATCATGCCAATGTAGTTTGTCGCGCGGCAGCAGCCGCCGGTTTGCGAGATGATAACCGAAGTGTTGTCCAAATCGTATTTGCCGGATTTTAAGGCCGTGATGATCTGGCCGAGCGACATGATGGCCGGATAGCAGGCGTCATTATGGATATAGGCCAACCCCGTATCAATGGCCTCCTGACCCTGATGAGGCAATAATTCCATATGAAATCCCGCATGGGCGAAAGCGGCCTGAAACAGGGGAAAGTGGATCGGCGTCATTTCCGGCGCCAAAATGACATGCGTTTTCTTATCCGCTTTTGTAAAGATCGCTTTTTCATAGGAATAAGGTTCCGTAATCTCTTCGCTTCGCTGACGATGGTTCATGACGAAAAGCAGCGAGCGGAGACGGATGCGGATTGCGCCGAGATTAGAGCCTTCGTCAATCTTTAGCAGCGTGTGGATTTTATGACCGTGTGTCAGTATTTCCTGCACCTGATCGGCAACGATGGCGTCCAGTCCGCAGCCGAAAGAGTTCAGTTCGACGAGCTCCAGATTATCGTGCGCGGCGACATATTGAGCCGCTCGATAGAGCCGTGAATGATATGACCACTGATCGACGACGCGCAGGTGCCCGGGAAAGCGGCCGAGAGGCGCAACGCCGTCTTCCGTCAGGACGGCAAGGCCGAGGCTGTTGATCAATTCCGGAATACCGTGATTGATTTCCGGATCGACATGGTAAGGCCTGCCGCTGAGGACGATGGCCCGTTCGCCGTTTTTATCAAGCATGGCCAGCGTTTTTTCCGTCACGTCGCAGTATTCTTTTTTATACCGTTCTTCTTCGTCCCAAGCAGCTGTCGCTGCAATTCGGATCTCCTCCTTACCGAGATTCCAGACTTGAAGTTCTTCCTGAAGACGGGGAATAATGCGCTTTTTATCATGGAGCGGCAGGAACGGACAAAGGTATACGGTGTTGCTGTCTGCGAGCCGTTCCGACATGTTGTGTCGGATCACTTCGGGATAACTCATGACCATCGGGCAGTTGAACGTATTGTCCTTCGATTCTTCGGAAGGGCCGTTCTGGATGCAGGGATAAAAAATACGGTCGACACCTTTTTCGAGCAGGTTTTCAATATGGCCGTGGACGAGTTTTGCCGGATAACAGGCCGAATCTGAAGGGATCGTATCCATCGCTTTCTGAAACAGCGCTTTTGACGATGTGTCGGAAAGGACTACGGTATAGCCGAGCTTCGTAAAGAAGGTAAACCAGAAGGGGTAATCTTCATACATGTTCAATACCCGCGGCAAGCCGACCGTACCGCGCGGCGCATCGGCAAGGGGGGTGTAATGTGCGAACAGGCGGGCATATTTAGTTTTGTAAAGATTGGGGAGTACTTTTCTGGCCGCATTGACGGAGCCGGCGGCGCCGCGTTCACAGCGGTTGCCGGTGATAAAGGAACGGCCGTCGTTAAATGTGTTGACCGTCAGGAGACAATTATTGGTGCATTGACCGCAATGCCTGATGGACGTATCGACGCGCAAAGCCTCCAGTCCGGCAGCGTCCAGGAGCGTCGTCTTGACGTGATCGGCATGATAAGCGGAACGGCAGATCAATCCCATTCCGAAGGCTCCCATGAGTCCGGCTATGGATGGCCGGATAACGTGGCGGCCCAGCAGCTTTTCAAAAGCGCGGAGCACGGCGTCATTGTAAAAGGTACCGCCCTGCACGACGATATGGTTGCCTAATTTGGCAGGGTCTTTGACCTTTATTACCTTATATAAGGCGTTCTTAATAACGGAATAAGACAGGCCGGAAGAAATATCGGCCATGGTGGCGCCTTCTTTTTGCGCCTGTTTTACCTTGGAATTCATGAAAACGGTGCAGCGCGAGCCCAGATCAATAGGCGCTGAGGCGGTTAGCGCCGCCTTGGAAAAATCTTCTATCGACATGTTCAGTGATTTTGCGAACGTATCCAAAAAGGAACCGCAGCCTGCAGAGCAAGCCTCATTGAGCAAAATGTCTTCAATATGGCCGTCTTTGAGGCGGCTGCACTTCATATCTTGTCCGCCAATATCCAAAATGAAGTCAACGTCAGGGCAAAAATGAGCGGCAGCTTGGTAGTGTGCGATTGTTTCCACTTCGCCCAAGTCGATATGAAGGGCTTCTTTCAAAAGAAATTCACCGTAGCCGGTAATGCCTGTTTTGGCGATAAAAGCGGTAGACGGCATTTTCCTGTAAATAGCCGCAATGATATCTTTTGCCGCCTGTAAAGGACTGCCTTCGTTGTTTTGATAATGAGAATAGAGAATCTTATTGTCTTCGCTGAGCAGCACGGCTTTGATCGTCGTTGACCCGGCATCGATGCCGAGATAGCAGGGGCCGCTGTATGCGGCAAGATTACCGCGGGCTACGGTATGTGAACCGTGGCGTTTTCTGAATTCAGCCAGTTCTTCCGGCGAGACGAACAGCGGTTCAATACGATCCGATTTGGCCAATGTCGATTCGTCAACGCTGCGCAATTGTCCCATGAGGTTCATGAAGGATATGGGGGCGGCGTCAAAGCTGCCGAGGGCTGCGCCGATAGCCACGTAGACCTGTGCGTTTTCAGGGGTGACGACATGCTCCGCATCAAGGTGCAGTGTGTCGGCAAACTGTTGCCGCAGCTGCGGCAGAAATGTCAGCGGGCCGCCTAAAAAGCAAACGGTGCCACGGATCGGCCGGCCGCAGGCCAGCCCGGTAATCGTCTGCAAAACGATGGATTGCAGTACGGAGGCGGAGACGTTTTCTTTGCTGGCGCCGTCATTTAACAGCGCCTGCACATCTGTTTTGGCGAAGACGCCACAGCGCGCGGCAATGGGATAGAGCGTGTCCGATTTTTCCGCCAGGGCATTCAGTCCGAGCGCATCGGTGTGGAGCAAGGTGGCCATTTGATCGATAAATGCGCCGGTGCCGCCGGCACAATTGCCGTTCATGCGGTGTTCATTGCCGCCTGTCAGATAGGTGATCTTGGCGTCTTCTCCGCCCAGCTCAATGATTACATCCGACTGCGGGTGGTACGTGCGGACCGCTTTGGTGCCGGCAATTACTTCCTGGACGAAAGGGATGTGCAGATAATCTGCCAGCGCGATACCGCCGGACCCCGTAATAGCGACGGTGATCTGCTGATCGCCGAAAATTTCATAAGCATTTTCCAATAGATCCCATACTTTTTGGCGGATGTCCGTATAATGGCGTACATAGCAGGCATGAAGGCACTGCTTCAGGTCGTTGAGAACGGCAATTTTTACTGTTGTCGAACCGATATCGATGCCGATATGAAGTAAATTTTTCATTGTATTCACCATGCCGGATAACCGGTCTTTCTGTAGACTTTTTAGACTATAGAATACTGAAATAGTCTATCTTACATTATACCATATGAAGCTAATTCGTGAAGAGGAGAAATAGATACGGTTTAAAATAAAAAAATCTGTCGAAAGAACAGGCTTTTGATGAAAATATTTTTGGTATTATCCCAGAATAAAGTATGGTACAATGAACGAGAACCATTCATTACGATTTGAAGGAGGAACTGCAATGAAAGAGTTTGTGACGGAACATCAATCGCCGTATCTGGATCTATCGGCAGAAGTGACGGAAATTTTATATCGGGGTAAGTCCGATTTTCAGGATATTCTCGTTGCCGATACGAAGGAGTTCGGCAGAATGCTGGTCTTGGACGGCGTATTTCAGACATCAATTAAAGATGAGTTCATATATCATGAAAGTATCGTCCATATTCCTCTATTTTTGCATCCCAATCCGAAACACGTCCTTATCATCGGCGGCGGTGACGGCGGCGCTGCTCGTGAAGCAGTACGGCATCCTGAAGTGGAAACGGTGACGATGGTCGATATCGACGGCAAGGTCATTGAACTGGCAAAAGAATTTTTGCCGGAAATCTCTCGGGCTATGCTGGAAGACGATCCGAAGTTGACAGTCAAGGTAGGAGACGGCATCGCTTATATGAAACAGTCGAAAAATTATTATGATGTCATTATCGTCGACTGTTCCGATCCTGTCGGTCCCGGTGAAGGCCTCTTCACCTATGATTTCTATAAAGACACGTACAGTGCGTTGACGGCAGACGGTATTTTTGTGCAGCAGACGGAATCTCCGTTTATGCATCAGAAACTGGTCAAAGACGTTTTTTCTTGCGTATCCGATATTTTCCCCGTAACCCGTCTTTATACCGCCTTTATTCCTCTGTATCCGAGCGGCATGCACTGCTTTACGCTGGGATCGAAGCACTATGATCCCTTGCAATGGACGCCAAGTCGGCGGCGGTCGTTTGCGACCAGATATTATAATGAAGGCATTCAACGCAGCGCGTTTGTCTTGCCGAACTTTGTTAAAGACTTGTTGTATGGTGCCAAGGCACGGTAAAAATACCCTTGACAGAGTATTTGAATGATGATAGAATTACCTACGTTACCGATAGTCTGTAAGGTTTTGTCTTGCGCATCGGAATATAGGTATATGGCGGGTATGGTGAAGTGGTTAACACGGCGGATTGTGGCTCCGTTACGCTAGGGTTCGAGTCCCTATACTCGCCCCATACAGGGGTATAGCCAAGTGGTAAGGCACCGGACTTTGACTCCGCTATGCGCTGGTTCGAATCCAGCTACCCCTGCCAGGTATGATCCACTAGCTCAGTTGGCAGAGCACCTGACTTTTAATCAGGGTGTCCCGAGTTCGAATCTCGGGTGGATCACCAATACGGGAAGAGGATGACCGTGATGACGGCGTTCTCTTCTTTTGCTTTTCTGCCCCGTTTTCGATACGAAAGAACAACAGGCTGTGCCGACGGCACAGCCTGTTGTTTTTTATTTTCATAAGAAAAAGACGAGCATGTCAATGATAAACGTTGGAATCAGAATTGCACAGGACCAACCCATGTAACCGAAAAAGCTGGGCATCTTAATGCCGTTTTCTTCAGCAATTGATTTTACCATGAAGTTCGGTGCATTGCCGATGTACGTATTGGCTCCCATGAAAACGGCGCCGGCAGAAATCGCTTCCAGCATCGGCACGGCGACGGTACCGACTGTGGTCGCAATGCCCGATGTTGCTCCCAAAGCGCCGGCAGTCTGCAGAAATACCAAATATGTCGGCGTATTATCCAAAAAGGATGATAACGCGCCGGCGGCCCAAAACATTTGCCACGGCTGATTGAGACCGAGCTCCGCTCCGTGCGTCTTCAAGAAGATCAAAGCCGGAATCATGGTGATGAAAATACCGATGAATAGTTTGGCGACTTCAAGGATCGGCGCATGAGAGAAACTGTTTAGTTCCCGCGTGGATTGTTTCGTCATTTTTAACGATAAGAAGGATGCTGCAAGGATAATGATAATTTCGACCAATGTTGCGTAGGGGAAAATGATTTCGTCAAAAACGGGAATACCGGCGCCGTCAGCGAAGGCCGGAATCATTTTCGGTAAGACACCGTTGGCAACGACACCGATGATGATCATAAAGATGAAGATGAAGTTGTACAAGCCTTCAATGCGGATCGGTTCTCTTACTTCTTCCGCCAACTCGTCAATGGGATAACGACCTTCGGCCAATTCTTTTTTGTAGTAGTGCCTGTCAATAAAATAGAAAAGGGCGAAAAGCAGGATCATATTAAAGACTAAAATGGGGAAAAGGTTAAATGTCCAGGTGAACGGAACGCCGCGCTGGAAGCCCATGAAAAGAGGCGGATCGCCAAGGGGCGTTAAACAGCCGCCGATGTTGGCGACCAGGAAGATGAAGAAGACGACTATATGCACTTTATATTTTCGCCATTCGTTGGCACGGATCAATGGACGGATCATGACCATTGCGGCGCCGGTCGTGCCGATCCAGCTGGCTAAAATTGTACCGATAAAGAGCAGCGCTGCGTTGACCCTGGTCGTTCCGGCCAGCGTTCCTTTGACGGCAATGCCGCCGGCAGCGGCAAAGAGGCCGAAAAGAAGAACGATGAAGGGAATGTAGTCCAACAGCACCGATTCCAGGAGCCGGAACCAGGCTTCGCTGAGTCCGTAAGCGATAGCAAAAGGGACAAGGAAGACGAGGGACCAGCCCAGAGCGACCAGAAGCATGTTTTTTCCCCACCAGTCCGGTTTTACGAGAGGAATAATGGCAATAGAAAGCAACATACCGACAAAGGGGATGATGCTCCAGAGCGGCAGGGTCTGGTTGACCAGATGATGCGTACCTTCATCGGCAAACACTGCGGGGATACAGCAGAGAAGGACCGTTAAGGTACAAATGAGTGTGCGAATGTTGTTCTTCATGAAAACCACCTTTCTTGTAACACTAGGGAAATTATAGAAGGAACTGATCCGGTTGTAAAGAGAACGGAGCCGGAATCCGGTGAAAAGCCGCGTTGGCAGAAATGAGAATAACCGGTCGATATGTAAAATGCATTGTTGCTTTGTTTATATTGAATAATCAAGAACAGTATATCACAGTGAGCGTAAAGATTACACTGTCAGTTTGCAATTATCCTTAAAAGGAAGACAGGCGGTAAAAAGAGGGATGATCGTTTCAGGGGCCTGTTATCCTGTTGAAATAACGGTATCATTTTTTGTAAAAACTGTAAATTTGTAAAATCGGATAAATTACCGGCAGTATAAAGAAGGATATTTCAACTTCAGTATAGAATATTATTAATATCACGAAAAAGGTGCACGAGGAGGGATTCATTATGAAACAATATAAAAATATCATTGTGCCGACTGACGGTTCCGAAAATTCCAGACGGGCATTGGAACATGCCGTAACGATTGCATCCGTTTTGGGAGCGACGATTACGTTGGTTTATGTTGCGAATATTGTTTCCGTTATTTCCAATTTTGATCAAATACCGAATGCCAGCGGTTATGTAACCGAACAGGTAGCGCTGGACATGGAGGAAGAAGGAAAGAATGTTTTGGATGACTGCGCCAAAGCGATTCCGCAGAATATAGAAGTAAAGACCGTTTTTGAAGTAGGATCTCCGGGGCCGGCAATTTTATCCGTTGCCAAAAAGTATAATGCCGATCTGATCGTTATGGGCAGTCGCGGTTTGGGGCCGTTAAAGGGACTGTTTATGGGCTCTGTCAGCAGTTTTGTTGTCACTCATTCCTTATGTCCTGCCATGATCGTTAAATAATTTAAGCTTATAAAAAGGTCTCTCCCGATAGAGGAGAGACCTTTTTAGTATGGGATTTGCCGGTTTTATGATATACTGATATAAGCAAATTTGTATAAATTTTTGGAAATTATGGAGACGGTTTATTTGCCTGGAGGGTATGGCATCATGACGAATAAACAGAAAGCACGATCGGAACGTCGCATTGAGGAATGGGCTTCCCGTGGCTGGCTTACATCTGAAGGAGAAAAGCAGCTTCGCCATCAAATGATGGAAGAGATTCAACCGATGGTTGGCATGGCTCTTTCTTTACATGTTATCATCGGGATCATCAGCATTCTTTTGGCCGGCGTGATCGGGGCATGGGCCATTGCCGAGTTTTGGGCTCATTTCACACCGGGCATCCGCTTGGTACTGGCGGCCGTTCTTTTGGCGTTATCGCAGGTCGGAGCGGCGGTTCTGCTGCTGCAGGGACAACAGGGGGCTCTGCGGGGAGAAATCGGTTCCGTCGTCCATTACCTGTTTCTTTTTGTAGCCTTTGCAATCGTTAAGCAAACGTTTTATGTGGGTTGGGATGCACCGTCATACATAGCCCTTTGCGCTGTTTTGGGACTGCCTGCCGTGTATTTGCTTCGCGCGGCGGCAGGGGTATTGGTGTATTGTCTGTCCGTATTGGCGTGGGTTTCTCTAAGTGGCTTTGTCGATGCACCTGGCGGCGTCGGGTTTATGTGGTTTCTGTTGCTTTTGCCGCTGCCGCTTTATGGCGTTTTTATGAAGCAAGGGGATGAACTGCGTCTTTCCGTTTTCTCTTGGCTCATGACTATTACACTGTATACGTCATTCGGCATAGCGATGATAACGGAAGAATATATTCCCTTTTTGCTGTTAGCGTCGCTGGCTGTGACTATGATGCTTATTGGATATTCTATCGATATTCACAAAGCGTACGGGGTGCCGTTTCGTTGGTTCGGGCGTTTTGCCGCCGCCGGATCGTTGCTGCTTTCTTGTTTGCCCCCTGTTTGGAACGGCATTGCCGCCATTGAAGGGTTTCATTGGACAATGACGGCAATGGTGTTGGCTCTTTTTGCCGTAATGATCGGGTTGTTGGCCAAAGAGGTGAAAAAGGTTCTTTGGAGCCCGCTGTTATATGTCGTGATTCCGCTGCTTTTAGGCGGCGAGACACTATTGGTGCGCAGCGGCATTTATTCGTCGCTGCCGTTGTTGCTGTCCGCGGTATATGCGATTTTTATCGGAGGATATGAGCTTCTTCAAGGCTTGAAACCGGGCCATCTGGGGCATCTTCGCTTCGGCATCATCGTATTGGTCCTTTTAGTCTGCGCAATTTCGGCAGGCGGTGTATTTTCACCGGCCGTACTTGTTGTAACTGCGGCCGTATTATTTCTTTTGTTTATTCAAGGAAGACGGCTGATGCGGAAAAAAGGAAAGAGCGGGCGTTCGTTGAATGTGACGAAAACGGTTACGTCTGTGCGAAAAGAAAAGAAACGGGCTGCCGTACATGAGCGGGATGGAGAAACGGGCGTGTCAGCGACGCAAGAGGAAGCGCCGTCTTGGATGCAATTGGATGATGGGGCTTCGGTAAACATGACGGCTGTCGACACGGTAATACCGAGAAAAACAGAAAGTTCTCTTTTTGTAGAACCCGTATTTCATTCTCCCGAAGATATTCCCGCAGGCGGTTCAGGTGTTTTTTCGCAAAGCAGCTCACGGGATGAACGGAAAAAGGCCGAACCATCGCCGTGGAGCGCATCTTCCGCGGCAACACCGGCTGGCGGTGCAACGTCGCCTTGGACGAATAGCGGCGTTGCGCCGAAGCGGGAAAAGGTGTTCAGTCATTCACCGTGGTCGCAGGAAGGAGAGCGACGATAATGAAAGGAGTAACGGAATTCTTCAATCGCACGGTCATGCTGGGGCTCTGCCTTTTCGTCGTCATCGTGCAAATGGGAATGCTTTTTTATTTCAGTTGGCGTTATTATAATATTTCCGTTGACGGAATTCCCTATCAGTGGCGGTGCTTACCGCGCCTGGAAACGGGACCGTTCGGTACCGACTATATTCATGTCATCTTTCCTGAGGATACGACGGCATGGCTTGACGACGTGCCGCCGGCAGAAGGGCAGACGATTTATGTCACCATTTCCCGGGATGCGGCCGGCTTGATGGAGATACAAGGCGCTTCCGCGTCTAAACCGTCTCAACGTAATGCTGATTATATGGAAGCGACGGCTGTTGCCTTTGACGGCAGCACGATTCAGTTTCAAGTTCCTTTCGATCGCTATCGCATAGCTGCAGATAAGCGCGACGGCATCTATGATATTAACGCGTCCGACAGTGTTATTGCCAGCATCCGCATCAAGCGCGGCAAAGGCGTTGTCGAAGGGGTGTATGTCAACGGTGTGCCGTTGGAATCATGCAGCAGCGGAGCAGCCGTCGAAGCGACGCGGCGCGGTAAGCAGCCGGCTCAGAGTAAAGGGCAGCAGATTCGCATTGTCGAACCCGGCATGGTACCGCCGCAGGACGAATCTTAACTGGTGAGGAGGTGATAGCGTATATGAAGAGATCTTGGCAGATAGCGGTGTCGTTTGTATTAATCCTGGCTTTTCTGCTGTTGTCCGGCTTTCGGGCACAGACGATTATCCATGATGACGGCAGTGAAACGCAGGATATTTTGAAAGTTTCCGACAGCGACAGCGGGCAGAAAGCGCTGCGCGATGATGCTGATGATTTTCAAAAACGTGATTATATGATCATGGATTACAGCAACAGCAACGGAGAAGGCTTTCGCGCCATGAAAACGATTACGACGGAAAATGCGAACCGCAGCTCTATTGACAAAATCGTTCACAGAACGCACGACGGTTTGATTTGTACGATGTATTACATTGATTATCTGTATACCGATAGCAGCATGAGTCGGCTCCAACTGGGACGGCCGACGGCGGAAGACGGCAGCGATCTGGAATACAGCGTTTCTTTTCCTTCCGGTGCGCAGGTAAAGAGTAACAGTACGACTAGTGATCAGCAGAGCAGTACCTATACGTGGAAACTTAGTAATACTCAAAATGCCCGGCTTCAGTTGCAGGCAACGGTTTGGCATAAGTTAACGATTTACGGCCTTTTATTTTTCATTATATTGTTTGTTTGTATCGTATTGGTGATGGAACACCGCCGTCGGAACATGATCAGCTGGAAGCAGGCGTCGCGCATGCGGACGGTGGAGATCTTTTTGCTCTTGGTGCCGGTATTCATTTTAGGGTACATGGCGTATGATTATTATGCCGGTACGCATATTACGTCGTCGACTTTGCAGTCAGTGGCACAGCAACAGGAAGAAGAGAAACGATTGCAGCAGGAAGAAGAACGAAAAGCGAAGGAAGAAGAATCACAGCGGCAGCGCGAAAAGGAAATCACCATGTCCAAGGTACGGAGTAAGTCACTGGAACTGTCGGCGTCGTTGCGGGAGCTGAATCGGCGCTATGAAGCAGGGAAGCTCAGTCGTGCCGAAGCGCGGAACGAAGCGGCTTCGTTGGCCGATCAGGCGCGAGCTCTTTTACAGGATAATCAAGGTAAGATTTCCGAAGCAGACAGCGGGGCGCTGGAAGAATTGGTGCAGCGTATTGTGGATGAGGCGAATACGATCGCTTCAAAGGACGTCAAGAAAGTGGAGAAGAAGGTACAGCCGAAGGTGACGAATCGCAGCAAGTCCGCCGGTTCGAATGATCAGAGCGGCAGCCGTGATACCGATGACAACTCGAGCGGCAATGACACAACGCAGCCGGCAAAGGGAAAAGAAAAATAGTCTGGCGTAACGTTGGTTTCATATTAACAAATTAAAAAAAAGATGATACAATAAAAAAAGCGGGTATCAGGTAACGTAGCAGATGTCGTGTAGATATTACAGAGGAGGTATTTGGAAGCATGCATTGTGTACAAGAAATTAAAAACGGTATTTATTGGGTAGGCTGCAACGATTTCGGCACCCAAATGTTTGAACGGGTTCTGCCGATTCCGGAAGGTGTTTCCTATATTACGTATTTTATCGACGATGAGAAGACTTGTCTTCTCGATTCAATGGATAAAAGCTGCCGCGACGAGTTTTTGGAAAATGTGGAATACTTGCTGCACGGGAGAAAGTTGGACTATTTTGTCATTCAACACATGGAGCCGGATCATGCGAGTTCTGCGCTGGCGTTGATTGAAAAATATCCCGATGTCAAGATCATCGGTCAAGCCCAGACTTTTCAACTCTTTGAACAGTTCTATCGTCATCCTATGCCGGATAACTACATACCGATCAAAGACGGCGACCAATTAAAGCTGGGTAAGCATGTTCTTCAATTTATCAAGGCGCCGATGGTTCATTGGCCTGAAGTGTTCATGTCCTACGATCTGACAGATAAATTTTTGTTTACGGCCGATGCTTTCGGTATGTTCGGTACTGTCGGCAACATCTTTGCCGATCAAGTCGATTTTGATGAATATTACCTTGATCCGGCCCGCCGTTACTATGTAAATATTGTCGGAAAATATGGCGTTCAGGTCATGAATGTGCTGAAAAAAGCTGCGGCTTTGCAAATTGATTGCCTTTGCCCTATTCACGGACTCGTTTTCCGCACTCCTGAAACGATTAAGTATATTATTGATAAATACCTTCATTGGGCTCAGTATCAGCCGGAGAAAAAAGGCGTTCTCATTGCTTTTGCGTCAATTTACGGAAATACGGCCCGTGCCGTGAATGTCTTGGCGCAGAAATTGAGCGAACGGGGCGTGCGGAACATTCATCTCTATGACGTATCCAAAACCCATCCGTCTTTTATTTCGGCCAAGGCGTGGGAATACAGTCATCTGGTGCTGGCTGCGCCGACATATAATTTGAACCTGTACCTGCCTATGGAAAATTTGCTGCATGATATGAGCACGCTTCTCTTCCAGAATCGAAAAATCGCAGTATTGGGTTGTCATAGCTGGCGTTCTGTGGCGCATAAGGAAATGATGAACTATGTCGAAAACGTTTTCAAGAATTGTGAACTTTTCCCGACAACGATTGATATGAGGTCGTCGCTCCAGGACAATGAAGAATGTGTTATTGAGTCTATGGCTGATGAAATTTCCGAAGATTACAAAGCATATCCCGACCCGGATACCTTGGTATAATATAGAAAGACTGCCCTTTAGGGCAGTCTTTCTATATTACGGACAGCCTTTTCGATTGTTGCCGGCAATGTTATAATAAGGAAACGGAATGTTGAGGAGGCGATATGATGATCATCCGTGATAATACGGCCAAGAGCGGCGATGCTCATAAGGAAAGTGAAGTCAGGAATACAGGAGAAGAATTGAATCTGGACTTAGGACGCCCCATGACGGAAGAGGAAGAAAAAATTTTTGCCAAGTTGAAAGAAGGCCTCGGACTGTAGCGGTAGGAAACAGGAGAGACGTTGCAGTTATCGTGAACGGCGTTGTTTCGAAACACGTCCTTTGAAGGTAAAACGACTTATGAAGAAGAAATGCCCTGCAGCTTGCTGCAGGGTGTTTTTTGGGTGCTAAGGGCGAACAAATGTTTGAAAGAGGCGCGACGCTGTGCTATGATAGAAAAAAAAGAGAGGTAGAATCATGGACTGGGATACGATGCAGAAGAAGTTGGCGTTGCTCAGCGATGCCGCAAAATATGATGCCTCCTGTTCGTCCAGTGGCAGTTCCCGAAAAAATACGACAGGCGGCATCGGGAATGGGGCCATATCCGGAATTTGTCATTCGTGGTCGGCAGATGGCAGGTGCATTTCCTTATTAAAGGTATTAATGACCAATCATTGTATATATGATTGCGTTTATTGTGTGAATCGTTGCAGTCGCGATACGGAACGGACCGCTTTTTCGCCGGCCGAAATTGCGATGTTGACGATTCAGTTTTATCGCCGTAATTATATTGAAGGGCTGTTTCTCAGCTCCGGCGTCTGGCGTTCGCCCGATTATACAACGGAATTGCTGATTGAAACGGCGCGTATCTTACGAGATGAATATAGTTTTAACGGCTATGTTCACATGAAGGGAATTCCCGGTACGGCGCCGGAATTGATCAGCAGGCTCGGCTCGTACGTTGATCGCCTGAGCATTAATATCGAATTGCCTTCTGCCGCCGGATTGAAGCTTCTTGCCCCGCAAAAGACAAAAGAGACGATCTTAGTGCCGATGCGGGAAGTGAAGCGGCGATCGGCGGAACGGGCTGAGGAACGAAAGCATAGTAAAAAGGTTCCGGCATTTGTGCCGGCGGGACAGACGACGCAGCTTATCGTCGGCGCGACGGCGGACAGTGATCGCACGATTCTGCAGTTGTCTGAAGCCCTATATAGGCGGATGTCGTTGAAGCGGGTCTACTATTCCGCTTATGTGCCGGCTGTAACGGATCCGCGGTTACCGGCTCCGTCCCGGCCGCCCCTCTTACGGGAACACCGTCTTTATCAGGCTGATTGGCTACTGCGTTTCTATCAGTTTCGTGCCGATGAAATATTATCGGAAGCGTTACCCGATTTTGACACTCGCCTTGATCCGAAGACCTGCTGGGCTTTGCGGCACCCCGAATGCTTTCCTGTAGAGATCAATAAAGCGTCTTATCACATGCTGCTTCGCGTGCCCGGTATCGGCGTTCTCTCGGCGCGCCGCATTTGTGCGGCGCGCCGTTCGGCATGGCTCTCTTATGATTCGCTGCGCCGGTTCGGAATCATTTTTAAGCGTGCAAAATATTTTATTACCTGCCGAGGTAAGTATTATGGCGGCGTTTACCGCCTCGAGACCGTTCGCCAACGCTTATTGCTGCAAGAAGCCTCTCAGGCTTACGAAGCCGTGAGTCTTTTCGATGAAACGGGAGGTGCCTCGTGAATTATCATTATGACGGAACTTTTTTCGGCTTTCTCACCGCTGTTTTTGATGCTTATCATGACGGGATACGGCATGTCGCCCATATCCATAGCGATGCAGAGCGCTCTTTATTCGGGCAGGAGAAGGAAGTCGGCACCGATGCGGGTAAAGCGGTTCGCGTTCTGCAGGGGCTGAAGGCGTCTTGCGGTAAGGAGGCGGTGCACTTTCTGTATTACGCTTTTTTGGCGGAAACGGCTGAACGGGAGCCCGTATTATTGTATTATATCCGCCGGCTCTTTACTTGGCGGCAGACCTGGCGACGGCACTTGAGTGACGAGCTGATTTGGCAGACGCGGTTGTGGGCGCAAAAGACGGGGAATGAACGACATAAACTTTTGGGACTTCTTCGTTTTCAGAAATTGTCGGACGGGATGCTCTATGGACCTGTTGCGCCGACTGCCGCCGTCGTCCCTCTTTTGGCGCCGCATTTCATACGCCGTTTTCCCGAAGAGCGTTGGATTATCCACGATCGTCGTCGCGGCGTTGGCGTGTTGTATGAACAACATGAGACGGCTATCGTTGAAATTCCCTGCTCACGGTCTCCTGATCTGGCGGCGGAAGAACTTTGCTGGCAAAGCTTGTGGCAACGGTATTACCGTACCGCGGCGATTGAAGAACGCCGCAATGAATTGTTGCGGCGCTCTTTTATGCCTTATAAATATTGGCCCGATCTGATTGAAATGAAGTGATTTTTTTCGGTTTATTTTTCCTATCAGTTGTTATATAATAGTACCATTAGATTGTTATGAGGAAAGGTAGAATAGCGTGAAACCTGTTTTGGTGACGGTAGAGAGCATTCAACGAAATGAGAACGGCGAAGAGATCACGTTAGAGCTTGTTTCGGAAGGGAAATTCTATGCTAAAGACCGGGCGCAATATATTGTTTACGAAGAGAGTGAAATTACCGGCATGGCCGGCGTTACGACGGTTATCAAAATTCCTGAAGACGGTACGGTTTGTCTGCTGCGCTTGGGAAGTCTCAAGCAGCGGCAGGAGTATGCTGTCGGCAGGGAGAGCCGTTCTACTTATGAGACTCCGGTCGGTATCATGGGTGTGACGATGAAAACGTATGAATGTGATGTCGCTTTGCGGGACGGAGTCGGCACGATCCGTCTCGGTTTTGATGTCACGATTGAAGGTGTCGGGGCGAATTATAATCAGGTAACGATTACAGTGCGGGAGGATAAATCGTAATGGAATTAAAAGAACTGTTGACGCGGGGAATTCAGACGGCTTTGCAAGAAGCTGTCCGGAACGGGGAATTGCCGGACGGCGATTATCCTGCTGTTTTGCTGGAAGTTCCGCCGCAGAAGGAATTCGGGGATTTTGCCAGCAACATTGCCATGCAGTCGGCGCGCATTGCGAGACGGTCGCCGCGCGATATTGCAAACACGATTATTTCCCATATGGAGTATTCTTGGCTGAATAAAGCGGAAGTGGCCGGTGCCGGTTTTATTAATTTTTTTCTGAATCATACGGTTTTATACGACGCGTTGAAAGGCATTCTGGCGTCCGGATCGGCCTATGGTCAAGCGCCGCTGCGCGCTGACGATACGGTGCAGGTGGAATATGTCAGCGCGAATCCGACGGGGCCTCTCCATGTCGGTCACGGCCGCGGTGCCGCATACGGCAGTGCGTTGGTAAATTTATTGCGCGCCGCCGGCTACCGGGTTGAAGCGGAATACTACATCAATGACGCCGGCAATCAAATGAATAATCTGGCTGCATCCGTCAACGCCCGGTATTTGCAACTGCTCGGCAAAGAAGCGGAAATTCCCGAGAACGGCTATCATGGACAGGATATTATTGATACGGCACAGGCGATTATTGATCAGGACGGCGCCGCTTATCTCGAGATGGATGAGGCGACAAGGCTGGAACTGTTCAAAGATCGGGCTTATGCTGAAAAGCTGAAGGCCTTGAAACGTGACTTGGAACATTTTAATGTGCACTATGACCGTTGGTTCAGCGAACGGACGCTGCATCCGCAGGCGATTGAAGCGGCATGTGCCGTTTTAAAGCGGGACGGTAAGGTCTATGAACAAGACGGCGCGTTATGGTTGCGTTCGACTGCTTACGGTGATGACAAGGATCGCGTCGTCATCCGCGATAACGGTGTACCGACATATTTGGCTGCCGACATCGCTTATCACAAGAATAAATATGATCGCGGCTTTCATTCATTGATCAATATTTGGGGGGCCGATCATCACGGCTATGTGGCGCGCGTCAAGGCTGCCATGGCGGCGCTCGGGTATGATCCGCAGCGGTTGGAAATTTTGCTGTTGCAAATGGTGAGCCTTTTCCGCAACGGTGAAGTCGTTAAGATGTCGAAACGGACGGGACAGGCAATCACCTTGAACGAATTGATTGAAGAAGTCGGCACCGATGCGGCTCGGTATTTCTTTATCATGCGCTCCCTCGACACGCAACTTGATTTTGATCTTGACCTGGCGACGTCGCGGAGTAATGAAAACCCCGTTTACTATATTCAGTACGCACATGCCCGGATATACAGCGTGTATAGGCAAATCGAGGAAAAAGGCGGCACCGTACCGGATACATGGGATGATGTCGATTGGAGCCGGCTCTGTGAAGAACCGGAATTGGCGTTGATTAAGAAAATGACGGCGTTCCCCGAAGAGATCCAAAAGGCTGCTGTCAACAGAGAACCGCATCGTCTTGCTCATTTTGTTCATGAACTGGCAGGACTGTTTCACACCTTCTATAACCAGTGTCATATCATTCAATCCGACAAAGAACTGGAAAAGGCGAGGTTAGCACTGATTACGGCAGTCCGGATTACGATCGCTAACAGTCTGGCGGTTCTCGGCATTTCCGCGCCGAAGGAAATGTAGCGGAACAAGGCAATGACCGGATGAAGTAATGTTTTTTGTGAGCGGCGGCTCGACAGGGAGGAAAAATGGCTAAATATATATTTGTAACAGGTGGCGTTGTCTCTTCACTAGGCAAGGGGATTACGGCGGCCGCGTTAGGACGGCTGCTGAAAAACCGCGGGTTTAAAGTGACGATTCAGAAATTCGATCCTTATATCAATGTGGACCCGGGAACGATGAGTCCGTATCAGCATGGCGAAGTCTTCGTCACCGATGACGGCACGGAAACAGATCTGGATTTGGGGCATTATGAACGGTTTATCGATATCAATTTAGGCAAGAATTCCAATGTCACAACGGGGAAGATATACTGGTCCGTGCTGCAAAAGGAGCGTCGCGGTGATTATTTGGGACATACCGTCCAGGTTATTCCCCATATTACCAATGAAATTAAAAACCGTGTTTACCGTGTAGGAGATGAAGACAATGCCGACGTCGTCATTACCGAAATAGGAGGAACCGTCGGTGATATTGAAAGTCTGCCCTTTCTCGAGGCCATTCGGCAGATCCGCAAAGATGTGGGACGTAACGATGTCCTGTATATTCACGTCACCCTTGTTCCTTATATCGGTGCGGCCGGAGAATTGAAAACGAAACCGACGCAGCATAGTGTCAAAGAGCTGCGCAGCATTGGAATTCAACCGGATATTATTGTCTGCCGTACGGAGAAACCGCTTTCAGAAGAGATGAAAGAAAAATTAGCTCTTTTCTGTGATATTGACAAAGATGCGGTTATTCAAAACAAGACGCTTGACAGTATTTATGAGGTTCCCCTGTTGTTGGCCGAAGAAGGCATGGATAAGATCGTTCTGGATAAACTGGCGCTGCCTGATAAGCCGTGCGACATGGATGACTGGAAAAAGATGGTTTACGATATTTACCACACGGAAAAAGAAGTAGATATTGCGCTGGTCGGAAAATACGTGGCTCTGCATGACGCCTATTTGAGCGTAGCCGAAGCGTTGAGCCATGCGGGAATCGCTTATAAGGCAAAGGTCAATATTCATTGGATTGATTCGGAATATTTGGAAAATCCGGCGCTTTCCATGGCAGATGTCTTTAAGGATATTGACGGGATCGTTGTTCCCGGCGGTTTCGGTAATCGCGGTATTGAAGGCAAAGTCCGCGCGATTCAATACGCTCGTGAGCATAAGCTGCCGTTTTTGGGCCTTTGTCTCGGCATGCAGTGCGCCGTTATGGAATTTGCCCGCCACGTGTGCGGTATGGACGGCGCTACCTCTTCGGAATTCAATGAAACGGCCGCCTATCCGGTCATTGATTTGATGCCCGATCAGGTGGATATTTCCGATAAGGGCGGCACAATGCGTTTAGGTGTGTATCCCTGTAAACTTTCGGAAGGAACAAAGACATATGAAGTGTATGGAGATAAGCTGATTTATGAACGTCATCGTCACCGTTGGGAATTTAATAATAAATACCGTCCGGAATTAACGGCTGCCGGATTGGTTCTTTCCGGTACGTCGCCGGATGATCGGTTGGTGGAAATTATTGAAATTCCCGATCATCCCTGGTTTGTGGGCTGTCAGTTTCACCCTGAATTTAAGTCGCGTCCGACAAAGGCGCATCCGCTTTTCCGCGGCTTGATCAATGCGGCTTTGAAGGGAAAAGAAGAACGCCGGTAAATACAGCTGATACTCGCAAAAGGAGGCATTCTGTATACAGAATGCCTCCTTTTTATGATTTTTTGACGATATTATGTGAAAAAAATAACAGCAACTCTCAGAATATTAAATTATAAAGAAAATTCTCTTTTTACAGAGGTAACTTAAAGTTTGCCTGCAAATAAATAAGCATGAAAGAAACACAGTTGATGAGGATATGCCGGTGCTTTGCAAGAAGAAACTTATACTGAAAGAGTGTATTATTATTTATATATGATCAGCGTATGCCTTTTGATTATCCTTGAAAAACAATGCGAATCAATTATGCTAAAACGATTAGCTTGCGATAATTTTCACATTGAATATTGAAACATATAATGATATAATGGGTACGACTGAAAGGGTGCCTTTATGTACATATCGGCCCTTTTTGCGTATACATTGAATGGAAGAAGACAGCTTGGATAAGCGAAAAACCTTTTTTCTTATCCAAAAACCTGAAAAGCAAGGGGCGTGTCTTCGCCGGCAGATGGATAAGCGCTTGACGGGATACAATGGAAGAAACGTAGGTGTCGGATTCGTTTCAGAGACGGACGCTTTTTATAGCGGACTCATGTTGTAAGTTCCGTCAGAGTTATTGCTTACTGTTTTTATTATTTTCATTAAATAGATTAATGAGGTGATTTTTGATGATGAAAAGCTTTATCGGTGGGGTCCATCCTGACGATGGGAAAATCTATGCAAAGGACAAAGCAATAGAAGCCCCGGCAGTACCGGAACAAGTAGTCATCCCGATGAGTCAGCACTTTGGTGCACCTTGTACTCCGACAGTCAAGGTTGGCGACCACGTTAAGAAAGGGCAGCTCATAGGGACCAGCGATGCATTTTTGCACGCTGATATTCACGCTTCGACTTCCGGTGACGTTGTCAAGGTAGCCCCTATGCCGCATAACATGATGGTTACATGTATGGCGGTCGTCATTAAAGCGGATGGAAAAGACGAATGGGTCGAAGGTCTTCCTGCTGAACATGACTGGAAACAGCTTGACGGCAAGGAAATTATTGACTTGATTAAGGCTGCCGGTGTTGTTGGTTGCGGCGGTGCGACGTTCCCGGCGCACGTTAAATTGACACCGAATAAGCCTGTTGACACCTTTATCGTCAACGCTGCCGAATGTGAACCGTATTTAACTGCCGATTATCGTGCCATGCTCGAATGGGCGGATAAATTGGCTACAGGCGTGCAGATCTGCATGAAGGCGTTAGGAGTTACCAAGGGGTTCATCGGCATTGAAGATAATAAAATGGACGCCGTAAAGGTTATGGAAGAAGCCTTTAAAGATATTCCTGAAGTCAGCGTTGAAGCTTTGCCGACGAAATATCCGCAAGGCGCGGAAAAAATGCTGATTAAAGCCGTTACGGGAAGAGAAGTCGAACCGGGCGGTTTGCCGATGAATGTCGGCTGCGTCGTCAGTAATGTCGGCACGGTCTGTGCTATTACCGATGCCGTTTGTCATGGCATTCCCTTTATTGAACGTGTTACGACGGTGACTGGAGATTGCATTGCCGAACCGAAGAATCTGCTCCTTCGCATCGGGACCCCGTTCCAATATGCGTTAGATTACTGCGGCGGCTTTTCCAAGCAACCGGATCGCGTTATCGGCGGCGGCCCGATGATGGGATTGGCGCAATATCAGCTTGATGTTCCCATCACTAAAGGCGCTTCCGGTATCGTTGCTTTGTCTCCTGAAAAATGTCAGGTTGGCGTCGAAGATCCCTGCATTCGTTGCGGACGTTGCGTCGATGCCTGTCCGATGGGGCTGATTCCCAGCCAATTAAGTATTTTCTCTGCTTGCCAGGCGTGGGACAAATGTATGGAATACGGTGTCATGAATTGCGTGGAATGCGGCAGTTGCGTATTTACTTGTCCGGCTAAACGGAACATCGTACAGTATATCCGCAATGCGAAATCGCAAGTGAAAGCTATGCAGCAAGCAGAAAAAGCCAAAGCGGAAGCCAAGGCCTAAGTCATAAACGGAAGAAGGGATAATAGATGAGTCCAGAAATTAAAGGACAGACAAACGGAGCGGGCGCGAGCGGCACACAGGAAGTCAGACTTACTGTATCATCTTCACCGCATGTCCGTTGTAATGAATCGATTTCCAAAATCATGTGGAGCGTTGTAGCGGCTTTGGTACCGGCTGCCGCGTTTGGCGTATATTATTTTGGAATGAACGCTTTAATCAATATCATTGTTTCCATTGTATCGGCTGTTGCCTTTGAATATTTGTGGGAAAAATTATTGCACAAAAAAATTACGATCAAAGACGGCAGTGCCGTTATTACCGGCCTTCTTTTGGCCATGTGCGTATCGCCGCTTCTGCCGTGGTGGATGTGCATCGTCGGCTCTTTCCTGGCTATTGTGGTCTGTAAACAGTCGATGGGCGGATTGGGGTATAACCTGTTTAATCCGGCGCATGTCGGCCGTGCCGGCTTGATGGTTTCCTGGCCTGTTGCCATGACGACGTGGACACAGGTGAACGGAACTGTCGTGGACGGCGTTGCCGGCGCTACGCCGCTCAATGTTTTGAAACATGGCGGTCACGATGCGCTGCTCCAATTGTTCGGCGGCGATCCGGCTACTATGTACCAAAGCTTATTCTTCGGATTCCGCAACGGTTCGATGGGGGAAACTTCAACTGTTCTCTTGGTACTTGGCGGGCTTTTCCTCATTTATAAAGGCTATGTCAAATGGCAGGCTCCCGTTGTCATGATTGCCACCGTCGGTAT
This sequence comes from Megasphaera vaginalis (ex Bordigoni et al. 2020), assembly GCF_900240295.1. Lineage (NCBI taxonomy): Bacteria > Bacillati > Bacillota > Negativicutes > Veillonellales > Veillonellaceae > Megasphaera > Megasphaera vaginalis (ex Bordigoni et al. 2020). Next base: position 316,932 of record NZ_OEQB01000002.1, read on the forward strand.
TATGATGTGGATTTTCGGCGGCGTAACCTTAGGCACGGGCCTTTTCTCCGGCGATCCCCTTTTTCATATGATGGCCGGCGGTCTGATCATAGGTGCATTCTTTATGTCGACTGATATGGTTACGGCTCCCATTACTTTGAAAGGCCAGATAATTTTTGCTCTCGGCGCAGGACTGATCACGGTCCTTATTCGTCTTCTCGGCGGTTATCCTGAAGGTGTCTGCTACTCCATCTTGTTGATGAATGCCGTTACACCGTTGATTGACCGTTTGGTAAAACCACGCATCTTTGGTTCAGTAAAGGCAAAGGGGGCGAACTAAAATGTCAGAAACTACAGGAAGCAGCATTTTCAAGATTGCTCTCAACCTGATCCTGACTTGTTTGGTATCAGGATGTATCATCGGCGCCGTATATTTTGTTACAGGTCCGATCGCGAAAGTAAAAGCGGAACAGATGAAACAGGAGTCGATGAAAGCTTTGGTGCCTACGGCTGATTCGTTTGTGCCGGTAGCGAATGAAAAAGATACGTTCATTGCCCAAAAAGGCGGACAGAAGGTCGCTTTTATCATTCCGACGGAACCGAAAGGGTACGGCGGACCGATCAAGATGTTGACGGCCGTTTCCTCTGACGGTGCGGTAATGGATTATACGATGCTTGAAGCCAATGAAACACCGGGTCTCGGTGACCGCGCGGCTAAAGATCCGTTCCGCGGCCAGTTCAAGGGAAAGAAAATCGACGCCTTGGAAGTTACGAAAGACCATAGCGACACGAAACATATTCAGGCTATGACGGGTGCTACGATTTCTTCCCGTGCAGTTACTTTGGGTGTCAAAGAGGCTGTCGAAAAAGCAGCACAGTTAGGAGGTAACTGATTATGAGCTTATGGAAAGTATTCAGCAGAGGCGTCATTGAAGAAAACCCATACTTCGTTCTGGCCTTGAGCTTATGTCCTGGTTTGGCTGTTACTACCAGCGTTATCAACGGTTTGACGATGGGCTTGACCGTATGGTTCGTTATTACTTCCAATAACGTTGTGGTATCTATCATTCGTAAGACGATCAATAAAAAAGTACGTGTGCCTGTATATATTACCTGTATTGCCACGATTGTTACCTGTGTGCAATTGTTCCTGCAGGCCTTTGCACCTGATCTGTATAAAGCCCTTGGCGTATATCTCGATTTGGTCGTTGTTTTCGCCATTATTCTTGCCCGTGCAGAATCGATCGCTTCTAAAAACGGTATCGTCGTCTCCTTCCTTGACGGTATGGGCATGGGCGTCGGGTTTACCATCGCCATGTTTATTATTTCCGTTATCCGCGAAATTATCGGCAACGGCACTTTTGCCGGCGTTGAATTATTTGGTCCTGCCTATCAGCCCGCTTTGATCATGGCCTTACCGCCTGGAGCCTTTATGCTTATCGGTTTCCTTATGGCCGGTATCAAGATGTACAACCAGTCCCGTGAAAAAGCAAAACTGCTGAAAGAACTGAAAGGAAGTGAAGGATAATGGGCGCCTATTTTACATTGTTTATCGGTGCAGTACTGATTAACAACTTCGTCTTGACCAAGTTTTTAGGGTTGTGTATTTTCTTCGGCGTATCCAAGAACCTCAACGCTTCTATCGGTATGGGCTTTGCCGTAACTTCTGTCATTACATTGAGCACAATTCTTGCTTGGCTGGTTTATAACTTTATCTTAGTTCCCTTTGATCTGACTTTCTTGCGTACCATCACTTTTGTTGTCTTGATCGCAAGTTTCGTACAGCTTCTGGAAATTATCATCAAAAAGGAATCGCCTACGCTGTATAATATGTGGGGGATTTACCTGATGCTGATTGCGACCAACTGTATCGTATTGTCAGTTCCTGTACTGAGTGTTACGAATAACTATAACTTTATCGAAAATATCGTTTTTGCCGTCGGTTCCGGTATAGGGTTTGCTTTGGCCCTGATTTTAATGGCCAGCGCTCGTGAAAAACTTGACTTTGCAGATGTACCGGATGCCCTTAAAGGGACCCCTATCGCTTTCATCGTAGCCGGTATGTTATCCCTCGCATTTTTGGGCTTCTCAGGCATGTTGTAAGCGTAAAGGAGCTGAACAGATATTATGAATCAAACTTTATTTATTTCGATCATGGCCGTTGTCATCATGGTTGGCGTCGGTATCGTTTTTGGCTTCGTCCTCGCTTTGGCAGATAAGAAATTCGCTATGGAAGAAAATCCGCTTATCGGTGAAGTAAAGGAAGCCTTGCCGCAAGGGCAGTGCGGGGCCTGCGGTTTTGCCGGTTGCGCCAAATACGCGGAAGCTGTAGTCAATGATCCGGATGTCGCGCCCAATCTTTGTGTGCCCGGCAAAGCGGAAGTTGCCGCTATCGTTGCCGAATTGACGGGCAAGGTTGCAGAAGCTTCGGAAGCAAAGTTTGCCCATGTTCGTTGCCGCGGCGGTAACGGCATTGCCAAATTAGCTTATGAATACAAAGGTGTTCATGACTGTGCCGCTGCCAAACAGATTCAGCAGGGGCCCAAATCTTGTAAATTCGGCTGCCTCGGGTTCGGAAACTGCGTACGCAGCTGTCCGTTCAATGCCATGACCATGGGGACAAACGGTCTTCCGCTGGTCGACAAGTTACTTTGCACAGGCTGTGGGAAATGTGCCAGTGTCTGCCCGAATCATGTCATTGAGTTGTTGCCTGTCAGTGCCAAAGTCAGCGTAAGCTGCAGCTCTAAAGATGCCGGCGCAGTGGCTAAAAAAGCATGTTCCGCCGCTTGTATAGGCTGCGGTCTCTGCGTTCGCAACTGCACGCATGAAGGCGGCGTCAAGGTCGTCGATCATCTGGCTATCGTCGATCCGGAAGTTTGCCGCATTTGTGAAGAGCCGACGTGTGTTCCTAAATGTCCGACAGGTGCTATCGCCGCTTATGTAAGTGCTGCAAAATCTGAAACGGCAGAACAGAAAATAGGTTAATAGATGAACTGGAAGCGACGCGTTATACTGATCGGTATGGCAGCGTTCCTGGTTATCGTAAACTGCTCCGGATGCTCTTTGCGTCCGGAGCAGTCTTATGATAAAAGCGGGATTGCCATGGATACGACTATTTCCTTGCGGGCCAGCGGTAAGGAAGCCAAGGACGCTGTGGAAGAAAGTTATGCGAAGATAGAAGAATTAGATCGTCTGGCCAGCGCCCAGAATCCGCAGAGCGACGTCAGCAAAATCAATCAGCATGCCGGACTCGATTATGTTCAGGTTGATCCTGCTGTATATACGATGATTGCTTTTGCCAAAGCGTATTCGGAAAAAACGAACGGAACTTGGGATATTACGATCGGAACGATTTCGCAGTTATGGGGAATCGGCACCGACCATGCGCGTGTTCCCGATGATGAAGAAATCCGAGCGGCTCTTGCCCTTGTCAATTATCACGATATCTTGCTCCGGCCCGAGGATAACAGTGTAAAACTGGCGAAAAAGGGCATGTACATTGATTTAGGCGGGATTGCCAAAGGATATGCCGTTGACGAAGTTCGAAAAATATATGATGCACATCGGATTAAGAACGGGCTGATTAATTTAGGCGCCAGTTCTATGTACGGCGCAGGTCATAACTCAAAGGGGAAAACTTGGAAAATCGGTATCAAGCATCCACGCGCCGATGAACCGGATCGCTACCTGGGCATCGTATCGGTCTCGGATACATATGTGTCCACCTCCGGGGATTATGAACGCTTTTTTGAAAAAGATGGCGTTCGTTATCATCATATTTTTGACCCGCAAACGGGCCGTCCGGCCGGCAGCGGTGTCATGAGCGACACGATTATTGTCCGTAACGACATTCCTCATGCCGGTATGCTCAGCGACATGTTGACGACGATCGTCTTTATTGCCGGGCCGGAAAAAGGGATGGCGCTCATTCGCTCTATGGAAGGCGTTGAATGTGAGATCACCGGTACGGACGGGACTGTTTATATGACAGAGGGATTCAAAAAAGATTTTTCGGACTTGGATAGGGATTTTAATTTAGAACAATAAGGTAATAAAGAAAAAAGATAGAAATTAATATTTTTTTAATTATTTTTTATATTTACTTTTCCTTTATAATATCTTAATATAATAAGTAGTGTGGAAACAAAAAATTATAGAGGATGGTAGGTAAGATGGATCATATTGATGAAAGTATTTTAGGCATTTTAAAGAAGAACGGTAAAGCGTCCGCTACGGAAATCAGCAAAGTAGTCGGCCTTTCCATTCCTGCTGTTGCCGAACGTATTCGTAAGATGGAGCACAACTCGATTATCGAGGGATATGGCGCTAAGATCAGCCGGCGTAAGACAGGCTACAATGTGACGGCGTTTATTATGGTGAATGTTGAACGGAACGGTAACGACGACGAATTTCGTTCTAAAATACTGTCGTTTCCGCAGGTACTGGAGTGCCATCACATTGTCGGCGCTTTTGATTATTTATTGAAGGTGCTGGTTAAAACGCCTGATGAGTTGGAGCAGTTTTTGATGGCGCAATTGAACGAGATACCGATGGTTACGTCATCACAGACATTTATGTGCCTTTCTACAGTGAAAGAAGAATGGAACGTGTAAACACAAAAAAAAGACCGCTGCTGCGGTCTTTTTTTTGTGTTTATGCTTCTGCAAGTACTTTTCCGTCCAGAGAAACCGTTACGACTTGGAAGGGGATATTCTTGCCGCTTTGCCGTAATGCCTGTGCCGCCGCCTGCGCAATGCCGCTGCAACAAGGGACTTCCATACGAACGACAGTCAGCGAACGAATCGCGTTTGCCCTGATGATTTCCGTTAACTTTTCTTCGTAATCGACGGTATCCAATTTCGGACAACCTATCAGTGTGACTTTGCCGCAGATGAAGTCACGATGGAAAGACGCGTAGGCATATGCTGTACAATCGGCGGCAACGAGCAGATGGGCGTTATGGAAATACGGCGCATTTGTAGGCACGAGACGCAGTTGAACCGGCCATTGCCGCAACTGAGACGGCTGCGGGCCGTCTTCTTTTTTGCCAGCGTTTTTATTGGCGAGAGAAGGAGGCAGGGCTTGCGGCTGACTGCCTGCACAGGATGTCAACTTTCCGGCATTTACGGCCGCTTCGTCATAAGCTGCCGCTTCGCGGACTTCAACGGTAATGGCGTTTGTCGGACAGTGGGGCAGACAATTTCCGAGGCCGTCACAGTAATCATCTCGCAGCAGACGGGCCTTTCCGTTCACTATTGCGATGGCGTTTTCATGGCAGGCAACGGCGCAACGGCCGCAACCGGTGCATAACACTTCGTCAATGTGAATAATCTTGCGCTTCATAGACGATCCTCCTTAGCGATTTTTCATAGACAGGACTTTTGTTTCTGCGTCCAGTATAGTACAATAAAAACAGCATGTATGTTGTTTTTGCAACGGGGGGGGGATCATATGGAGACGTATACTGCCATTATTAAGGAATCCGTTTTGTTTAATCATATGGATGCGGCCGATGTCGGGCCGTTTTTGGAATCCATGGGCGCCAGAAAACGGAAATTCAGCAAAGGAAGCTTCGTTTTTTATGCCGGCGACGATATCAAGACGATCGGCTTTGTCGTTAAAGGCATTGTGCATATTGTACAGGAAGATTATTGGGGCAATCGCAATATTTTAGCGCGTATACAGGCGGGAAATCTCTTCGGCGAGGCTTTTGCCGCATTACCTGATGCGCAATCGGAAGTGGACGTTATCGTCACGGAAGACGCGGAAATCATCTTTGTCGACGTGACCAAAATATTGCATGGCGGTGTCGTGCTGACACCGCAGCAGGGACAATTTGTGAGCAATTTATTGGCGCTGATGGCGCAGAAAAATCTGATTTTGACTCGCAAAATACGCTATATATCACAGCGCTCGACGCGTCAGAAGCTGATGGCCTATCTGTCTGGCGAGGCTCGCAGCAGACGATCGGCTACGTTCCGTATCGATTTTAACCGGCAGCAGTTGGCAGATTTTTTATCCGTAGATCGCAGTGCCATGTCGTCCGAGTTGAGTCGTATGAAAGCGGAAGGGCTGATTGATTACAAAAAAGAAAAATTTACGTTAAAAGAAATATAGCTGCCGAAAAGGCAGCTATATTTCTTTTATTTTAAGTGAGGAAGAATGTGCCCCATTTTGTTTTTCTTTGTTTCCAAATAAAATTCATCGAATTCCTGCGGCCGCATTTCGATCGGAACACGTTCGGTGATTTCAACGCCGAATCCTTCCAGTCCGTATACTTTTAACGGATTATTGGTCAGAAGGCGAATTTCTTTTGCTCCCAAATCCTGCAGAATTTGCGCGCCGATCCAATATTCACGCAGATCCGGAGCGAAGCCCAACTTTTCGTTGGCTTCTACCGTATCATAACCTTGTTCTTGCAGCATGTAGGCCTTCAGTTTGTTAATCAAGCCGATACCGCGCCCTTCCTGACGCATGTACAGGAGAATGCCGCGGCCTTCTTTATCTATCTGGTGCATGGCGGCCGCTAACTGTTCACCGCAGTCACAGCGCTGCGAACCGAAGACATCGCCTGTCAGACATTCGGAGTGAACGCGGCAGAGCAAGTCTTTTCCGTCGCCGATCTCGCCTTTGACCATGGCCACGTGATGTTCGCCGGTCAAATCGTTGACGTAGCCGAAAATACGGAATTTTCCGAATTTTGTCGGCATTTTTGCTTCCGCTTCGCGACTGACATGTTTGTCGTGACGGCGGCAGTAGTTCTGAAGATCATGGATGGTAATGAATTTCAACTTATATTCGTCGGCCAATTTCCACAGATCCGGGGTCTGCATCATCGTACCGTTGTCGGCCATGATCTCGCAGCAAATACCGACCTGTTTCAGACCTGCCAGCCGCATCAAATCGACGGTCGCTTCCGTATGGCCGCTGCGGGCCAAAACGCCGCCTTTTTTGGCGATGAGAGGGAACATGTGTCCGGGACGTCGAAAATCTTCCGGGCGAACCGTTTCGTCGGCACATTTGCGAACTGTCAACGCCCGCTCGACGGCGGAAATACCTGTTGTCGTATCTTTGTGATCAATCGAAACGGTGAATGCCGTTTCGTGATTATCCGTGTTTTCGCCGACCATGGGGTACAGGCCGAGACGATGGGCGTATTCCTGGCTGACAGGCATGCAGATCAGCCCTTTGCCATAGGTGGCGACAAAATTCATTATTTCTGTCGTGCAGAATTGACCGGCGCAAATCAAATCGCCTTCGTTTTCACGATCCGGATCATCTGTGACGATGATCAAATGACCGGCCTGCAATTCGGCAATCGCTTCTTCTACGGTGTTGTATTGATGCTTTTCCAATGATAAAACCTCCTGACATTATAAGAGCCCTGTCGGCTGCAAGAGCCGTCAGGGCCGTTTGATGAGTTCATGGGTCGCGCAAAAAACACGACTCATATCTTCTTTCATCCAGACTATACTGTCGGTTTTGGAATTGCACCAAATCAACGCCTGTACAACGTTCGCGGACTATACCGCCGATCGGGAATTACACCCTGCCCTGAAGATATTTTGGAGTACTTGTTTATTATACAGATAAACCGATCGTTTTGCAATACTGTCATCAAGGTGGAATTTGCTCAACAGACCGTGTTTTCTTGACGCGCCGGGGGAAAAGAGCGCGCCCCTCTTTATCTTCGAAGATAATCGCGGTATACTTATAAGACAGGTTTCCTTTATCCGCAGAGAGGGGCTGGCAATGTGGCAGAGCGCAGGCGGCGCAGCAATCGTAGAAAAAAAACGGGACAGAGAAAATATAAACTGCTGATCGTCGTTATTTTGATTTTCGGCGGCATTCTTTTGACCAGCAGGATGTATCAGATCTGGGTAATTCATCAGGACATGAAGCGGACCGTAGAGGAACGTGAAGCGTTGGAGCAAGAAAATCAGGCGTTGCAGACCGCGCACGATAAATTGCTTGATCCGGAAGAAATTGCTAATAAGGCGCGGCAACAATTCGGGCTGGCAAAGCCGGGAGAAATTCCGTATCGGCGGTAATGATGCGAAAATTTATGATTGGGAATTGAATTTTTTTATTATTGTAGGTATAATGTGCTTGATATATACTAACTACGTATTTTTAAGGAGGATCATGTAGCAGCATGTCAATCGAAGTAGGGAGTGTGCTGGAAGGCATTGTAACGGGCATTACCAAGTTTGGTGCATTTATTGAATTACCTGACAAAAAGGTCGGCTTGGTTCATATTTCCGAAGTTGCCAATGAGTATGTCAAGGATGTCCATGATTTTTTGAAGGTTCAGGATAAGGTAAATGTCAAAGTCTTATCTGTTGACGAAAAAGGAAAAATCGGGTTATCCATCAAACAGACCCAGGCGGCGCCGGCTAAAAAAGAATTTTATCCGAAAAAAGAAATCCGCCAGCATCGCAGTTTTGATCAGAATCGCCGTTCTGCAGCTCCGGCATCATTTGAAGATCGACTCAGTAAGTTTTTGAAAGACAGCGACGAACGTCTTATGGATCTGAAGCGGAATACGGAATCAAAACGCGGCGGCAGAGGAGCCAGACGCTCCGATTGATAGACGGCTTGAGGGAATCATATGGTGAAGAGGAGTATTCCTGCGGGAATGCTCTTTTTGTTTTATGACATCTCGGATAGAGGCGGAGAGATTATGACTGAATACAAGAATTATGCTGTTATCGATATTGGCTCCAATTCTTTGAGGCTGATGAAAGGGCTTCTCGATCGATCGGGGCAATGGCAGTTTTCTCCTAAAGAGTTGGTGACAACGCGGCTTGGCAAGGATGTAGGCAAAACCGGGCGCTTGTGGGCCCCCGGGCGAGAGGCGTCGCTTGACGTGTTGGAACGATGGGCGCATCAGCTGTCGGGGATTCCTGTTTGCGCTGTTGCTACGAGCGCTGTTCGGGAAGCCAAAGACGGGCAGGCTTTTTTGGCTGAAATCCGCTGTCGTTTCGGCTGGAATTGCCGCACCGTTTCCGGTCGTGAAGAAGGAAGTCTCAGCTTCTGCGGCGCCACTGCCGCCGTGCCTCCGGAAAGATTGGTGACCGTGCTCGATATTGGTGGCGGCAGCAGTGAAATGACTGTCGGTAAAAATGGCGCCATGCTTACGACGCACAGCTATCCTCTCGGTGCCGTGCGTTTGACAGAAGGTGTGCTCACAACCGCCGCCGAGATAGCAGCCGTTGAACTTCGGTGCAACGTGGCGTGGCTGCCGTTGCCGGTAAAAACGCAGTACCTGATTGGCGTCGGCGGCACGTTGACGACGCTGGCAGCCATGGATTTGGGCCTTGCCTGCTATGATCCGAAACGCATTGAAGGATACAGCGTTTCGCTGGAACGGCTCAATTTCCAGATTTCCCGGCTGACGGCAATGGCGCCTGAAGAGCGGAAACATGTCGCCGGACTGCAGCCGGAGCGGAGCGAAATCATTGTGACCGGTCTCATTATCGCGCGTTCTTTCATGAAATATTACGGCTTTACAGTTCTTTCCGTCAGTGAAAAGGACCTGTTGGAAGGCGTTTTTTACAAAGAAGCTTTTTACGATGCGGCGCGGATGGTTTTTTGACGGAGGTGCCTATGGATTTCGTTCGTAAAGTGGCAGCATATTGCCGTGACAGCGGCTTGTTGCACCGAGATGAATGTATCGTTATTGCCTGTTCCGGCGGGCCCGACTCGTTGGCGCTGCTCGATGTTTTCAGCCGGCTGCGGCAGGAATGGCGGTTGCGGCTGGTTGTCTGCTATGTTCACCATGGTATTCGGGCCGCAGCCGATCGGGAAGCAGCCGTCGTTGAGCGAGCGGCAATGGAGCGGGAATGCGCTTTTTATTGTCATCGCGTTCGTGTACCGCAGCTGGCTGCGGCAACCCGTGAATCAATTGAGACGGCAGGCCGAAAAGTGCGCTACCGTCTGTTGCGGCAGACGGCGGCCGCTGTCGGTGCGGCGGCTATCGCCGTCGCGCATCACCGTGATGATCAGGCCGAAACGGTACTGCACCATTTTTTGCGCGGCAGCGGCACTGCAGGTCTCTGCGGCATGAGAGCGAGAAATCGGGATATTATCAGGCCCTTTTTAGGCGTAACGCGTCGTGAGATTGAAGCCTACGTTGCGGCGAGAAAGCTTCCGGTACAGATTGACGAGACCAACTTTCAGCGATTCTACTTGCGAAATCGATTGCGTCTCGATTTACTGCCGCTGCTGCGGCAGTACAATCCGGCTGTTACGGAAGACTTGAATCGACTGGCGGCGGTCATGCAGGGAGAAGACGATTTTCTTTGTGCCTATGCTGCAGCACTGGGGCGGAAATACGTGCGACCTGGCAGCGGCGGTTGGACGCTGTCCGTTGACGCATTGATGGCGCAGCCCGTCGCCATGCGTCGCCGTCTTATTCGTATCGGCGTCAGTAAGATGACGGCAACGCCGATTACGTTTCAACAGGTTGAAACGATCCTGGCCTTGGCCGCAAAAGCGACTGGCAAGGAATTTCGCATGAAAGGTGTCCGCGTCGTCCGCTCTTATCGCGAGTTGTGTTTCCTGCCGCCTGTGGCGCGACGGAAAACGGCGGTTTCGTCGGATGCGTCTGTCGTCGCCGTTAACGGACCGGGTAGCTACCGTCTCGGCAAACGGCAGGTCGTCCTGGCCGGTGCCGTTACGCCGCCCGTGCGAGACAACGTATTGCTGCGCTGCGGAACTGTGACGGCTTGGCAATTACGCTATCGGCGTCCCGGCGATTATATCTGTTTGCAGAACGGCAGTACGAAGAAGCTTAAGAAGTTTTTTATTGATCAGAAAATTCCGGCATCCCGGCGCGATCAGATTCCCTTGCTCTGCAACGGGCAGGAAATCATCTGGATTTGCGGGTATGCCGTTAACAGCCGTTATTTTCCCGCTGCGGGAGAGGACTATATACGAGGATGGATTCAGGAGGAGACTGTATAATGGATAAAGATGTAAAAGAAATATTATTGACTGCCGAACAGATCCAACAACGCGTTGCCGAACTGGGAGCGCAGATCACGGCCGACTATGAAGGCAAGACGATCTTGCTGTGCGGTATTTTGAAAGGTGCTGTTACCTTTTTTACGGATCTATCCCGTCATATCCGGGTACCCGTCGAATTTGACTTTTTGAGCTGTTCCAGTTACGGTTCGTCGACAACGTCGTCGGGATTTGTTAAAATCCGGAAGGACCTGGACAGTGAAGTTGAGGGACGGGATATTCTGATTGTCGAGGATATTATCGATACGGGAACGACGTTGAGCAAGTTGGTGCCGCTGCTGCAAGACCGAGGGGCAAAAAGCGTCAGGCTGGCGACGATTCTCAGCAAGCCGTCACGCCGTATTGCCGATGTGGCTGTCGATTATAACGGCTTTGAAGTTCCCGATGCGTTCGTCGTCGGTTACGGGTTGGATTATAACGGCTTCTATCGCAACTTGCCCTACATCGGAATCTTAAAAGAAGAAGTTTATAATAAATAATAATTCTTGTTGCTTTTTCCGAAGTGTGGTAAGATAAAACTATATCAGCCTTCTTGGCTGTGTGAATATAGGAATGTGAAAGGAGCAGTATTTTGAGTAAATTTGTTCGAAATGTAGGACTGTATTTGCTTCTCATCGTCGTGGCCGTATCCATTTTTGATATGTTTACGACGTCCCGGACGGATAAGTCGGAAATCACATATACGAACTTTATCAACCAGGTGCAACAGCACAAGGTCGATTCGGTTCAAATTACGGCAGATCATGCTATTGTCGGGCAGTTGAAAGACGGTACGTCGTTCACGTCTTATGCGCCCAGTGATGCGGCCTTGATACCGGCGCTGCGTGAAGCTGAAGTCAATATCATGGCCAAGCCGCCGGAACAGCCGGCCTGGTGGGTCAGTCTGCTCAGTTCGGTGCTGCCCATACTGATCCTCATCGGCGTCTGGTTTTTCATCATGCAGCAGACTCAGGGCGGCGGCAGCAGGGTGATGAATTTCGGTAAGAGCCATGCCAAGATGCATGGTGAAGGAAAGATAAAAGTTTCTTTCAAAGATGTGGCCGGCGAAGATGAAGCGAAGGAAGAATTGTCGGAAATCGTCGGTTTTCTGCGCAATCCTGGCAAATATAACACTATCGGCGCGAAGATTCCCAAGGGTGTTCTTCTTTTCGGACCTCCCGGTACGGGCAAGACGCTTTTGGCAAGAGCCGTTGCCGGCGAAGCCGGCGTGCCCTTTTTCAGTATCAGCGGTTCCGACTTCGTGGAAATGTTTGTCGGTGTCGGAGCGTCCCGTGTCCGCGATCTGTTTTCCCAGGCGAAGAAGAATGCGCCGTGCATTGTCTTTATCGATGAAATCGATGCCGTCGGTCGCCAGCGCGGCGCCGGTCTCGGCGGCGGTCATGACGAACGGGAGCAGACGCTGAATCAGCTGTTGGTTGAAATGGATGGCTTCGGCGCCAATGAAGGCATTATTACGATTGCCGCAACGAATCGTCCCGATATTCTTGACCCTGCGCTGCTGCGTCCGGGCCGTTTCGACCGACAGATTACCGTTGATCGTCCCGACTTGCGCGGCCGATTGGCAATCTTGGAAGTGCATGCTAAGGGAAAACCGTTGGGAAAAGACGTAGATTTAAAAACCATTGCCAAGAAGACACCGGGCTTTACCGGAGCCGATCTGGGAAATCTGCTTAATGAAGCGGCGTTGCTGGCTGCCAGAGCGGATAAGCGGATTATCGGCATGGCGGAACTGGAAGAAGCCAGCGAAAAAGTCAGCTTCGGGCCGGAACGGCGCAGTCACGTAATCAGCGATAAGGAAAAACGCCTGACTGCCGTTCACGAATCAGGTCATGCGCTGATTGCTTATCTGCTGCCTGACGCGGATCCCGTCCACAAGGTGACGATCATTCCCCGCGGCCGTGCCGGCGGCTATACGATGATGCTTCCTGAAGAAGACAGGTCGTATGAAACGAAATCGTATTATTTGGCGCAGATCCGTGTTGCCTTAGGCGGCAGGGCTGCGGAACAAATTGTTTTCAACGAAATCAGCAGCGGCGCTTCCGGCGACTTACAGAGCGTTACCCGGATCGTACGGCAAATGATTACCCGTCTCGGCATGAGCGAAAAGTTGGGACCGATGGTTTTCGGCGAACAACAGGAACAGGTTTTTCTCGGTAAAAACTTAGGTCATGAACGCAATTACGGCGAAGGCATTGCCGAGTTGATCGACAGTGAAATGCATGATATCGTTTCCCGGGCCTATGAAGATGTATTGCAGACGCTGCGTGATCATCTGGATGCCTTAAAGAGTATGGCAAACGCGCTGATTGAGGTGGAAACGATCAATCGCGAGCAAGTGGATAATCTCGTCAAATACGGTTCGCTGACGGCTCCTGAACCTGCCGTTGCTGTGACGGAAGCAACGGAAAGCGGGACGCTGGCCGTGCAAAGTGAAAGCAGTCCCTGGGGAAATTAAGGACCACATAGTGTTTGTATTCGCATATGAGGCCGTGACGCTGTGTCGCGGCCTTTTTTATATACGTAAACGATCGTCTCTTGGGCGGCAAAGGAGGAACGGAGATAATCATGAGGAATGATATTCTGGATTATTTATTGGCACACAGAGGGGAATATATTTCAGGGCAAAAGCTTTCGGAGCAACTGGGGATTTCGCGGACGGCGGTATGGAAGCACATTCAGCTGTTGAAACAGCGGAATTACCGGATCGAATCACATACGAAACGGGGATACTGTCTGCATGAAGCGCCGGAACTTCTGCCGCCAGAACGCATTCTTGACGGGTTGAAGACCGTTACTCTGGGACGGGAAATTGCGTATTATGAAAGGGTTTCCTCGACGAACACCCTTGCCAAGCAGTTGGCCGATCAAGGTGCGCCTGAAGGTACGCTGGTGCTAGCGGAAGAGCAGTTCGGCGGCCGCGGTCGTCTGGATCGCGCCTTTCTTTCCCCCTTTGCACAGGGGCTTTGGTTTTCGCTTATTTTACGGCCGCCTTTTCTGCCGATGGAAGTTGCCAAAATGACGCTTTTAGCTGCAGTTGCGCTGACCAGAGCCATCCGCCATATGGGCGTGCAATGCGCCATTAAATGGCCGAATGATTTGCTCGTAAAGGGGCGCAAATTAGTGGGTATCCTGACGGAATTAAATGCTTCCATGGAGCGATTAAACTATCTTGTTTTGGGAATGGGAATCAATACATCCTTAAAAGAGGAAGACGTATCGCCTGAGCTGCGTCGTATTGTCACGAGCTTCGCCATGGAACAAGTACCGGTCAGTCGGCAAAAATTGCTGCAAGAAGTGCTTTGCCAGCTGGAAAAATATTATATGATTGCCAAGGAAGACGGGTTCGCGCCGATTCTGCAAGAATGGAAGGAATTATCGTGCATCTTGGGAACGGAAGTGGGAGTTGCGCTGCCGCAAGGAAACATTATCGGTACCGCCGTTGATCTCGATGACAGCGGCAACTTGATTGTTGTTGCGGCAGACGGCAGAAAAGAAACGATTTTGGCCGGAGATGTTCGTGTGCGACCGGTGCATAAATATGATTGTAAACCTGGATAAAAATATTTTTTATTGACAATATGATAACGGCTCATTACAATAGAAGCGTCACCATATTCATGACAAGGAGGGATTGCAATGCCTTTGCAAAAAATGATTGGCGCCGCTTTTTTTGCGGCCCTTATCGGAATTTTATCACAGCTTTCTCTGCCTATCGGCGCCGTGCCCCATACGCTTCAGGTTTTCGCTGTTGTTTTGGCCGGCGTCGTCATGGGGCCGCGGTACGGCGCATTAAGCGTCGTCGTCTGGATTCTGCTCGGCTTTTTCGGTATCCCTGTATTCGCCATGGCACAGGCGGGGCCGTCAATCGTTCTCGGTCCGTTAGGCGGCTTCATGATCGGCTTTGTCGTCCAGGCTTTTGTCTGCGGTTTTTGCCGACTTTCTGCGGGAACGTTGTTTCGCAGGGTGGGGATCGCACTGTTATCCCTGTGTATTGTATATCTCATCGGCGCCGTTTGGTTTACGGCGACGTACACGTACTTGCTGCAAAAACCGATGACGTTGAGTCAGGCCTTTCTCGTTTGCGCGCTGCCGTTTATTCCCTTCGATGCGGTGAAAGTTGTGTTGGCTGTCGGCATCGGCAGTCGTATTGCCGGAGCCTTGAAAAAAGCGGGCGCCGATTTCTTTTAAAGACTGTTCAAGGACGGGAAACTCTGTTATCATATAAGGCGTAATTAACTTATTTTTGCAGGGGAGATCGTTAACTTATGGTTTTAGTAATTGATGTAGGCAATACGAATATTGTCCTGGGTATCTTCGACGGTAAAGCGTTGCTTGATCATTGGCGCATTTCAACAGACCGCTTGCGGACGACCGATGAATACGGAGTTCTGATCCGCAATCTGTTTTATGCCAACGGCGTGGATGCCGAAGCGATTCAGGATATCATCATTTCTTCCGTCGTACCGCCCGTAATGCCTACATTGGAACGGATGTGCCAGCGTTATTTCGGCCTCGTGCCGTTGGTCATCGGACCGGGTGTCAAGACCGGCATGGACATTAAGTATGACAATCCGCGCGAAGTTGGCGCCGACCGTATCGTCAATGCCGTTGCCGCTTATGAAATGTACGGCGGCCCCGTTATCATTATCGATTTCGGAACGGCGACAACCTTCTGCGCCGTTGACAGGAAGGGCGTCTATTTGGGCGGCTCCATCTGTCCGGGTATTGGGATTTCAACGGAAGCCTTAGTGCAGCGTACGGCCAAGCTGCCGCGCATCGAAGTTCGCCGCACGGACAAGGTCATTTGCCGCAATACGGTTGAAAGTATGCAAGCCGGCGTGTTTTACGGCTTTGTCGGTCAAGTTGACGGGTTGGTGGCACGGATGCAAAAGGAATTGGGAAGCAGGGCGAAGGTCGTTGCTACGGGAGGCCTGGCCGTGATCATTGCTCCCGAGGCGAAGTCGATTGATGTTGTCGAACCGATGCTGACGCTTGAAGGATTGCGGATTATCTATGAACGAAATCGTTAAACCGCTCCGCCTCGGTTCCCTACAATTGGATATGCCGGTTGCCTTGGCTCCTATGGCCGGAGTCTGCGATCTACCGTACCGCGTCATTGCCCGCAGCTATGGCGCGGCTTTGGTTTGCACGGAAATGGTCAGCGCCAAGGGGATTTGTTATCATAATCTGCACACGAGAGAAATGTTGCGTGTTGATGAACGGGAACATCCGCTTTCGTTGCAGTTATTCGGCAATGAGCCGGAGACCATGGCGCGCGGCGCCGCTGCTGCCGAGGAAGCCGGCGCTGATGTGATCGATATTAATATGGGCTGTCCCGTCAAAAAGGTGGTCGGCAACGGGGAAGGCGCTGCATTATTGACTAATCTGCCGCTGGCGACGGCCATTATTGCCGCCGTTGTTCGCGCCGTTTCGCTGCCGGTTACAGTAAAAATGCGCACCGGTTGGGACGCAGGTTCTTTTACGGCGCCTGAGCTGGCCAAGCGGGCCGAAGCGGCCGGTGCCGCCGCCGTCATCGTCCATGGCAGAACGAGAGAACAATTTTACGGCGGTAAAGCGGACAGGACGAAAATCAAACAGGTTGTCGATGCCGTATCGATCCCCGTTTTCGGTAACGGCGATATCTGTGACGGGCCGACGGCGTTGCAGATGTTCCGGGAGACCGGCTGCGCCGGCGTTATGATTGGGCGCGGCGCCCAGGGAAATCCCTGGATATTTCCGCAAATATGCCGGTATTTGCAGACCGGAGAAATCGTTCCGCCGCCGTCGGCGCAGGAACGATATGACCAGCTGCTGCAGCACTTTGACCGCCTGTTGGCGTTTAAGGGCGATTACATAGGCTTGCGCGAAATGCGTTCTCATGCGGCGTGGTATACGAAAGGCCTATATGCGTCTACGGCCCTGCGACAGGCGTTGAATCAGGCGATGACACCGGCGGAATTCCGGCACATCGTCGAAGCCGCCAGAGCCGCCTTATGAGGTTGTCTGGAGTGAGCGCCAATGCCGCTGCCAAGGATTGACAAGGTATTCAGGGAAGCATATAATTAAACGTAATTGCATATTCAGACAGCGGCGTTTTTCCTGCTGCTGAGACCATAGGATCAGGCAAAGGAGTATAACCATGAATACAACGGAAACTTTGATTACCGAAGAAGGGCTGCAGAAATTAAAAGATGAGTTGGCCGAACTGAAATCGGTTCGCCGCATTCAGGTATCGAAACGGATTCAGGAAGCCATCGCGCTTGGTGATTTGAGTGAAAACTCGGAATATGATGATGCAAAAAATGAACAAGCGTTTATTGAAGGCCGTATTGCCGAATTGGAAGGCAAAATCAGGACGGCAAAAATAATTGAAGAGACCGGTGACGGCACAGATACGGTTCGTCTCGGTTCAAAGGTTGTCCTGGAAGATGTGGAAACGGGTGAACGGTTTGAATATACCGTCGTCGGCACGGCTGAAGCCGATCCGTTCAACAACCGCATTTCCAATGAATCCCCCGTCGGCGTCGCTATCTTGGGGAAGAAAATCGATAAGGCGTCTCCCGTCATCGTAGCCGTTAAGGCTCCTGCCGGCGAATTGAGCTATCGTATCTTACCGATGGAAGCATAAAAATCAGGAGATTAACACAGGAGGAGTTACCATGTCGGAAATGCGCAGTACGGAAACGATGGCGATGGAAGCGGAAAAGTTAAATGACCAAATGGTCGTGCGCCGCGAAAAAATGCAGCAATTCATAGATGCCGGAGTTTATCCCTTCGGACAGAAATTTGCATGGGATCATCATGCGGCAGAAATTAAAGAAGGAGCGGCGGCACTGGAAGCGGCAGGTACGAAAGTACGCGTTGCCGGTCGGCTGATGGCGCTGCGCCGTCATGGCAAGACCGCTTTTTGTGTACTCCGTGACATTAGCGGCGAAATTCAACTTTATTTCCGCAAAGACGTTTTAGGAGAAGAATCGTATACGCTTTTCAAGCTTCTTGATATTGGGGATATTATCGGCGTTGACGGCGATGTGTTCACGACACATACAGGCGAAACGACGATTCGCGTCGAAACGTGGACGTTATTGTCGAAATCGCTGCGGCCGCTGCCGGAAAAATTTCACGGGTTGACGGACAAGGAAATGCGGTATCGCCAACGGTATTTGGATCTTATTGTCAATCCCGAGGTTAAAGATACCTTTATCAAGCGTTCGAAAATTATTAAAGGCATTCGCGCTTACCTGGATCAACGCGGCTTTCTGGAAGTGGAAACGCCGATGCTTCATAATATTGCCGGCGGCGCTGCGGCCAGACCTTTCAAGACCCACCACAATGCTTTGGATATGGATATTTTTCTGCGAATCGCGCCGGAACTTCATTTGAAGCGTCTGCTTGTCGGCGGCTTGGAACGCGTTTATGAAATGAACCGCTGCTTCCGCAATGAAGGAATCGATACGCGTCATAATCCTGAGTTCACAACTGTTGAGTTGTATCAGGCATTCGGCGATCTGGAAGACGTAATCGCCCTGACGGAAGAACTGGTATCCGGCTTGGCGCAGTCACTTTACGGGACGATGAAGATTACCTATATCGATCAGGACATTGATTTGACGCCGCCGTGGAATCGTATGACGATGATTGAAGCCGTCGCCAAATATACGGGAAAAGATTTTGCCGCTGTCACGACGTTGGAAGAGGCCCGGGCCATTGCCGATGAACTCCATGTGGAATACACGGAGCATGACGGAATCGGCAAGATCATTAACGGGTGTTTTGAAGACTATGTCGAAGAAAATTTGATCGAGCCGACGGTGATTACCGGTCATCCGTTGGAGATTTCACCGTTAACGAAGCAGGACCGGGATAATCCTCTCCTGACATATCGTTTTGAAGCCTTTATCTATGGCCGTGAGCTGGCAAACGGTTTCTCCGAATTAAATGATCCCCTGGATCAGCGGGATCGCTTTATGCAGCAGATGAAGGAACGGGAATTAGGTGACGACGAAGCGCATCAAATGGATGAAGATTATTGCCGCGCCTTGGAATACGGTTTGCCGCCGACAGGCGGTTTGGGCATCGGCATCGACCGGTTAGTCATGTTTTTGACGAACAGCGCATCTATACGTGATGTCCTGCTTTTCCCGTTAAGTCGTCCGGAACAGAAATAGTTTGCTTGTTGCGCACCCTTTGGAATGTTGTTTCAAAGGGTGTTTTTTTCAATACCTGTCGAGGAGGTAAGGAATGAAGCGTATAGGGATTCTTTTAGGCGGACTGTATCTTTTCGGCTGCACGGCGGCTTGGGCCGGCGACGCCGTTCCGACAGTCGCTTCAACAAATGAAGCCGGTGTTGTTACGTCTGCAAAAACGGCAGTGCGTAAAAGCGGAGACCCTTCTGTGGAGGACGGTAAAGATACTTTCGCCCGTCAAAATACGGCGATTGGGGCGGACGAATTGCCGCAATTGCATGAGGAAACGGACTCGCAGCCGGGCGGTGTGCGTTTTCATTTTTCGCTGCCTTCGACTGTACAATCCGTTAATCGTGATGCTGTGCAACCCATCGCGATTGCGCCTTTGACAGAAGCTGATTTCACTATTGGCAGCTTGCGCCGCGGCGATGAAGAGGCGAAGGTACTTTCCGTGTACGGGCGGCCTGACAAACGCAAGGTAACGGAACATTTCACTACGCTGGAGTATGATCGGCCGGACTTGGAGCTGCGCGTCGTTCTGCGCAATCCGCATTTGCCGGCAGTGCCCGGGCAGGATGGAAAGATAAAGGGCGGCGGCGTGGAAGCGGTTTACCTGGCGAAGGGGCAAGATATCGCTGCAGGTCGCGGCATCTATTTGAAAAATGTGGCCGAACTGTTGGTGCGTGCTTACGGCGCGCCGGCAAAAATATTGCGCGATCCCGATGCCAATGTGTTCTACTTCCTTTATGAAGATCCCGGTGCAAGCGAAATCCTCGCTTTCGCCGTCGCCGATCGTAAGATCGAGCGGATTGCCATGATGGCGCCGCGGGCGCCGTATGCAGACGATTTACGCCGCCTTGATCCGATTCGGCGAGACGAGAGAGACTTTACCTTGATGGGCGTTGTGCCGCGTACGGCCTTTGATCTTAACGCGTATTCGAAGTGGAAAAGCATGCTTAAGGGCAGCGGCGGGAATTTCTGGATATATGGCGATTATGGATTGGAGGCCGATCGTCTGGCCCGCGTCGATAAGGTATTCCTGATGACGAACAGCGCCTATACCGGTCGCGGCGCCTCTATCGGATACCATTTGTCGACGATTTTGGCGCTGTACGGCGAGCCGAGCAGGATCGAGTGGGGGCCTGACGGGGCGACCGGCGTCGACGGGTACTATTATGACAGTCCCTACGATAAAGATGTATCGCTTCTCTTTGTTGTTCGCCACGACGGGCAGTATATTGACGATGTGATCCTGTTGACCGGCCCTGTTACGGATTTGCAGAGCGCGGCGGGGCGGTATGATCTGGCTGAGAAGAAGGGGGAGAAATTTAAGTAGATAAATTCCTTTACTTATGTGACGACTTTCAAGTATAATAAATATATAAATAAAACTAGCAAATGAAGGTGATTTTCATGGTTACAGATGCAGATGTGTTAAAACGATGGAAGTACATTGCCCAAGAAGAGGAGAAGTTGTTGATTCTTATTGGCGGTCCCGGATCGGGCAAAAGCAAATTAATCCGTGAACTGACCTATCAGGATGGCTGGAAAATCTGTGAAGCGAAAGAGTTGTTTGATGATGAGTTTTTGGAAGTGCCTCGGGCCGATCGACCGGAAAAGGCTACAGAACTTATTTCTGCGGCTATACATCGGCTCAATGCACGCGTTGTTATGATTGACAATGTCAGTTTTCTCTTTGCTCCGATTCTCAATTTAAATCCGATTCATATGCTGAAAGAACTGAGCCGCGAATGTCCGATCATCGTCAGCTGGCGAGGGACCTTGGACGGCGATACGCTGTATTTTGAGCACAACGGTGATCCGAAGTACGCTAAGTTTAAAATCGAAAATCCCAATCATGTCATTTCGCTGGATTGATCTCTGATAAAAAGACGCTGTTCGAAAGAATAGCGTCTTTTTTTCCGCATGTGGCTGTGCTATAATCTACGCAGTACGTATTGTTTTTGACGTTTGGAGGAATGATTGCGTGAATGATTATATTATTGCCGTTATTTTAGGCATCGTAGAAGGGGTTACGGAGTACCTTCCTGTCTCCTCGACAGGACACATGATTCTTGTCGGCGATTGGCTCGGCTTTACCGGGGTGCGTGCCGGCGTATTTGAGGTCTTTATTCAGCTGGGAGCGATTCTTTCCGTATTGCTCATCTATAAAGACAAGTTTTTATATATGCTGCAGCAATACCGCTGTTGGCATCTCTTGTCTCCGGTCAATTGGCGGCGCCGCGATACGGGGCTGACATTGGCTCATGTCGCGGCTGGAATTGTGCCGGTTATGATTATCGGCTTTTTTGCTCACCATGCGATTAAAACGTATCTTTTTTCTGCCGGGACAGTGATTATTGGCCTGATTATCGGCGGTCTTTTTATGTTGGCAGCTGAAAAATCCCGTGTCCGCACTGTTTGTGATGATGTTAACGAACTGACGGTTATCCAGTCTTTTTTTGTCGGCGCTTTCCAGATTTTGGCTCTCTGGCCGGGGTTTTCACGTTCCGGCTCGACGATAGCCGGCGGGTTGTTTTTAGGGCTCAGCCGCAAGGCGGCAGCGGATTTTTCTTTTATCATTGCCGTGCCGGTCATGATGATTGCTTGTTTTTACGACTTGCTGAAAAGCCTTGCCGACTTGAACGGCAATGACATGATCATGATCCTTATCGGCTTTATTGTCGCTTTTGTCGTGGCCTATATTTCGGTACTCTGGTTCCTGAAGTTCCTGAATAAATCGACGTTGGCTTCGTTTGCTTACTACCGCTTCGTGGTCGCACTGGTCGCGTTTATCCATTTCTTTGTCATTTCATAAAGGAAAAACCGTTTCGCCTTCTCGCGGCGAAACGGTTTTTTTATATTCCTATGGCATTTTATCAATAGCGAGAAGAATTCATGAAATCCTTTTAGTCAGGTAAAAGGACGAGGAAGCGGCAAGGCGTTGTTTTTGTAATGCCGTCTTTCGACTGTTCTTCTTTAGTGAAGGAAAGAAAGCATCACTGCCTATTCATAGGACTCCGATACGGCTAAAAACGCTTGCCGTATTTCCGCAATAGCCGGCGTCATGTCTTCGTTTTCCGGGAAATCACTGCACAGGCTATACATAAAATTGGCAAACAACAGGTTGACGCCTTCCGTATACAATAGATAATAATAAAATATCTCGTTGTTTTCCGTCGGCAAGAGCGGTACCAATTTGTCATTGGCTTTGAAGGCTGCTTTGTAAAAACGGAGAATATCTTCTTTGATTCTGCATAAATTTACTGCTTTTTGGTCGTAATCCTCTTGTAAGGCCATGCCGAAATCGGAGAGCGTTTTGGGTACCTTACTCAGTTCCTCCGGCGCCGGTATTTCTGCGTGTTCCAGCATGTGCAGCAGCGTGTGCAGGGCCGTAATGATAGATTCGCAGAAAAAATTGAACGTAAATAATCCGCGTGTGCCCGCGATCGTTTGTGATTCATACTTTTTTTCCATGAGAGCATCTCCTTGCGTAGTCGTAATTCATGCTTATTGTACCACAGTTATGAAAAAAATTTGAGTCCGAAAGCAGAATGTGATACCATAGGAAAGAAAGCCTGATGCGCTTGATGTAATTGACCTTGGGAGGCGGACATGAATCAGCCAAAAAAGATAAAGCTACAAAAACGCACTCGCTCTGCGGCGCGTATCCATAAAGGGTTATCAATGCCTGTCGGTTCAGCCGATGAAGACAGCATCATCAGTTTTCGTGATTTTGGAGAGTTAAAGGAAAAGTATTTTCGTTTTTCCGGCACCTTACAGCGGCAGCCCTTTGTTTTGCGAACTCTTGTCCTGATGTTCGGGCAAGCTTTTTTTTCGCTGATTCTGTACAGTAGGCTGGTAGAGGCGTTGCTCATCGGCAGAATCGATTTGGCGCTGCTCTTTGCGGTCATCTTTTTGGCGTTGACCGTTCCCGTCGTTTGGGCGCAGATCTCTGTCGGCAGTCGTCGCCTGCGGGATATGGGACGAAGCGGCTGGTTGTTCGCCGTTCCCTTTTCCAGCTATTCTTGCTGCTATATTTTGCCTGTTCTCGGGGCTGCGGCATACTGGCAATTCACGGCGGCGGCCACTGTCGTTTTGTATTTTCTCCTGGCCCTGGTCAAGGGAACGGCTGCGGCCGAACCGCGCCGGCGTTAGAGCGGAGGCAATCGGATGAACGTGAGCACAGAGGAGTCGCGTACGATGAGTATACCTATGTTGAAGGCGGATCACTTGAGTCATTCCTATACGGATGAAGCGGGGCGCACGGTTTACGCTGTCAAAGACGTATCTTTTTCCATTGATGAAGGAGAATTTGTTGCGATTATCGGAACCAACGGGTCGGGAAAATCGACGTTGGCCAAGCATTTTAACGCGTTGTTACGGCCAACGGAAGGCAGTTGTGAAGTTTGTGGCATGCAGACGGCGCAAGAAGAAAATTTATGGAATATCAGGCAGCATGTCGGGATGGTTTTTCAGAACCCGGATAATCAAATCGTGGCAGCTGTCGTTGAAGAAGATGTCGCATTCGGTCCGGAAAATCTCGGCGTTCCCTCTGCCGAAATAAAAGAACGGGTGCGGACTGCTTTGGAACGGGTGCAGATGACACAGTATGCCAAGCATGGCCCCCATCTGTTGAGCGGCGGCCAAAAGCAGCGTATCGCCATTGCCGGAATCCTGGCCATGCAGTCCCGCTGCATCGTCCTTGACGAGCCGACGGCAATGCTTGATCCGAAGGGGCGGCGCGAGGTCATGGATACGCTTTTACAGCTGCACGATGAAGGCATTACCATCGTTCTGATCACGCACTTCATGGAAGAAGCGGTTCGAGCCGACCGCGTTCTCGTCATGAATCAAGGCGAGCTTGTCTTGGAAGGAACGCCGCGCGACGTTTTTACGCATGTCCGTAAACTGCAGACGATGGGGCTTGACGTGCCCGTTGCCGCTGAGTTGGCGGCGCTTCTGCGAGAAAAAGGCGTTGCCGTAAGCGGCCAGATCATCACAAAGGAAGAGTTGGGAGATTCTTTATGTCCATTGTTTTAACGGGAGTACGGCATACGTACGGTGTGGGAACGCCTTTTGAAAAAACGGCGCTCCATCATATAGACTTGGAAATTCATGCCGGTGAGTTTGTCGGAATTATCGGGCATACCGGTTCCGGAAAGTCGACGCTGGTCCAGATTTTAAACGGCTTGTTGCAGCCGACGGAAGGAACGGTTACTGTCGACGGCATCAATATCGGTAAAAAGGATAAGGAGGCTATGACGATGCGGCATACGGTCGGCATGGTTTTCCAATACCCGGAATATCAATTATTTGAAGAAACGATTGCAAAAGATATCGCCTTCGGTCCCCGTAATTTCGGACTCAATGAAGAAGCTGTCGAGGAACGTGTCAAGGAAGCGATGGAGTTTGTCGGTCTCGATTATGAAACTTACGCGGCTCGGTCGCCGTTTCGGCTGAGTGGCGGTCAGATGCGGCGCGTGGCTATTGCCGGCGTCATTGCCATTCATCCCGCCTATTTGATTCTCGATGAACCGTCTGCCGGTCTGGATCCGGCCGGCAGACGCGAGATATTTTCGGAAATATTGCGTTGGCACCGTGAAAAAGGCATTACGGTTATCCTCGTTTCCCATAATATGGAAGATATTGCACAGATGGCTGACCGACTTATTGTTCTTGACGGCGGTAATATTGTTTTGGACGGTGAGCCGCTGCGGATCTTTTCTGAAGAGGAAGCGATACTCCGCAAAGCAGGTGTTGCCGTTCCGCCTGTTACGGATGTATTGCGTTATCTGCACGGACGCGGTCTGCCGGTACAGGAGCGCGTGAAAACCGTAGCAGAAGGCGCGGAGTCCATTTATGCGTCGCTGAAAGGGGCAGAGCATGCTCACTGATATTACGTTAGGTCAATATTTCCCGGGAGTTTCGTTTATTCACAAACTTGACCCGCGCGTTAAAATCGTTTGTACGTTGATTTTTATTGTTGCCATTTTCTTTGCCGATTCCCTTGTCTCTTACGGTATTGTGACGGCTTTCGTAGTTACTTGTTTTTTGACGGCAAAATTGCCGCCGCGGTTGATTGTCAAATCGATCAAGCCCCTTTGGGTTATTGTCGCTTTTACGCTGGGTATCCATTTATTCACGACACCGGGGGAAGCGATCTGGCAATACGGCATTTTCCACATTACGCGCGAAGGCATCGCGCAAGGGGCGCTGATGACGGCAAGGCTGGTCTACTTGATCGTTTTTTCTTCTTTGTTGACCTATACGACTTCGCCGATCGTTTTGACCGACGGTATCGAACATTTGCTGAATCCATTTCGGCGCTTCGGCGTTCCTGCCCACGAACTGGCGATGATGATGACGATTGCGATGCGGTTTATTCCGACGCTGTTGGAGGAAACGGATCGAATCATGAAAGCCCAGACGGCGAGGGGTGCGAATTTTACGAGCGGCAGCTTGTGGCAGCGCGGCAAAAATATGATTCCTTTATTGGTTCCGCTTTTTGTCAGCGCTTTTCGCCGCGCCGACGATCTGGCGACGGCGATGGAGTCGCGGTGTTATCGCGGCGGTGAAGGCCGGACGAGAATGACGGAGCTGGTGTATACGTATCGGGATTATGTCGCTGTTTTCGCCGTTCTCGGCGTCACTGTCGTTTTGGCGGTATTGCGGTGGGGCATATGAAAAAGAATATCTGTCTAGTCGTTGCGTATGACGGTACTGACTTTTACGGCTTCCAACGGCAGTCCAAAGCTCCTTCGGTGCAGCAGTGCCTGGAAGAAGCGTTGGCAACTATTTACCGGACGCAGATCACTGTTTATGGAGCGGCCAGAACCGATGCCGGTGTTCATGCCCGCGGTCAAGTTGTCAATTTTTACGGCGCCGGCACGATTCCTACGGAAAAACTTCCTTACGCGATGAAAGGCTGCCTGCCGCGTACGATCGCCGTACTTTCAGCACGGGAAATGACCGATGCTTTCAGCGTTCGCCATGACAATAAAGGAAAGCATTATCGATACATCATCAATAACGGCAGGATCCACGATCCGTTTTTACTGCGGTACAGTTGGTTCATTCGCAGGAAACTGGACTTGCAGGCAATGCGGGAAGGCGCTTCGCTGCTCTTGGGAAAACATGATTTTTCGGCATTTGAAGGCGCCAATACAACGCCGATGAACCCGGTAAAAACACTATATTCTCTGACTGTTGAACCAATATCGGCCGGTATCTGCATTGATGTTGTCGGTGACGGCTTTTTATATCATATGGTACGGAATATTGCCGGCGGTCTCGTCGATGTCGGCCTGGGCAGATTTTCCCAAACTGATCTTTCCGCTATTCTTGCAGGCAAAGATCGGACCCGTTTGGGTGCGACGGCGCCGGCACAAGGGCTTACGTTGGAAGAGGTTTTTTATTCAGAAGAGCGCCTGAACGAAAAAATCGCTCAGCTCCGGCCCCACCGCTGTTAAGGGCATTATCGCTGCACAGCGTTTGACATGTCGGCATGCGATGTAAGCTTTTCTGCGTACAAAAAAATATGGTATAATAAAATTTACATGATATACTGTCTTTCGCAACATGAGACAGCATGTGCGAATTAACCGGCACATTACTATTTTGACTGCTCCGGCAGTCGCTAAAAGGAAAGATACCGTTTATGACAGATAAAACCTTGGGCTGGATGCTGCGACTTGTCGGCCTTTTAGCTATCATTGCCGTTTTCTGGGGAATCCAGCTGATCTTGCCCGATTTCTATACGACTATGTGGCAACTCCTGATCGACGGAGATTTGGAAGGGCTGACGGCATATATCTCGTCTTTTGGCTATGAGGCGATACTGATCAGCATATTCATGATCGCTTTTATCAATGCCATCGGACTTCCGTCGATTCCGTTCCTTACTGTAAACGGCGTAATCTTCGGATTGATACCGGGTATCGTCATTTCTTGGATCGGAGAAGTCCTTGGCATTGAGATCAGTTTTCGCCTGACGCGAAAACTGCTGCGAAAACAGGCGCAAAAAGTGATTCAACGGAGCAATATGCTGGAAAAGCTGGATTCGTACAGCTGTGTCAAGACGATCATGGCCGGGCGGGCTATACCGTATTCTCCGAATGTCGTCGTTACGGCGCTCAGTTCATTAAGCCATATATCTTATAAAGATCATTTTGTAGCCAATCTGTTCGGAAAAATCCCTGCCGTTATCATTGAAGTGTGGTTCGGACATGACCTGTTACTGATTCGTGAACATTGGGGACGATTGCTGGTACTGACATTTGTCGTTATTGCCGTTTACGCATTCCTCTGGTGGCGGCGTAAACATCAGTAAAAATAAGTGCTGCAGAGAGCAGCAATAAACCATCAAAAAAGACCTCTGCAGAGGTCTTTTTTTGATGGTTTATTTAACTGGATGGATAAATGCCCGGGATTTTTATTTCTGGAAATAGCGGGCGAGCAAACCGTCAAATACGCGGCCGTGACGAGCTTCGTCTTTTGCCATTTCGTGTACCGTATCGTGGATCGCGTCAAGATTTAACTGTTTTGCCAGTGTGGCGATTTCTTTCTTGCCTGCACAAGCGCCTTGTTCGGCGGCTGCACGCATTTCGAGATTTGTCTTGGTATCGTCTGTAACGACTTCGCCGAGAAGTTCAGCAAATTTTGCGGCGTGTTCGGCTTCTTCAAAGGCGATACGCTTGTAAGCTTCCGCGACTTCCGGGTAACCCTGGCGATCGGCAACACGACTCATGGCAAGATACATGCCGACTTCGGAGCATTCGCCTGTGAAGTTCATGCGGAGACCTTCGATGATGCGTTCATCAACGCCTTTGGCAACGCCGACGCGATGTTCGTCGGCATATTCTTTTACGCCTTCCTGCAGTTCCGTAAATTTGGAAGCGGGAGCGCCGCATTGCGGACACTTTTCAGGGGCGGCATCGCCTTCGAATACGTAACCGCAGATACCACAAACAAATTTTTTCATAATGAAACAACCTCCTTGAATTTGCAATTTTAATGATAGTAATTATTATTTTTTACTAATAAATAATGATTATCTACTAACAAAATTATAGCAAATATTACAGAATGATGCAATAGAAAAATGAATAGATGCTAAAAATAATTATGACGAAGTTGGAGATGTCGCTGTCGGCAACCATTGGAAAGCGGTATTTTTATGATGGATGCTTTTTGAAGCAGGTTTACGGCGGCTGTCTTTTTATTGTTAAAAAGCAATATATACAGGCATAGATATCAATAAAGTATAGGCATTAGACAGAAGAGCGGGAATTTTCTATAATTTATACGAAATGCACCGACTATAATCGTGATGTACTGAGGAGGGACAAGGTATGACGAAAGAAAAAGCAGGTGTTTTTGGATTAGGAGAGCCTAATGATGCTTATGCGCAATATTTTAACGGTCAGAGTTATTTGAAGATATTAACGACAGAACGCCTTATTACTGCCAATGTTACTTTTGAACCGGGCTGTCGGAATCATTGGCATATTCATCACAAAGGAGGGCAGATATTATTCTGCACGTCCGGCAGAGGCTATTATCAGGAATGGGGCCAGGCGCCTCGTGAACTTCATCCTGGTGATGTTGTCAATATCCCGCCTGAAGTAAAGCATTGGCACGGTGCTGCAAAAGACAGCTGGTTTGCACATATTGCAGTTGAAGTTCCGGCTGAGGGAGCGACGAATGAATGGTGTGAAGCTGTTGACGACGATGCATACGGACAACTGCCGTAAACCATCGATATGGCGGTAAATCTCTGCGCGTTCATTGCAATAGTGATGATTTACCGTCATTGAGAGGGGAATAGTCGGGAATTTTACGGTATTGTTACAAAATAGGAATAAATATATTGACAGTAAAGAAAATGCGTGATATGATGATTGCACCAGTGAGGTTAACGTGCAGAAAATCAAATACGCAATGTAAGTTGTTTTTTTGTGCCCTGATTTATGTAAAAGGATTTTTACATAAATCAATACCTGCTGCTTTCGACGTCAGTCGGTTTGAAGTTTGAATAAAGCTTCAAAGAAAGATCTTGACAGACTAGGAATAGTTTGGTAAGATAAACGAGTCGCCAAACGGCGGCGTGGCCTTTGAAAACTGAACAATGCAACGAATGAAACGCCAGAGTGCAGGTCTCAAGAAATTGAGACAT